>NZ_PJLX01000011.1:0-182300 GCF_002843095.1 Pseudomonas sp. YY-1 | reverse complement strand
TGACCTACCGCAACAGCGCGGGTGACGTGGAAGTGCTCGACTACGAACAGCTCTCCAGCGCCTGCACCAGCCAGAGCTGATGATCACGACCTGCTCGCCAGGCGAGACAACTGAAAAAACAAACCCCGCCACCGGCAACGGTGACGGGGTTTCGTTCATGAATACTCAACCGCGCGGATGGTGCTGCGCATGCAGCTCCTGCAGGCGCGCGCGCGCGATATGTGTATAGATCTGCGTGGTAGACAGGTCGCTATGCCCCAGCAGCATCTGCACCACACGCAGGTCGGCACCGTGATTGAGCAAATGCGTGGCGAAAGCGTGGCGTAGCGTGTGCGGTGACAACGCTTTGCTGATACCCGCAACCTGCGCCTGGTGCTTGATGCGGTGCCAGAAGGTCTGCCGGGTCATCTGTTCGCCGCGCAGACTGGGAAACAGCACATCGCTGGGTTTACCACCCAACAACAGCGGGCGTGCTTCGCGCATGTAGCGCTCGATCCAGGCGATGGCCTCTTCACCCAGCGGCACCAGGCGCTCCTTGCTGCCCTTACCGAATACCCGCAGTACCCCCTGGCGCAGATTGACCTGCTCCAGCGTCAGGCCAGTCAGCTCACTGACACGCAAACCGCAGGCATAGAGCACTTCGAGCATGGCGCGATCGCGAAGACCGATGGGGTCATCCAGGTCCGGCGCCTGCAGCAGCGCTTCGACATCCGCTTCAGACAATGACTTGGGCAGCGGCCGGCCGATCTGCGGCAACTCGACCTGCAGCGTCGGGTCGTCACTGATCAGCGTTTCACGCAGCAAAAAACGGTAGAAGCCGCGCACACCGGAGAGAAAGCGCGCCGTGGAGCGCGCCTGATAGCCCTGCTCGAGACGCCAGGCCAGATGGTCGAGAATGGCGTCGCGACCGATATGCTGCAGCGCCAGGCCACGCCCATCGAGCCAGCCATTGAAGTGCTCCAGATCACTGCGATAGGCGGCCTGAGTATGGGCGGAAAGCCCTTTTTCCAACCATAACGCTTCGAGAAAGCGCTCGATCAGAGGGTGAGTCAGCGCAGGCATCGATTGACCTTCAATTACAGGGTAGGCAAGTGTTCCACAGCCAACACCCGACGCACCAGCAGACCAGGCTGACGATCAGCGGCCCTCGCCCAAGGCCGGCAAATGGCTAGCTAGAGAATCCCGGCAGTACCGGCACCGGCTTATGCTGATCATCGACGGCGACGAAGCTGAAGCTGCCGCTGATCGCCCGCTCGCGCCCTTCCTGATACAGCCCCTCGACGAATACTTCGACTTCCACCTTGAGACTGGTATTGCCCACCTTGATCACCCGCCCAACCAACTCGACGATGGAGCCCGCCGGTATCGCGTGTTTGAAATCGATGCGATCGCTGGAAACGGTGACCAGCGGCAGACGGCAGAACCGCGTAGCAGCGATGAACGACACTTCGTCCATCCAGGCCAGCGCGGTGCCGCCGAAGAGGGTGTTGTGATGATTGGTGGTCGGTGGAAACACCGCCTTGGTCACACGGGTTTCCGACAGCGCGATGCGTCGCTGGATCTCTTGCTCTCTCGGGGTCATCTCACTGCCACTCATGATTACTGCAAGCCAGAAACGACAAAAGCAGCCCTTAGGCTGCTTTTGTCAGAGAAGCGTCCGAACTTAGGACAGCTTTTCCTTGATGCGTGCGGCTTTGCCGGACAGATCGCGGAGGTAGTACAGCTTGGCTTTGCGCACGTCACCGCGACGCTTGACTGCCAGGCTGTCGACCAGCGGGCTGTAGGTCTGGAAGGTACGCTCAACACCAACACCGCTGGAGATCTTGCGCACGGTGAAGGCGCTGTTCAGGCCGCGGTTACGCTTGGCGATAACGACGCCTTCGAAGGCCTGCAGACGCTGACGGTCGCCTTCCTTTACTTTCACTTGTACGACTACGGTGTCGCCCGGTGCGAAAGTCGGGATTTCTTTGTTCATCTGCTCAGCTTCGAGCATCTGGATAATCTTGTTGGTCATGCTGCGCTCCTAAGACAAGCCTCCCGGCCCATCATCGATACGTTAACTATCGTCCCGCTGGCGGATGTATTCCTCCAGCAGCTTCTTCTCTTCTCCAGAAAGCGAGCGGCTATCCAGAAGATCAGCGCGACGTTCCCAGGTCCGACCAAGGGACTGCTGCAAACGCCAGCGCCGGATGTGTTCGTGGTTGCCACTAAGCAACACTTCGGGAACACGTTTATCCGCATACACCTCCGGGCGGGTGTAGTGCGGGCAGTCGAGCAGGCCATCCGTAAAGGAGTCCTCCTCGGCCGAATCGGCATGACCCAATGCACCAGGCAAAAGGCGCGTCACCGCGTCGATCAGCACCATGGCCGGCAGCTCACCGCCAGACAGGACGTAATCACCAATCGACCATTCCTCATCGACATGCGCCTCAATGAAACGCTCGTCGATGCCTTCATAACGACCGGCGATCAGGATCAGTGCATCCTCCTGCGCCAGCTCGCGCACCGCCGCCTGATTCAGGCTACGGCCCTGCGGCGATAGGTAGATCACCTTCGCCGTCTCTCCCGCGGCTTGCTTGGCACTGGCCAAGGCATCCTCGAGAGGCTTGATTTTCATCACCATTCCCGGACCACCGCCGAAAGGACGGTCATCCACCGTATGGTGACGATCAGTCGTGTAGTCTCGCGGGTTCCAGCAATTGAGCTTGAGCAGCTCCTGCTTGACCGCTCGACTGGTGATGCCGTACTCGCCGATGGCGGCAAACATTTCCGGGAACAGGGTGATGACTTCTACGCGCATGAGCCTTAGAAATCCGCATCCCAGTCGACCCGCATCTCGCCAGCTGCCAGGTCGATCGAAAGCACGCACTGCCCCGTGTAGGGCAACAGACGCTCGCGATCATCCAGACTGCCCGCGCAGGGCTTGACCACCATCACATCGTTGGCACCGGTCTCGAACAAGTGGTCGACCACACCGAGCAGTTGCTCTGCCTGATCAATGACCTTCAAGCCCTGTAACTGGTACCAGTAGAACTCACCATTTTCCAGTTCTGGCAGCTCGCTACGCGGCACGCAGATCTCGAAACCGGCGTAGGTACGCGCAATTTCGCGATCATCCAGACCTTTCAATTTGGCTACCAGCACCTTGCCCTGAAGGCGGCCGCTGGCCAGTTCCACTTTCTTTACCTCACCGTCACGCTTGAGCGTCCAGTTGCGGTAATCGAGCACGTTATCGATGGGATCGGTAAAGGAGTACACCTTCACTTCACCCTTGACGCCGTGCACCGAAACAATCTTGCCGAGAACGATCAAATCCTCGGCGACGGCCGGCGTCGTACTCATAAAGATGCTTAGGCAGCAGCCTTGGCAGCTTCCTTGAGCAGCTGAGCAACACGCTCAGACGGCTGAGCGCCCTGGCCCAGCCAGTAGGTCGCACGCTCTTGGTCAACGGAAAGACGCACTTCGCCACCGGCAGCGATCGGGTTGAAGAAACCGATACGCTCAACGAAACGACCGTCGCGCGCATTGCGGCTGTTGGTCACGGTCAGGTGGTAGAAGGGGCGCTTTTTGGAGCCGCCACGAGCAAGACGGATGGTTACCATGTGAACATCGTTCCTATAGTCGGTGCTAACTTGAGGCACACATTAAAAATGGGCCTAGGCCCGAAAGGCCGCATATTTTAAGGATTATGCGGCGGTTTGCAAATCTCTTTTTCCGGACGGCCATCGACCGGCTTACAGGCCTCAGAATTTCGGCATTCCGCCGCCACCCGGAAGCATGCCACCCATGCCGCGCATCATCTTGGCCATACCGCCCTTGGCGGTAAATTTCTTCATCATCTTCTGCATCTGCTTGTGCTGCTTGATCAAGCGGCCGATGTCCTGCACCTGGGTACCGGAGCCCAGAGCGATACGGCGCTTGCGCGAGCCACTGATGATGTCCGGGTCGCGGCGCTCAGCAGGCGTCATCGAGTTGATGATCGCTTCCATCTGCTTGAACTGCTTCTCCGCCGCACCCTGAGCATTGCCCATCTGCGACAGATTAACGCCACCGATGGACGGCAGCTTGTCCATCAGGCCGCCGAGGCCGCCCATGTTCTTCATCTGCAGCAGTTGGTCACGGAAGTCTTCGAGATCGAAGCCCTTGCCCTTCTTCAGCTTCTTGGAGAGTTTCTCGGCTTTCTCGCGATCGAGGGTCTGCTCGGCCTGTTCGATCAGGCTGAGCACATCACCCATGCCGAGGATGCGCGAGGCGATACGATCCGGATGGAAGGGCTCGAGCGCGTCGCTCTTCTCGCCCATACCGATGAACTTGATCGGCTTGCCGGTGATATGACGGACGGACAAGGCGGCACCACCACGAGCGTCACCGTCGACCTTGGTCAGCACCACGCCGGTCAGCGGCAGCGCCTCGCCAAAGGCCTTGGCCGTGTTGGCGGCGTCCTGGCCGGTCATGGCATCGACCACGAACAGCGTTTCGACCGGTTTGACCGCCGCATGCAGCGCCTGGATCTCGGCCATCATTTCGCTATCCACGGCCAGACGACCGGCGGTATCGAGGATGACCACGTCGATGAACTTCAGCTTGGCTTCGCGGATCGCTGCGTTGGCGATATCCACCGGCTTCTGGCTGGCATCGGAGGGGAAGAAAGTCACCCCGAGGTCGCCCGCCAGGGTTTCCAACTGCTTGATTGCCGCCGGACGGTAGACGTCGGCCGACACCAGCAGCACAGACTTCTTCTTGCGCTCTTTGAGGAACTTGGCCAGCTTGCCGGCGGTGGTGGTCTTACCCGCCCCCTGCAGACCTGCCATCAGCACCACGGCAGGCGGGGCTGCGTTGAGTGCCAGATCTTCGTTGGCCGCGCCCATCAGCTCTTCCAGCTCGGCGCGGACGATCTTCACGAAAGCCTGTCCCGGGGTCAGGCTCTTGGAGACTTCGGTACCAACGGCGCGATCCTTGACCTTGCCGACGAAGTCCTTGACCACCGGCAGAGCCACGTCGGCCTCGAGCAGGGCCATGCGCACTTCGCGCAGCGTATCCTTGATGTTGTCTTCGGTCAGCTTGGCCTTGCCCGTGACGTTACGCAGCGTCTGGGACAGGCGATCGGTAAGATTTTCGAACATGCGCGTTCCTTTGATAGGTGCGACCCGGCGCGCCGGGTGTGCGACAGGCGGCGGATTATAGCGAAGTCGCCGAGCTGCCGACACCGCCGGCAGTCTTTCGTGCCGACGCCCATCTGTGCCACACTCAGCGCCTTTCGGGCTCGCCTTACACGGATTTATGCACCCTCTGTTGCCCAGTCTCGCCGCCGCCCTCCTCTATGCCGGCGCCGCCGCTTACCAAGGCCTGCGCCTGACGCAGCGCAGCATCCCCGACAAACGCCTGCTGGCGTCGCTAGGTGTGCTCGCCTTGTGCCTGCACGGCATCAGCCTGTTCTACCAGCTGTATGACGTACACGGCCTCAACCTGGACTTCTTCAACGCAGCCAGCCTGATCGCCTGGGCGGTCATCGGCCTGATTCTGCTGGCCTGCCTGCGCATTCCGGTAGAAAACCTGCTGCTATTGCTGTTCCCGCTCGGCACACTGACCGTGCTGGCGGCCGAATTCATGCCCAGCGGCACCATCAACCCGATCGACGAGCACCCCGGCATCCTTGCCCACATCCTGTTCTCGATCATGGCTTACGGCATGCTCACCATCGCCGTGTTCCAGTCGATCCTGCTGCTGTTGCAGGACCATCAGCTCAAGCACAAGCACCCGTCCGGGCTGATCCGCAACTTTCCACCCCTGCAAACCATGGAAAGCCTGCTGTTCGGCTTTCTCTTCGCGGGCTGGCTGCTGCTGTCGCTATCGCTGCTGTCCGGCGCGCTGTACATCGATGATCTGTTCGCTCAGCACCTGGCGCACAAGACCATTCTTTCCTGCTTCGCCTGGGTGGTTTTCGCCGTTCTGCTGTGGGGTCGCCACCAGCTTGGCTGGCGCGGCCACAAGGCCATTCGCTGGACCCTCGCTGGGTTCTGCCTGCTGATGCTGGCCTACTTCGGCAGCAAGCTGGTACGCGAATTCATCCTGCACATCTGAGGCAGACGTCGTGGACGACATACATTCGAGCTACCTGCTCGGCCTGCTGATTTTCCTCATCCTCTGCTCGGCGTTCTTCTCCAGCTCCGAGACCGGCATGCTCAGCCTCAATCGCTATCGGCTCAAGCACCTGGCCAAGGAAGGACACAGCGGCGCCAAGCGCGTCACCCGCCTGCTTGACCGTCCGGATCGCCTGCTCGGCACCATTCTGGTCGGCAACAACGTGGTCAACATCCTCGCCGCCTCCATCGCCACGGTGCTGGCGGTGGACATGTGGGGTGAGGCCGGTATCGCCATCGCCACCGCAGGCCTGACCATCATCGTGCTGATCTTCGGCGAGATCACGCCCAAGACCCTGGCCGCCCTGCGCCCGGAACTGGTGGCTTTCCCTGCCAGTCGCGTGCTCAGCCTGCTGCTGCGCGTGCTCTACCCGGTGGTTTGGCTGACCAGCGTGATCAGCAGTGGCCTGCTGCGTCTGTTCGGCGTCGATCCGTCACAGCGCGCCAGCGACAGCCTGTCTACCGAGGAGCTGCGCAGCGTGGTGCGTGAGTCCGGCTCGGAGTTGCCGATGAATCGCCAGAGCATGCTGCTGGGCATCCTCGACCTGGAACGGGTCACGGTGGATGACATCATGATTCCGCGCAACGAAGTGACCGGCATCGATCTCGACGACGACCTGGAAGTCATCATCGGCCAGTTGCGCAGCACCTCGCATACGCGCCTGCCGGTGTTTCGTGGCGACATCAACCAGGTCGAAGGCGTGGTACACATGCGCCAGATAGCCCGCCTGCTCAGCCACAACCAGCTGACCAAGGACAGCTTGCTGGCAGCCTGCAACGAGCCTTATTTCATCCCGGAAAACACACCGCTGGCGACCCAGCTGATCAACTTCCAGAAGCAGAAGCGGCGCATCGGCATCGTCGTCGACGAGTATGGCGAGGTGATCGGCATCGTCACCCTGGAAGATATCCTCGAAGAGATCGTCGGCGACTTCAGCAACCAGGACAGCCTGCGCAGCCCCGACATCCATCCACAGGAAGACGGCACGCTGGTCATCGACGGCGCCGCCTACATTCGCGAAGTGAACAAGACCCTCGGCTGGCATCTGCCCAGCGATGGTCCCAAGACCCTCAATGGCCTGATCACCGAAGCCCTGGAGACCATCCCTGACAGCAGCGTCTGCCTGAAGATCGGCCCCTATCGCCTGGAGATCCTGCAGGCGGCGGACAACCGGGTGAAGAGCGTCCGCGTGTGGCAGGTAAAAAAGGTCAAGCCGGACGCTGCAGCGACGGAGTGAGGCGCTCGGCCAGGCCATCGGCCCAGCGCCGGTAGCCCAGTGCCGACGGGTGATAGCCATCCTCGGCCAGGTAATGTGCCTCGAACGGCAGGTCCAGCCGGCAATGCAATGCCCCAAGGCGTTGCGCCAGGCCCTGCAACTCAGCATCCAGCAAGCGGGCCCGCCAGCCCATCAACTGCCGCAGCAACCAGGGCAAGGCGCTGAAATGCTGCAACGGTGGTACGCCGCTGAAGGCCACGTGACAGCCCTGCTCGCCCAGCGCTGCGGCCATCCCGGCCAGTGACTGCAGCCAACGCTTGCTTGGTGTGAGGTGAGTAGTGTCATTGACGCCGAACACCAGCAGCGCCAGGTCCGCGGGCTCCGTCAATACCTGCGGTAACAGCCGTTCATGGGCCTCAGGCGCGGTGATTCCATTTTCGCCACAGGCGCGCCAGCGCACCGGTCGCCCCAGACGTTCAGCCAGGGCGGCGGCCAGGCAACTTGCCAGCGATTGATCGAAGCGGGTGACCCCAACGCCTGCCACGGTCGACTCACCGATCAACAGCAGGTGCAGCGGCTCACCCGGAAGATGCGCAGCGGCGACACCGCTCGGTTCGCCCTGCGCAACCGGCAAGCGCAAGGCGGTGCGCCGGGTGTGCAGCGCCATAGGCAGCGCCAGTGGCAGCAATGGCACAGTTGCCAGCCACCACAGCGCATGCCGACTCACAGCTGGACGCGAACCGCTTGCGCGCTGCGCAGTGCCTTGGCACGTGCAGCCTCGATGGATTCGTCACGCGCCAGCGCCACGCCCATGCGGCGCTGGCCTTTGACTTCAGGCTTGCCGAACAGACGCACCGCCGTGTCTTCCTCGCTCAGCGCAGCGCCAAGGTTGGCGAAACTGGCCTGCTGCGAATTGCCCTCCACCAGAATCACCGCCGACGCCGACGGGCCCATCTGGCGGATTGCCGGAATTGGCAGACCGAGAATGGCGCGGGCATGCAGGGCGAACTCGGACAGTTCCTGGGAAATCAGCGTCACCAGACCGGTGTCGTGCGGGCGCGGCGAAACTTCGCTGAACCACACCTGATCGCCTTTGACGAACAGTTCGACACCGAACAGGCCGCGACCACCGAGCGCCTCGGTCACCGCCAGCGCCACGCGCTCGGATTCGGCCAGCGCCTTCGGGCTCATCGGTTGCGGCTGCCAGGATTCCTGATAGTCACCGTTCTCCTGGCGATGGCCAATCGGCGCGCAGAAGCTGGTACCACCGACATGACGCACGGTAAGCAGGGTGATTTCGTAGTCGAAGTCGATGAACCCCTCGACGATCACCCGCCCCTTGCCGGCACGGCCGCCTTCCTGGGCGTAGTCCCAGGCGCGCTGCAGGTCGGCGTCGCTTTTTAGGACGCTCTGGCCTTTGCCAGAAGAGCTCATGATCGGCTTGACCACGCAGGGGTAGCCGACGGATTTCACCGCGGCGGCGTAGTCCTCGAAGGTGTCGGAGAAATGATAAGGAGAGGTCGGCAGGCCCAACTCCTCGGCTGCCAGACGACGAATGCCCTCGCGGTTCATGGTCAGCTGTGCGGCACGCGCGGTCGGCACCACGTTGAAGCCTTCGGCTTCCAGCTCGACCAGCGTGGCAGTGGCGATCGCCTCGATCTCGGGCACGATGTAGTGCGGCTGTTCCTTTTCGATCACTGCACGCAGGGCTGCACCATCGAGCATGTCGATGACGTGGCTGCGGTGCGCCACCTGCATGGCCGGCGCATTGGCATAACGATCGACGCCGATGACTTCACAGCCCAGGCGCTGCAGCTCGATCACCACTTCCTTGCCGAGTTCGCCGCAGCCACACAGCAGTACACGGGTCGCAGAAGACGACAGAGGGGTTCCAATACGGGGCATGAGTGTTCCTCGAACAGTAAATCAGGACGGAGTCAGTAAAAGACCGGAAGCGCGGGCGCGCTCCAGGCAGCGTTGCAGTACCTCGCGGCGCTCGGCATTGTCCATGCGGCCCCAGCGGGTGATTTCGGCGGCGGTACGCTGACAGCCGATGCAGATATCCTGCTCATCCAGCGCGCAGACATGCACACAGGGTGAACGCACCGGTTTTTCTACATCACTCGTCGTCATCAGGCACCAGCTCACGGGAATAGCGCTGCGCATTATGAACGTAATGCGCAGCGCTGGCCTCCAGCATCTTCTTCTGCGGCTCGGTGAGCTCGCGCACCACCTTGCCCGGGCTGCCCATGACTAGGCTGCCGTCGGGAATCACCTTGCCTTCGGGAATCAGGCTATTGGCGCCGATGATGCAGTACTTGCCAATCTTCGCGCCGTTGAGGATCACCGAGTTGATGCCGATCAGGCTGTAATCATCCACGCTGCAGCCATGCATCATCACGTTATGGCCGACGGTGACGCCCTTGCCCAGCGTCAGCGGAAAGCCCATGTCGGTGTGCATGACGCTACCGTCCTGCACGTTACTGTTCTCGCCGATATGGATCAGTTCGTTGTCTCCGCGCAGCACGGCGCCGAACCAAACACTGGCACCGGCTTCCAGGCGAACCTTGCCGATCAGGTCGGCGCTTGGTGCGATCCAGCTCTCGGGATGGGCGTCGACACGGGAGCTTCCCAGGCGGTATTTCATGCTCGTCAGTCCTCGGCGCTATCAGCGCAGGTGTATGAAGTGTTCGGGGGGCTGGTGCAGAGCGATCTGCGCATCGTCGAAGATCAGGTTGACCAGCTCCACCACCATGATCGCGGTCAGCCCCCAGATGCGGTACTCGCCATAGGTGTAGGACGGCACATACCAGCTCTGCCCTAAGTAGTCGATACGGTGGGTGACTTCGCGCGGGTCGCTGCGGAAGAACTCCAGCGGCACCGAGAATACCGAGGCGATCTCGGCGTCGTTGGGCTTGTACTCGACGTAGTCCGGCACCAGCCCGACGTAGGGCGTGACCTGAATGCCGTGACGCGACACCAGGCTGCTGAGCGGCCCAACCATCTCCACCAAACCAGGTGGCAGGCCAATTTCCTCCTCGGCCTCGCGCAGTGCGGTGTCCACCAGATCGCGGTCTTCCGGGTCGCGCCGGCCACCGGGAAAGGCGACCTCGCCACTGTGGGTCGACAAACCGCTGGCGCGCAGGGTCAGCACCAGCTCAGGTTCATCACTGCGGGTAATCGGGACCAGCACCGCCGCCTCGGGGAAGCTGCGCTCGGTCTCCAGAGGGCGCGGACTGTAACCGCGCACACGATGGAGCAACTCGTCCAGCATGGGCATACTCGGAGTCTTGTTTTGCCAGGCATCATGGCATGAAAGCACGCGGCCGCCCAACCCCGACGACAGGACAGGCCGGCCGCAATAGCGGGCTTGCCGGCCACCTCTCAGCCGGCCAAGATAGCGCCAGAAAAAAGAGGAGCGGGCATGAAATTCTGCAGCCAGTGCGGCAACCCGGTCACCCGCATGATCCCCGCGGGCGACAACCGCATGCGCCATGTCTGCGGCCACTGCGCCACCGTGCATTACGAAAACCCGCGCATCGTTGCCGGCTGCCTGCCTGTGTGGGGCGACCAGGTGCTGCTGTGCCGCCGCGCCATCGAGCCGCGCCGTGGCTACTGGACGTTGCCGGCCGGCTTCATGGAAAACGGCGAAACAACCGAACAGGCCGCCGCCCGTGAGACCCTCGAAGAAGCCTGCGCCCGCGTACGCGACCTGAGCCTCTATACCCTCTTCGATCTGCCGCACATCAGCCAGGTGTACATGCTGTTTCGCGCCGAACTGGTCGACCTGGATTTTGCCGTCGGCGAGGAAAGCCTGGAGGTGCGATTGTTTGCAGAGAGCGAAATCCCTTGGTCAGAGCTGGCTTTCCCGACCATAGGCCGTACCTTAGAATGCTTCTTCGCCGACCGTCGGCAGAATCTCTTTCCGGTACGCAATGAGCCACTCGAAGCGCTGCGTGCCCACTACACACCCCGTTGACCCTTGCGGACGTTCCCGATGCGCTGGTTGTTGCCCCTGCTTTGCCTGACCCTCAGCTTCAACGTCCTGGCCAGCACCACGCCAGCGACCAGCAGCCGCACAGTGGACAAGGTGCTGGTACTCAAATCCGAGCGCAAACTGCACCTGCAGCAGCGCGGCGAGACCATCAAGTCGTACCGTATTTCCCTGGGCAAACAGCCTAATGGCGCCAAGCAACGCGAAGGCGACCTGCGCACGCCGGAAGGCTTCTACTGGATCGACTGGCGCAAGCCGAGCGACAAGTACCAATTGTCGCTGCACATTTCCTACCCCAACGCTCGCGACCTGGCCAAGGCCAATGACGCCGGGGTGCCGCCGGGTAGCATGATCATGATCCACGGCACGCCGCTGGACGAGGAATACCCGGAGTGGTTCTTCCACACCCTCGACTGGACCGAGGGCTGCATTGCCATGAAGAACGACGACATGCGCGAGGTCTGGAGCCTGGTCAAGGACGGTACGCTGATCGAAATCAGGCCTTGAGCCACTGCATTGAAAAAGGCGCCATCGGCGCCTTTTTCATATCGACTCAAAACTGCAGGTCGGACAAGCGCCAGACGTCGAAGGCCGGCGTTTCGTAGGGATGGGTCTTCTTCAACGCCTTGACGGCGTCGTGGATCAGCTCGTCGGCAACGACCATTTCCACTTTCCACTCGGCAACCTGCTCGACGCTGCCAACCTGACCGATGAACGGCTGGCTACCGTCCAGGGCGCGGAACTGACCTTGGCCCAGCACCTGCCAGCAGCAGCTGTCGTAAAGACCAATGCGCCCGCCACCGGCTGCGAACACCGCCTTTTTTACCGGTTCCAGATGGGTTTCCGGCACGTAGAAACACAGTTTGTACATCAAGTTCTCCGCAGATGGGCAACCGAACAACAGACAAGCCATGACGCCAATATGATGTCATTTCGCCATGGAGTTGTCTTGAGATCGCCCGCACAAATCCACATGCAGCATTAAAACGATTCGCTGCTTTCGACTCAGGCGGCGGGCATGGCGTTCTCAACGAGCGCCGAAAAAGCGCCGCCATCTGTCGGCCAGACCGCTGGCCGGAGGGCTGTGGCTACCATCGCAGTAGGGCAGGTTTGCGGATCGGCTACAGCGGCACAACAGCAGGCGCTGTTCGCGCTCGGGTTGCAGGATCAGGAATTGGGCGCAGTCGGGTGGGCAGTCAGGCATCTCGGGCGAGTGCCCACAGCGGCATAGATGATGAGTTTCGCCGGCTTTGACCAGGCGGACTTCGGGAAGGATGGGCAGAGAATCATCGGCCATGGCTGGGCCTGTTTGGTTCGGATGGAATCCGAGCAGAGGGTTTGGCAACGGTTTCCCGGATTGCATTCGGGCTACCGGGCCCTGCTCCCCTCTCCCACGAGCGGGAGAGGTGCTGGTGGAGGGGCTGGCGTTCGCTATACACCGGCGCCAGCCCAAGCTGGATCGGAGCGCGGCCGCTTTCCCTCTCCCGCCCTTCGGGCACCCTCTCCCATGAATGGGAGAGGGTCATCAGAAGGCCGCTACGCGGCCGTTATTAATCCACCCACACTCGAGCGTTACGGAACATGCGCATCCAGCCGGCGTCTTCCTGCCACTCGTCCGGGCGCCAGGAGTTCTGCACGGCGCGGAACACCCGCTCCGGGTGCGGCATCATGATGGTCACACGACCGTCACGACTGGTCAGGCCGGTGATGCCACGCGGCGAACCGTTGGGGTTGGCCGGGTAGGTCTCGGTGACCTTGCCGTGGTTATCGACGAAGCGCAGAGCTACGGTGCCGGACAGATCAGCTTCCAGCAGCGCCTCCTCGCTTTCGAACTCGGCATGACCCTCGCCGTGGGCGATGGCGATCGGCATGCGCGAACCGGCCATGCCCTGCAGGAAGATCGACGCCGACTCCTGAATCTGCACCATGGCCACGCGCGCTTCGAACTGCTCGGAGCGGTTGCGCACGAAGTGCGGCCAGAACTCGGTACCCGGGATCAGCTCGTGCAGGTTGCTCATCATCTGGCAGCCGTTGCACACACCAAGGGTGAAGCTGTCGCGACGCTCGAAGAAGCCTTGGAAAGCATCGCGAGCACGCGCATTGAACAGCACCGACTTGGCCCAGCCCTCACCAGCGCCGAGTACGTCGCCGTAGGAGAAACCGCCGCAGGCCACCAGACCTTTGAACTCTTCAAGGCTGACGCGGCCGGCGAGGATATCGCTCATGTGCACGTCGATGGCGGAGAAGCCGGCGCGGTCGAACGCGGCGGCCATTTCCACCTGGCCGTTGACGCCCTGCTCGCGCAGGATCGCCACTTGCGGACGCACGCCCTTCTTGATGTAGGGCGCAGCAATGTCCTGGTTGACGTCGAAGCCAAGCTTGACCGAAAGGCCGGGGTTGTCTTCTTCCAGTAGCAGGTCGAATTCCTGATCGGCGCCCTGGGCGTTGTCGCGCAGACGCTGGATACGGTAGCTGGTCTCGGCCCACTGACGCTGCAGCAGACGACGATCACCAGCGAAAACCGGCTCGCCATTGAAGCTGATGCTGACGTCGCTGTTGTTCACGGCCTGCCCGATCACGGCCACGCAGTCGTCCAGACCGGCAGCGCTGAACTGCGCCAGCACCTCCGGCGTGGCGTCCTGGCGCACCTGGATCACTGCACCCAACTCTTCGTTGAACAGCACGGCCGGCAGCTCGGAGCAGTCGTCAGCCAGCGCGTCGAGATTCAGCGACAGACCGCAATGACCGGCGAAGGCCATTTCCAGCACGGTGGTCAGCAGACCGCCGTCGGAGCGGTCGTGGTACGCCAGCAAGTGACCGTCGGCGTTCAGGCCCTGGATCACGGCGAAGAAGGCCTTGAGGTCTTCGGCGTCGTCGAGGTCCGGCACTTGCTGGCCGATCTGCGAATAGACCTGCGCCAGGATCGAGGCACCCATGCGGTTCTGACCGCGACCGAGGTCGATCAGAATAAGATCGGTCTCACCCTTGTCCATGCGCAGTTGCGGAGTCAGGGTCTGGCGGATGTCCTGCACTGGAGCGAAACCGGTGATCACCAGCGACAGCGGCGAGGTCACGCTCTTATCGACGCCCTCGTCCTGCCAGCGGGTTTTCATGGACATGGAGTCCTTGCCCACCGGAATGGTGATGCCCAGTGCCGGGCACAGCTCCATACCGACAGCCTTGACGGTGTCGTACAGGCGGGCGTCTTCGCCGGGGTGGCCGGCAGCGGCCATCCAGTTGGCCGACAGTTTGATGTCGGACATTTTCTCGATGCGTGCCGCCGCCAGGTTGGTAACGGTCTCACCTACCGCCATACGCCCGGAGGCCGGCGCGTCGAGCAGCGCCAGCGGCGTGCGCTCGCCCATGGCCATGGCTTCACCGGTGTAGACGTCGAAGCTGGTGGCGGTCACGGCGCAATCGGCCACCGGTACCTGCCACGGGCCGACCATCTGATCACGCGCCACCAGACCGGTAATGGTGCGGTCGCCGATGGTGATCAAAAAGCTCTTGCTGGCCACGGCCGGGTGATGCAGCACGCGACCCAGCGCTTCTTCGATATTCACGCTGGCAGCGCTGAAGTCATCGCCCTGCTCGGCTTCGCGGCTGACGCTGCGGTGCATGCGCGGCGGCTTGCCCAGCAGCACTTCCAGCGGCATGTCCACCGGGGTGTTGCTGAAGTGGCTGTCGGTCACGGTCAGGTGCGGCTCGGCGGTGGCCTCGCCGACCACGGCGAACGGGCAGCGCTCGCGCTCGCAGATAGCCTGGAAACGCTCGAAGTCGGCAGCGTCCACGCTCAGCACGTAACGCTCTTGCGACTCATTGCACCAGATTTCGTGCGGGGCCATGCCCGGCTCGTCGTTAGGCACGTTGCGCAGCTCGAAGCGGCCGCCACGACCACCGTCGTTGATCAGCTCCGGCAGAGCGTTGGAGATACCACCAGCGCCAACGTCGTGGATGAACTTGATCGGGTTGGCCTCGCCCAGTTGCCAGCAGCGGTCGATGACCTCCTGGCAGCGGCGTTCCATTTCCGGGTTCTCGCGCTGCACCGAGGCGAAGTCCAGGTCCGCCGAGCTGGCACCGGTAGCCATCGACGAAGCGGCACCGCCGCCGAGGCCGATGAGCATGGCCGGGCCGCCGAGCACGATCAGCTTGGCGCCGACGGAAATCTCGCCCTTCTGTACGTGGTTCTCGCGGATGTTGCCCAGACCGCCAGCGAGCATGATCGGCTTGTGGTAGCCACGTACTTCCTCACCGCGCGGGCTGCTGACAGCCTGTTCGAAGGTGCGGAAGTAGCCGTTGAGCGCCGGGCGACCGAACTCGTTGTTGAACGCGGCGCCGCCCAGCGGGCCTTCGATCATGATGTCCAGCGCGCTGACGATGCGCTCGGGCTTGCCGTAGGGCTTTTCCCAGGGCTGGAGGAAATCGGGGATGTTCAGGTTGGAGACCGAGAAACCGGTCAGGCCGGCCTTGGGCTTGGCGCCACGACCGGTCGCGCCTTCGTCGCGAATCTCACCGCCGGAGCCGGTGGAGGCGCCGGGGAACGGGGCGATGGCGGTCGGGTGGTTGTGCGTTTCCACCTTCATCAGAATGTGCACCGGCTCCTGCACCGCACCGTACTGGCGGGTCTCAGGATTGGGGAAGAAACGCCCGGCGGTGTGGCCGACGATGACCGAGGCGTTGTCCTTGTAGGCGGACAGCACGCCTTCGTTGTGCATCTGGTAGGTGTTCTTGATCATGCCGAACAGCGACTTGTCCTGGCTCTCGCCGTCGATGTCCCAGCTGGCATTGAAGATCTTGTGGCGGCAATGCTCGGAGTTGGCCTGGGCGAACATCATCAGTTCGATGTCGTGCGGGTTGCGCCCCAGGTCATTGAAGCTCTTCACCAGGTAGTCGATTTCGTCCTCGGCCAGGGCCAGGCCCAGATCCTGGTTGGCCTGCTCCAGCGCGGCGCGGCCACCGCCGAGTACGTCCACGGCGGTCAGCGGCTTGGGCTGGGCATGACTGAACAGCGCGCTGGCGTCTTCCAGCGCACCCAGCACCAGCTGGGTCATGCGGTCGTGCAACAGCGCGGCGACAGCAGCACTGTCGTCCTCGCTCAGCTCGCCGCTGACGTAATAGGCGATACCACGCTCCAGACGCTGGACCTTGGCCAGGCCGCAGTTACGGGCGATATCGCTGGCCTTGCTCGACCAGGGCGAAATGGTGCCGAAACGCGGAATGGTCAGGAACAGTTTGCCGCTGGGCTCCTGCACCGGCACGCTCGGGCCGTACTTGAGCAGCCGGGCCAGCACTTGTTCCTCATCGGTGTTGAGCACGCCGGTGACGTCGGCGAAATGCGCGAACTCGGCGTACAGCCCGGTCACGGCAGGCACCTTGCTGGTCAGTTGCTCAAGCAATTTGCCATGGCGGAAAGCGGAAAGGGCGGGAGCGCCGCGCAGAATCAACATCGTCGGAACAGCCTCTGGGAAGGGGTGTGCTGGAGGCCGGGCATTCTACCCTAAAGCGTTGGCCTGCGGCACCTGTAGCCAGGCGCTTAAAGGACGAACGCGCACTAGCAGAGAAGCGAAGCGCTGTCGATATATGGCGCCGCCTGCGCTTTGCGTATACTGCGCCGATGTTTGCACGACCTGCGATACGCATGCGTTGCGCCAAAGGGCTGTTGGCGATTGGAACCCTCCTGATGCTTGCTGGCTGCGGCGAAGAACCCAAGCCCAGCGTACTCGAGCAGGTAAAGGCGGAGGGTGAGCTGCGCGTGGTCACTCGTAACAGCCCCGCCACCTACTTCCAGGATCGCAACGGCGCCACCGGTTTCGAATATGAGCTGGCCAAGCGCTTCGCCACCGACCTCGGCCTCGAACTGAAGATCGAAACCGCCGACAATCTCGACAGCCTGTTCGCCAGCCTGGACCGCGCCAACGGCCCGGTCATGGCTGCCGCCGGCCTGGTGGACACACCGCAGCGCCAGCGTCAGGCACGCTTCTCCATCCCTTATCTGGAAGTCACGCCGCAGGTCATCTATCGCCAGGGCGAGAGCCGCCCGACCAAGCCTGAAGATCTGGTCGGCAAACGCATTCTGGTGCTGGCCGGCAGCAGTCACGCCGAACAGCTGGCCGCCCTCAAGCTGGAACAACCGGAGCTGGAGTTCGAGGTATCCGACGCAGTGGAGGTGGTTGACCTGCTGCGTATGGTCGATGAGGGCCAGATCGATCTGACGCTGGTGGACTCCAACGAACTGGCGATGAACCAGGTGTACTTCCCCAATGTGCGCGTCGCCTTCGACCTCGGCGACACCAACACCATGCGCTGGGCAGTGGCGGCCGGCGACGATGACAGCCTGCTGCTGGAGATCGACGCCTTCCTCAAGCGCGCCGAAGCCAACGGTACCCTGCAGCGCCTGAAGGAACGCTACTACGGTCATGTCGACGTGCTCGGCTATGTCGGGGCCTACACCTTCGCCCAGCACCTGCAGAAACGCCTGCCACGCTACGAGAAAATGTTCCGCCAGGCCGCCCACAGCCATCAGATCGACTGGCGCCTGCTGGCGGCCATGGGCTACCAGGAGTCGCTATGGCAGCCCAATGCCACGTCCAAGACCGGCGTACGCGGCCTGATGATGCTTACTCAGCGCACTGCCCAGTCGGTCGGCGTGTCCAACCGCCTCGACCCTAAACAGAGCATCGACGGCGGTGCCCGTTATTTCATTCAGGTGCACCAACAACTGCCGGAAGGCATCGTTGAGCCGGATCGCACCTGGTTCGCCCTGGCTGCCTACAACGTTGGTGGCGGTCACCTGGAAGACGCACGCAAGCTGACCGAAGCCGAAGGCCTGGACCCGAACAAGTGGGCCGATGTGCAGAAGATTCTGCCGCGCCTGGCGCAGAAGCAGTGGTACAGCAAAACCCGCTACGGCTATGCCCGTGGCGGTGAGCCGGTGCACTTCGTGCGTAACATCCGCCGCTACTACGACATTCTTACCTGGGTCACCCAGCCGCAGCTGGAAGGCTCGCAGGTGGCAGAGAGCGGCACCCACCTGCCCGGTATCGACAAGCGCAAACCCGAAGAAGAAACCCCGCCGCTCTGAACACTCAGAGCAACTCCTGATTGCCCACCGCACAGCGACTGATTGCCTGCCTGGCCGGTGGCAAGCCTTTGAGGCGCGTGGCGCACTGCGCCTGACTCGATATCCGCTCAACCTGCAGATTGGCCTGCGCATCGATGCTGATCAGGTAGGGATGGTTGTAACGCGCGCGATCGTTCCAGGCGCTGAACTGCTGAGCGCTGAACACGCAGCGGTAGTCCAGATGGCCGGTAAAACCCTGAAAGCGATCACGCATGAAGATGTGGTGATAGCGCTGCCAGTCGCGATCGCGCTGGCCGACGCGTACGGCCTCCTGACACTCTTCAAGCGTGGTGATCTGCGGCTCGTGCAGGAAAATGCTTTGCGCCAGGTCGGAGCCACCCAACTGCACGCTAGCGACCAGATACACCTCGGGCTGCTCCGCGAACGCTGGCGCAGCCAGGAGCGCCAGCAGACTCAAGATCCGTTTGTTCATGCCTATTCCCTGTAAGAACGCTCAGCCGCGCCGAGCCTTGAAGAAATCTTTCAGCAGCGCCCCGCTCTCCTCGGCCAACAGCCCGCCCTCCACCAACACGCGGTGATTGAGAAAGCCCTGATCGAAAAACTGCCCCTGGCTGATCGCTACCCCGGCACGCGGCTCACTGGCGGCGAACACCACCCGAGCGATGCGCGCATGCACGATCAGGCCGGCGCACATGCTGCAGGGCTCCAGCGTGACATACAGGGTGCTGCCGGGCAGCCGGTAGTTCTGCACGCTTTCCGCTGCCGCACGGATCGCCACCATCTCGGCGTGGGCACTAGGGTCGTGACGCAGGATCGGGCAATTGAACCCCTGCCCCACGACTTCGCCGTCTTGCACCAGCACAGCGCCGACCGGCACCTCGCCTTGCTCCGCGCCCAGGCACGCCTGCGCCAGCGCCAGGCGCATGAAGTGCTCGTCACGCGAGCGGTCGATGATCTGCGGTCTTTTCATTGCAACAATCCGTAGGACGCCGGCGAAAAACGGCGCCTACCCTACACCACTTCGATGGCCGCCATCAGCCCCGTTTCCATATGGTCGATAACGTGGCAGTGGAACATCCACAGACCGGGATTATCGGCGACAAAGGCGATGCGCGCCGTCTCGTTCTTGCCCAGCAGGTAGGTGTCGGTGAAATACGGAATGATCTGGCGTCGATCCGAGCCCAGCACCTTGAAAGTCATGCCGTGCAGGTGGATCGGGTGCTGGTACTGAGCCATGTTGCGCAGCACGAAAACGTAGTGGCCGTCCTTCTTCAGCGTGGCGATCGGGCGGTCCGCACAAGTCTTGTCGTTGATGTCCCAGGCCTGGCCGTTGATCTGCCAGTACTTGTAGCTGCCGCCACGCTCGACATTCCCCGACAGCATGGCCGCCCACTCGAAGTTGAAGCGCAGCGTCTCGGCGCGCGCCAAATCCGGCTCGGCAATCGGGTTGGCCGGCAGCGGCGACGGCCAATCTCCGGCAGCGTCGGTGCTGGCGATGCCCTTCACAGTCGCCAGGCGCAGCGGCCCGTTGCGCAGGGATAACTCCTTTCCAGCAGCCGGAACCTTGAGTGCCAGGTCAAGGCGCATGCCGGGGCCGAGCCAGTATTCCTTGCCCAAAGGGCGCGGCTGCACCGGGTTGCCGTCCAGCGCATAGATGCGCGCCTCGCCGCCCGGCAGATTGAGGCGATAGGTGATGGTGCTGTCGACGTTGATCAGACGCAGACGCACCACCTGCCCCGCCGGCAACTCCAGTGTCGGGTTGGGCTCGCCGTTGATGGTGGTCAGGCGCCCACGCGTGCCCTCGCGCGCGGCCTGGCGCGGCACCAGAAACTCGGTGAAAGCGCCCTGCTCGTCGATGTGCCAGGTCTTCAGGCTCAGTGTACGTTCATGACGGAACCCCGTCGGCTCGCGCTCCTCGACGATCAGCGGGCCGACAAGGCCGCGCCCGAGCTGCTCGGCACTGGCGGTGTGCGGGTGGTACCAGAAGCTGCCAGCATCGTGGCAGATGAAGTCATAGTCGAAGTATTCACCCGGCAGAACCGGTGCCTGGGAAACGTAGGGCACGCCGTCCATCTCCAGCGGCAGACGAATACCATGCCAGTGGATAGTGCTCTGCACATCGAGCTTGTTGATGAAGCGCACCCGCAAACGCTCGCCCTGGCGACAACGCAACTCCAACCCCGGCGCCTGGCCGCCGTAGCCCCAGGCCGGCGTCTTGTGCCCCGGCACCAGCTCAAGATCAAGCGGCGCAGCGATCAGCTCGTAGTCATGGCTCGCCACGTTCTCCGGGCGCCCCAGCCAATAACGCACACCACCTGCGCCCAGGCCAGCCACACCCAGGCCAGCCAGGCCGGCAAGCACTTGTCTGCGGGTAAACGACATCTTCATCCTCGGCAATCTGCGCGCATACTCAATTGCGGTATCTTCTCATTTTCAACGAATGGAAAACGACCCCACTAGTAGAGTCGGGTTGCCGCAGCTCCAACCTGCAGGCATGAAAAAACCGGCCTAAGCCGGTCTTTTCATGCAGCGCTTCGGGATCACTCCCACTCAATCGTCGCTGGCGGCTTGCTCGACACGTCGTAGGTGACGCGGGAGATGCCTTCGATTTCGTTGATGATGCGGCCGCTAACGGTTTCCAGCAGCTCGTAAGGCAGGTGTGCCCAGCGAGCGGTCATGAAGTCCACGGTTTCCACGGCGCGCAGGGCAACGACCCAGGCGTAGCGACGGCCGTCACCAACGACGCCAACCGATTTCACCGGCTGGAATACAACGAATGCCTGGCTGGTCTTGTGGTACCAGTCGGCCTTGCGTAGTTCTTCGATGAAGATGTGGTCGGCGCGGCGCAGCAGGTCGGCGTATTCCTTCTTCACTTCACCGAGGATGCGCACGCCCAGGCCCGGGCCCGGGAACGGGTGGCGGTAGACCATGTCGTAGGGCAAGCCCAGTTCCAGGCCAATCTTGCGCACTTCGTCCTTGAACAGCTCACGCAGCGGTTCGACCAGCTTGAGGTTCATTTCCTCGGGCAGGCCGCCGACGTTGTGGTGGCTCTTGATCACGTGGGCCTTGCCGCTCTTGGCGCCAGCCGACTCGATCACGTCCGGGTAGATGGTGCCCTGGGCGAGGAACTGGATGTTGTCCAGCTTGCTGGCCTGCGCATCGAACACGTCGATGAAGGTACGGCCGATGATCTTGCGCTTCTTCTCCGGGTCGGCTTCGCCGGCCAGGTTGCCGAGGAACTGCTCCTCGGCATCAGCACGGATCACTTTGACACCCATGTTCTCGGCGAACATGGCCATCACCTGATCACCTTCGTGCAAGCGCAGCAGGCCATTGTCGACGAATACGCAGGTCAGTTGATCGCCGATGGCCTTGTGCAGCAGCGCCGCGACCACCGAGCTGTCCACACCGCCGGACAGGCCGAGCAGCACATTGGCGTCGCCGACCTGAGAGCGCACGGCGGTGATGGCGTCTTCGACGATGTTGGCAGGGGTCCACAGGGCTTCGCAGCCGCTGATTTCCAGCACGAAGCGCGAGAGAATGCGACCGCCCTGCTTGGTGTGGGTCACTTCTGGGTGGAACTGCACGCCGTAGTAGTGGCGGGTGTCGTCGCACATGGCGGCGATCGGGCAGCTCGGAGTGCTGGCGAGGATATGGAAACCTTCCGGCAGGCGGGTGACCTTGTCGCCGTGGCTCATCCATACGTCCAGGCCGAGCACGCCGTCGGCGTCGACATGGTCTTCGATGCCAGCCAGCAGCTCGCTCTTGCCAACCACGTCGACACGGGCGTAGCCGAATTCACGCAGATCGGAACCTTCCACCTTGCCGCCGAGCTGCTCGGCCATGGTCTGCATGCCGTAGCAGATACCCAGGACTGGCACGTTCAGGTCGAACACGGCTTGCGGCGCGCGCGGGCTATTGGCTTCGTGCACCGACTCCGGGCCACCGGCGAGGATGATGCCGCGCGGGGCGAAGGCACGGATGTCCTCGTCGCTCATGTCCCAGGGGTGCAGCTCGCAATAGACGCCGATCTCGCGAACGCGGCGGGCGATCAACTGAGTGTACTGGGAACCGAAGTCCAGAATGAGGATGCGGTGGGCGTGAATGTCGTGGGCCATGGCCGTCTCTCGTAGGTGTTCACAAATGACACGGGGCTGATCGAACAGCCCCGTTATTCATACATTGCGGCGAATCAACCAACTCTATAGTTGGGGGCCTCTTTGGTGATCTGCACGTCGTGGACGTGCGACTCAGCCATGCCTGCGCCAGTGATGCGCACGAACTCGGGCTTGGTGCGCATTTCCTCGACGGTGGCGCAACCGGTGTAGCCCATGGAGGCACGCAGGCCGCCCATCAGTTGGTGAACGATGGCACTCATCGCGCCCTTGTAGGGAACGCGGCCTTCGATACCTTCCGGCACCAGCTTCTCGGCACCGGCCGAGGAGTCCTGGAAGTAGCGGTCGCTCGACCCTTGCGCCTGCGCCATGGCGCCCAGCGAACCCATGCCACGGTAAGCCTTGTAGGAGCGGCCCTGGAACAGTTCGACTTCGCCCGGGGCTTCTTCGGTACCGGCCAGCATGGAGCCGATCATCACGGCGGAAGCGCCAGCGACGATGGCCTTGGACAGGTCGCCCGAGAAGCGGATACCACCATCAGCGATCAGCGGCACACCGGTGCCAGCCAGCGCGGCGGCAACATTGGCCACGGCGCTGATCTGCGGCACACCGACGCCGGCAACGATACGCGTGGTGCAGATCGAGCCCGGGCCGATGCCGACCTTGACGCCATCAGCGCCAGCTTCGACCAGCGCCTTGGCGGCGGCGCCAGTGGCGATGTTGCCACCGATCACCTGGACTTCCGGGAAGTTCTCCTTGACCCAGCGTACGCGGTCGATCACGCCTTTGGAGTGACCGTGCGCGGTATCGACGATGATCACGTCGACGCCGGCATTGACCAGCGCCGCCACACGGTCACCGGTGTCAGCACCGGTGCCGACGGCAGCGCCAACGCGCAGACGACCTTGATCGTCCTTGCTGGCCAGCGGGTAGGCCTTGGCTTTCTCGATGTCCTTGACGGTCATCATGCCCTTGAGGGTGAAGGCGTCGTCGACGATCAGCACCTTCTCGATGCGGTGCTTGTGCAACAGCTCACGCACGGTTTCCTTGGCGGCGCCTTCCTTGACCGTGACCAGGCGCTCTTTCGGCGTCATCACTTCACGCACTTTAGCGTCCAGACGATTCTCGAAACGCACGTCACGGGAGGTCACGATGCCCACCAGATCGCCGTTGGACAGCACCGGTACACCGGAGATGTTGTGCAGGCGGGTCAGTTCGAAGAGGTCACGCACGGTGGCATCAGCCTCGATGGTGATCGGGTCCTTGACCACACCAGCCTCGAACTTCTTGACCTTGCGCACTTCGGCAGCCTGCTGCTCGATGGTCATGTTCTTGTGGATGATGCCGATGCCACCTTCCTGGGCCATGGCGATGGCCAGGCGTGCTTCGGTGACGGTGTCCATGGCAGCGGACAGCAGCGGGATGTTCAGTTCGATGCCGCGGGTCAGGCGGGTCTTCAGGCTGACATCCTTGGGCAGCACCTCGGAATAACCGGGGATGAGCAGGACGTCGTCGAAAGTGAGTGCTTCTTGGCTGATGCGCAGCATGGAGGGCTCCCGAGCGGGAAAATAAGAAGCGCGGCATTATACCCAGCGAGCTCATTTCACTCAATGCAAAGTGTGTCTCTAGGCAGCCATACCTCGAAACACATAAAATAATGATTCTCAAAAACCCTTGCACCTGAGTGCCAAATGAAATTCAACCGCTTTTCCGTGAGTGACCAAGGCGCCGCCCTTCTCACTTTTTGCCTGCTTCCCGCCGGCCACCTGCTGGCCCAGGAGCTGGAGCTGCCCAGCCAGGAAGTCGTCGCGGCGCCCGTGGCTGAAGAGAATGGCTACCAGGCCAAGCGCGCCAGTACGGCGAGCAAATCTTCAGTGGCACTCAAGGATGAAGCCCAGTCTGTACAGGTGGTAACGCCACAGACCATCGAGGACTTTCAGGTCAGATCGCTGGACGATGCGATGAAGTTCGTCAGTGGCATGACCCAGAGCAACACCCTGGCTGGCACGCAGGATGGCTTCGTCAAACGCGGTTTTGGTAGCAACGCCGATGGTTCCATCCTGCGCGACGGCGTTCGATCCAGCCTGTCGCGCAACTTCAGCGCCACCACCGAGCGCGTGGAAGTGCTCAAAGGGCCGGCCTCGCTGTTATACGGCGCGCTGGAGCCGGGCGGCCTGATCAACGTCATCAGCAAGAAACCACAGTATCAGTGGAGTACGCGACTCAACGCAGACAGCTCCAGCTTCGGCGGTGGCAGCCTGGCAGTCGACGTTACCGGTCCCATTGCCGACAGCGGCCTGGCCTTTCGACTGGTTGCCGAGCGCCAGCACGAAGACTACTGGCGCAACTTCGGCGAAGAAGAACACAGTTTGATCGCCCCCTCGCTTAGCTGGGAAGGCGAACGCCTACGCCTGAACATCGCCTACGAATACAAGGAATACAGCACTCCGGTGGATCGTGGCACGGTGATCATCAACGGCAAACCGGCCAAGGTGTCCTATAACGACCGCTTCGGTGAAAGCTGGTCGAAGGCCGAAGGCATCGATGAACTGCTCACCGCCACCGCCGAATATCAGCTCAGCGACGACTGGTCGACCCGCCTCACCTATGGCTGGAACAACGAGCGCTACGACTATGCCGAAGCTCGCCCCAACGCGCTGAATGCCACTACAGGCGCGCTCAGCCGCCGTTCTGACGGTAGTGAGCATGACAACCAGACCCAATATCTGGCCTGGGACTGGATCGGCAACGCCAGCCTTTTTAGCCAACGACATGATCTGCTGATAGGCGCAGATACAGAGCGCGTCGACAATTTCCGTGGCGATACCTGGCGCGGCCCAGCAGTGGGTGGCTTCAACATCTACAACCCGATATACGGCAATCTCGCGGCGCCTTCGCTACTCAATCCGGCGCAAAGTGATCGCAGCGACGAGCTGCACTCACGTTCGATCTACGCGAAGGACAACTGGCATCTAAACGACCAGTGGATCGTGGTGCTTGGCGGTCGCTACCAGCGTTTCGAGCAACTCGTGGAACAAGGCCGCGGCGCAACCTATACCCGCACCACCGACCGTACCGATACCACCTTCCTGCCCTTCGGCGGCCTGGTATTCCAGCTGAGCGACCAGGTGGCGTTCTATGGCAACTACAGCCGCTCTTTCGTGCCCAATGCCTCGGATACCAATACTGGCCAGGCATTCGACCCCGAAGAAGGCCGCAGCTACGAGCTGGGGGTGAAACTCGATCTGCCTCAAGGCATCGGTGCCAGCCTGGCGCTGTTCGATATCGAGAAGAAAAACGTCGTGGTCACCAACAATTCCGTATCGGAAGCAGCAGGCAAAGTCGGCTCGCGCGGCGTGGAACTGGATATCAGCGGCCGCCTGAGCGAGCACTGGGAGCTGCTTGGCAGCTATGCCTACACCGATACGGAAATCCTCGATGACCCGAGCAACGAAGGCAACGAGCTGGTCAACGCCGCACGCAATGTCGGCAGTCTCTACCTCGTCCATCACCTGCATTTACCCCAGGAGCTGGGTCAGTGGAAACTGGGTGGTGGCGCCCGCTATGTCGGCGAGCGTGCTGGCGACAACGCCAACACATTCTGGCTGGATAGCTACACCGTGGCCGATGCCTTCGTCACTTGGGACAGCCAATTGCTTGGAGAGAAGACGCGCCTGCAACTGAACGTACGTAACCTGTTCAACGAGCGCTACTACCCCTCCAGCGGCGGCAATCTACGCGTTGCTGTGGGCGAACCGCGCGAGCTGCGCATGTCGGCCAGTGTCGAGTTCTAAAAAGCCTTTGTAGGAGCGGCATCAGCCGCGAAGGGATTCGAGAACATCGCGGCTAAAGCTCCTCCCACAATCGGCTGAAAACCGCTCAAGCCGGATCGTCCACCCGCACCTGGCTCACCGCAAAGCCCAGGCGTTCGCCGAATTCTTCGACGAACGCCGGGCGCAGGCCGGCTTCAGCCCAGCCGTTGAAGATGAAGCCCAGGTTGGAAAAGCCGCACGGCTGCAGGAACAGGAAACCGTTGATGTCATCTTCATGCCCGCATTCCGGGCAGGTGAAGTTGTCGGTCTCCCCTGGCCACCACACCTCCAGGCTGTCGAACAGCGGCACGCCCACTTCCCTGCGGCATTCGGCGCAGCCCGCCTCTTCGAGAAAGCTGCGCGTCGGTACATAGATGCAGCGGTGGGTGATGATCTCCAGACCGTTGTGTGCCAGGCCATAAGGCAGCAAATCGGGACGCTGGGCGATACGCCGCGCGCCTGGCCCGATAGCGTAGGCCATACCGTTGCCACCCTGGCCGCAGGTGGTCGGCAATGCCTCGACGATTTCCCGTTTGACCAGCCAGCGCAGCATGGCCTGGGCCTTTTGCTCGTGGGCAGGAAGCGTGGATATCTGTGGGACGAGGATCAGTTGCGCGGTCATGGTGTTCGAACGGCTGGCAAGGAAAGGGCGGCAGCTTAGGCGCTACCGCCGGCAAATCAAGCCCCGCGACAGATCACAGCAGCTTGCTGCGCTTCACGACGGGCCACCCAGCGAGCACGCAGCACGTCGTAGATCCAGTTGAACGCCATGGTGTACGGCAGGAAGAACAGGATCAGCACGATGTCCAACAGCAGCGCCTCGAGCAGACCGATCGACAACCACCAGGCCGCCAGCGGTACCAGCACGACGATCAAGCCCACCTCGAACAGCAGCGCATGGCTGACCCGCGCTCGAAAACCGCGCTCGAAGCCCAGTCGATTCTGTGCGCGGTCGAAGAGGTAGTTGAACAGCATGTTCCACAACATCGCCACGGTGGAGAACATCAGAGTCAGCACACCCAGGTGCAACAGCGGCTTGTCCATGAACCAGGCCATGGCCGGCGCACAGATAAGCACGGCAATACCTTCGAAAGCCAGGGCGTGACCGATGCGCTCACGCAGGGAGCGCGGCAGGGGCTGAGTCATGAAGCGAACCTCGTGATAAGTGACGACGAGCGCTATGATCATCGGAATATCAGCCAACCAAAAGGCAGCTGCCATCGGCAAAACCGATATGAATGTTTCACCTGAATCGCTGCAAGCCTTCGCTCAGGCCGCCAACTGCGGTTCGCTCAGCGCTGCGGCGCGACGCCTTGGCAAGAGCCAGTCGACCATCAGCGAGGCCGTTGCACGCCTGGAAATCGACCTGGGCGTGACGCTATTCGAGCGCGGCCCACGCACATTGCAACTGACCGAAGCCGGGGCCAGCCTGCTGGCCCACGCTGAAGAGGTGCTCTGTGCCAGCGACCGCCTGGCGCGACACGCGGCCGGTTTGGCCAGAGGCCAGGAACCGCGCCTGACCCTGGCTCTGTCAGACGCCTACCAGCCGAAGCAGTACGAGGTGCGCCTGCAGGAGCTGGATCAGCGCTTCCCCGACTTGCAGTTCGAAAGCCTGATCGCCGAACAAGCCGATGTGCTCGATCTGGTCACCCAGGGCCGCGCGCAACTGGGTCTGATCGCCGCATTACCCAGCTACCCGCCACATATCGCCCATGCCCGCCTGGAAATGAGCAGCGAGTTCGGCCTGTTCGTGGCCAAGGATCATCCGCTGAGCAGACTGGCCCAGGTACGCCAGGACGACTTGTCGCGCTGGCGCTTGCTGCGCCTGAGCAGCGTCGCCCATGACGATGCCAACAGCGACGATCTACCCGGCAGCGGCGGACGTTGCTGGGCCGCGCCGGACTACCTGATGCTGCTGGAAATGGCGCGCCTGGGCTTCGGCTGGGCCGAACTGCCACGACAACTGGTCGATGCCTACGGCTTCGGTGGTCTGCATGAACTGTCCTGCAGCGGTTGGCCCCGGCGGGTGACGGTGGACGCCATCTGGTCACGTCAGCGCGAACTCGGCCCCGTCGCGGCCTGGTTGCTCGAACGCCTGCTGCAGGACGCCTGATGAAGGTCGCACCTGCGGGCCTCTCGGCTTATCATGCCGCCCCATGATCAATGATCCCTTTGCTCGCCTGAACCTCGATCGCGAGGTGCTCAGCGTCAGCCAGCTCAACAATCGCGCCCGCCTGCTGCTGGAGGACGTGTTCGCCGGCATCTGGGTCGAGGGGGAAATCTCCAACCTCGCCCGACCGGCCTCCGGCCACATCTACTTCACCCTGAAGGACAGCCAGGCGCAGGTACGTTGCGCGCTGTTCCGACAGAACGCTGCGCGCGTGCGCCAGGCGCTGCGCGACGGACTGGCGGTGAAGGTACGCGGCAAGGTCTCGCTGTTCGAGGGGCGCGGCGACTACCAGCTGATTCTCGACGCCGTCGAGCCGGCCGGTGACGGCGCCCTGCGCTTGGCTTTCGAGGCGCTGAAGGAAAAGCTCGGCGCCGAAGGGCTGTTCTCTACCGAACGCAAGATCGCCCTGCCCGCGCACCCCAAGCGCATCGGCATCGTCAGCTCACCGACCGGCGCGGTGATCCGCGACATCATCAGCGTGTTTCGCCGCCGCGCGCCGCATGTGGAGTTGAACCTGATCCCCACTGCCGTGCAGGGCCGCGAAGCCACCGCGCAGATCGTGCGCGCCCTGCAACGCGCCGATGCGCAGGGTTTCGATGCGCTGATCCTGGCCCGCGGCGGTGGCTCGCTGGAAGACCTCTGGTGCTTCAACGAAGAAGCCGTGGCCCGCGCCGTGGCTGCGTGCGTCACGCCCATCGTCAGCGCCGTGGGCCACGAAACGGACGTTTCCATCGCCGACTTCGTCGCTGACGTGCGCGCGCCAACCCCTTCGGCCGCCGCCGAACTGCTGGCCCCGGACAGCAGTGAGCTGGTGCAGCGCCTGCACAATCTGCAACGACGCTTGGTACTGCATATGCAGGGCCGTCTGGCCCGCGAACGTCTGCGTCTGGAAGGTGTGAGCAGACGCCTGCGTCACCCCGGCGAGCGCCTGCGCCAGCAAGCCCAGCGCCTGGATGACCTGGACATGCGCCTGCGCCGCGCCTTCAACCAGCAACTGGCCAATCAGCGCGAACGCCTGGCCCGTATCGACGCGCGCCTCGCCGCCCAGCATCCGGGCCGCAATCTGGCACTGCTGCGACAGCGCCTGGATGGCCTGGCCACGCGCCTGCCACGCGCCATGCAAGGCCAGCTACGCAGCCAGCGCCAGCAACTGGGCGCACTGGCCGCACAACTGCAGATCGTCAGCCCTCTGGCCACCCTCGGTCGTGGCTACAGTATCCTCCTCGACGAACGCGGTCAGGCCGTGCGCAGCGCAGCGCAGACCCGCCCGGGCCAACGCCTCAAGGCGCGCCTGAGCGAAGGCGAACTGGACGTGCGCGTCGAAGACAACCACATACAACCGGCGACCTTGTCGCTACTGGATTGAGCCAATGCCAGCATCTCTGCGTAGGAACGAGCTCTGCTCGCGAACATTCACGACTTGGAAGCTTCGCGAGCAGAGCTCGCTCCTACACAAGTTGTGTCTGTTCGTACTGGCTCTGTGTCTTACCCTGCCCGCCCACGCCGAGGGTTTTATCACCCGCCTGCTGAACAAGCCGGTGCCGGGCGGTGTAGCGGTGGTCGATCTGGGCAACCCGGCGCAGGCACCCAAAGTGCACTATCAGGGTAAGCCGGTGCTGACCGTTCACGAAGATGGCCAACGCTGGATCGCCGTTGTCGGCATCCCGCTCAGCGTCAAGCCAGGGACTCAACAGGTCGAGGTCGAGGGCGGTGGCCGCTTGACTTTCCAGGTCGGCGCCAAGCACTACGCCGAGCAGCGCATCACCATCAAGAACCAGCAGCAGGTCACCCCCAACGCCGCCAACCTGAAACGCATCGAGCGCGAGCTGGCCGAGCAGACCCGTGCATACCAGCAGTTCAGCGCGCGCCAGCCGAGCAACCTGATGTTCGACAAACCGGTCAACGGCCCGCTGTCCAGCCCGTTCGGGCTGCGCCGCTTCTTCAACGGCGAGGAGCGCAACCCGCATTCGGGCCTGGACTTCGCCGCCAACCGCGGCACGCCGATCAAGGCCCCGGCTGCCGGCAAGGTGATCCTCATCGGTGACTACTTCTTCAATGGCAAAACAGTGTTCCTCGATCACGGCCAGGGGCTGATCAGCATGTTCTGCCACCTGTCCGAGATCGATGTGAAGCTAGGCGACGAAATCGCCCGAGGTGGCCATGTGGGCAAGGTCGGCGCCACCGGACGCGCTACCGGCCCGCACCTGCATTGGAACGTCAGCCTCAACGATGCGCGGGTTGATCCTGCGATCTTCATTGGTGCGTTCAAGCCCTGAGAACCTGTTCACGATCTGCTGCGCGTCGGCCTGCTGCGTTGAAACCAGCCTCACAGCCGGAGGCTGAACGCGCTTTAGCGCGGCCCCGAAGGGGTGAGCGAAGCGAATCAAATGCTCATTTACAACTTGTAAAGTCGAGCGCGACTCCGAGCGTATTTCGTCTGCTTTCGCCTTGCCTGGCTCTAGCTCGCGAGATCGTGAACAGATTCTGAACCGACGCAGCGTGCAACACCTGCCGTTTGGGTTAACGACACATTTTTGCTAGGGTACGGCGGCTCAGATGGCCGACCGTGTAGCGTCGGCCTTTCCTCCTGCCTGCTTCGGAGCCGGAAATGCCGAATGAGCTCACTACCTGGATGGACTGGCTGAACACTCAGCCGGAACTGCTCACCCTCACCGCGACCCTCGTCCTGATCGTCGCCGCCTGGCTGTCGAACTGGGTGGTCAAACGCATTCTGGTCCGCGCCATCTACCGCCTGGTCGGGGCGACTGCCCTGGGCCGCCATGGCCAGATCAAGGAAAGCGGCATCATCAAGCGCCTGTCCAACATCGTGCCGGCACTGGTGCTGTCCAGCGGCGTGGTCTTGGTACCCGGCATGCCTGCTGCCGTGGTGGAAGTGACGCGCAACGTCTGTGGTGCCTTCGTGGTGCTGACCATCGCCATGGCCATTGGCGCGCTGCTGGATATTCTCAACACCCTCTACCAGCGCCGCCCGAATGCGCACCTGAAGCCGATCAAGGGCTATCTGCAGGTGATCAAGATTGCCATCTTCGCCATCGCCGCGATCCTGATGGTGGCCGCCCTGATCGACCGCTCTCCGCTGATTCTGCTGTCCGGCCTCGGCGCCATGGCTGCGGTGCTGATGTTGATCTTCCAGGACACTCTGCTATCGCTGGTGGCCAGCGTGCAGATCTCCTCCAGCGATATCATCCGCGTCGGCGACTGGGTGGAAATGCCGCAGCTCAACGCCGACGGCGATGTGATCGACATCGCCCTGCACACGGTCAAGGTGCAGAACTGGGACAAGACCATCACCACCATCCCGACCAAGCGCTTCATCACCGACCCGTTCAAGAACTGGCGTGGCATGCAGGAGTCCGGCGGACGTCGGATCAAGCGCGCGATGTTTCTGGACCAGACCAGCGTTCACTTCCTCAGCGACGAAGAAATCGCACGGCTACGCCGCTTCATGCTCCTCGACGAATACCTCGACCGCAAGGATCAGGAGCTGCAGGACTGGAACACCAGGCTGGCCGAACACGGCAAGGAGGCGGTGAACACCCGCCGTATCACCAACATCGGCAGCTTCCGCGCCTACGTCGAGCACTACCTGCGGCACAACCCGAACATCCACCAGAACATGACCCTGCTGGTGCGCCAGCTCAGCCCGACTGCCGATGGCCTGCCGCTGGAAATCTACTGTTTCACCAATACCATCGCCTGGAATGCCTACGAAGGCATCCAGTCGGACATCTTCGACCACCTGCTGGCGATCCTCCCCGAGTTCGGCCTGCGCGTGTTCCAGCACCCGAGCGGTGCGGACATGCGCGAATTGCGACCCACCATCGCCGAGCAGCCAAGGGCGGTGCAATAAAACCCTAGTGGTGCGTCCCGGAACGACGTATTACAGAACCCTGCCCCAAATCGGCCGGAGCTTGCCATGATCACTCTGCATCACCTGAACAACTCGCGGTCGCAACGCATCCTATGGATGCTCGAAGAGATTGGTATCGACTATCAGGTCAAGCATTACCAGCGCGACCCGCAGACCATGCTCGCCCCTGCCGAATTGCGCCAGGTGCATCCTCTGGGCAAGTCGCCGCTGATCACCGATGGCGAACTGACCCTTGCCGAGTCCGGCGCCATCATCGAATACCTGGCCGAGCGCTATGGCGATTGGTTGCTGCCTGCCGCCGGTAGCGCGGAACGCTTGCGCTGTCGCTACTGGCTGCATTACGCCGAAGGATCGGCGATGCCGCCGCTGCTGCTCAAGCTGGTGTTCGACAAGCTGCGCAGCGCGCCGATGCCGTTCTTCATCAAGCCAATCGCCCGTGGCATCGCGAACAAGGTCAGTCAGGCGTTCATCTCGCCGCAGTTGAAACTGCATTTCGACTACCTGGAGGGCCAACTGAGCGAGCACGACTGGTTCGCAGGCGATGCGTTCAGCGCTGCCGATATTCAGCTCAGTTTCCCACTTGAAGCAGCTGCCGCCCGTGGCGTACTCAACAACCACCCGCGCCTGAGCGATTTCCTGCAACGCATCCATGCCAGGCCAGCCTATCGCCGTGCCCTGGAAAAAGGCGGCGCCTACGACTACGCCGACTGAAGACGGATCATCGAGGGACGGGGGCGAGCCTGTGCACGCCCCCTGGAAACACGATTCGCCGAAAAAATCACTTTCAAAGCAATAAAATCCGCCAACAAAAGCTATCCGGCAATAAATCGGCGTTTTTTAAGCAAGCATTGCCATATCCACCTGCTATGGATAGGGTGCCCACATGAAAAACATCTTTCTCGTCCGCCAGCTCGCATGCCTGCGACTGGTCAGCCCGCGACTGCGAAGCCTCGCCTGAAACCCCGTTTCATGGCCGCCCGGCCTCGTATTCGACTCCCATTTCGCAGGACCCGCTCATGACCATGCTCAAAGACCCGTCGAAGAAGTACCGCCCGTTCACTCAGATCCAGGTTCCGGACCGTACCTGGCCGGACAAGATCATCGACAAGGCGCCGATCTGGCTGTCCACCGACCTGCGCGATGGCAACCAGTCGCTGATCGAGCCGATGGATGCCGAGAAGAAGATGCGCTTCTTCAAGTGCCTGGTGGCCGTGGGTCTGAAGGAAATCGAAGTGGGCTTCCCGTCCGCCTCGCAGACCGATTTCGACTTCGTCCGCGAGCTGATCGAAGGCGGTCACATTCCAGAAGACGTGACCATTCAGGTGCTGACCCAGGCCCGTGACGACCTCATCGAGCGCACCTTCGAGTCGCTCAAAGGCGCCAAGAAGGCCATCGTCCACTACTACAACGCCTGCGCACCGAGCTTCCGCAAGATCGTCTTCAACCAGGACAAGGCCGGCGTCAAAGCTATCGCCGTGGCCGCTGGCACCACCATCAAGCGCCTGGCCGATGCCGCGCCGGAAACCCAGTGGGGCTTCGAGTATTCGCCGGAAGTGTTCAGCAGCACCGAAATCGACTTCGCCGTCGAGGTGTGCAACGCAGTGATCGGCGTGTTCCAGCCGACCCCGGCGAACAAGCTGATCCTCAACCTGCCCGCCACCATCGAGTGCGCCACGCCGAACAATTACGCCGACCAGATCGAGTGGTTCGGTCGTCACGTCGACCGCCGTGACAGCGTGCTGATCAGCGTACACACCCACAATGACCGTGGCACTGGCGTCGCCGCTTCCGAGCTGGCCGTCATGGCCGGCGCCGACCGTGTCGAAGGCTGCCTGTTCGGCAACGGCGAGCGCACCGGCAACGTCTGCCTGGTGACCCTGGCGCTGAACCTCTACACCCAGGGCGTCGACCCGGAGCTGGACTTCTCCGACATCGACGCCGTGCGCAAGGTGGTCGAGGACTGCAACCAGATTCCGGTGCACCCGCGCCACCCGTACGTCGGCGACCTGGTGCACACCGCCTTCTCCGGCTCGCACCAGGACGCCATCCGCAAGGGCTTCGCCCAGCAGAAGGACGATGCCCTGTGGGAAGTGCCGTACCTGCCTATCGATCCGGCCGACATCGGCCGTGACTACGAGGCGGTGATTCGTGTGAACAGCCAGTCCGGCAAAGGCGGCATCACCTTCCTGCTCGAGCAGGAATACGGCATCAGCCTGCCGCGTCGCATGCAGATCGAGTTCAGCCAGGTGGTGCAGCGTGAAACCGACCGCCTCGGCCTGGAAATGACTGCCGCACAGATCTACCAATTGCTCGAGACCGAGTACCTGCAAGCGCGCAGCCCCTACGCCCTGAAAGGCCATCGCCTGCAGGAAGAAAACGGCACCAGCGCGGTGGATGTGGAAGTCATCGAAGGGAGTGAGAACCACCATTGGCGTGGCATCGGTAAAGGCCCGCTGGAAGCGCTGGCTGCTGCGCTGCCGGTCGCCGTTGAAGTCATGGACTACAGCGAGCACGCCATCGGTGCCGGCACCAACGCCAAGGCGGCTGCCTACATCGAACTGCGCGTCAACGGTGGCCGCGCTCTGCACGGCATCGGCATCGACGAGAACCTCACCACGGCCAGCTTCCGCGCCCTGTTCAGTGCCCTTAACCGTGCCCTGAGCCAAGCCGAGTCGCAAGCGGCCTGAGCCTTCAGCGCCACTCACAAAAACGCCGGGCAAAGCCCGGCGTTTTTGTATGCGTAACCCGGATGAAATCCGGGAACTTGACACTCAAATATCGAAAATCATCAGCACCGCGAACATCAGCGCGGCCAGGCCAATGGTGAACATCAGGCCAATACCCGCCGCCCGCCAATTGGAGAGGTACGCCCCACCCGCCTCGGTATGCTGCTTGAGATCGGCCTCGAGCAGATTCTTGGCCAGCATGATCATCGCCATCAGTTGCGCGATGGCGAAAGGCAGGGCGGGTACTTCCTCGGGCAACACGAAAGCCAAGACCAAGGTGACGATCAGAAGTACGACGGAAATACCCCAGACCATCGCCACTCGATCCGCCTTCCCCAACAATTGCAGGTTATGCGCCAACAGCCAGGCGCCTGCCAGTGGCGTGCCGATGAAGGTCGCCAGGCCGACGCCTGCGATGCTGTAGAGCGGTGACTGAGTGGTGATGCCCGGCTGCAGGTCGGCCTGCGGCGTCTGGAAGGGATTGTTCTGTTGCACGTCCATGTCATGTAGCTCCTTGTTCAGTTGAATGTGAAAGCGTCCGCGTCCAGGTGCGCCGGGAAGCGCTCGCGATAGGTACTCAGAGCGTCATGCGACAGCCGAGTGCGGAACACGCCATCGCCCTCGCCTGCCGTCAGCAGCGCCTCGCCCTGGAAATCCAGCACCTGAGAATCGCCAGTATAACCGTGACCCTTGCCGTCCTCGCCGACGCGGTTCACAGCCGCGACATAGCACAGGTTCTCGATGGCTCGCGCCGGTAGCAGGCGGTTCCAGTGTTGACTACGCGCGCCCGGCCAGTTGGCGGTATACAGCAGCAGGTCGGTACCGCCGGCGTCACGGCTCCAGACGGGGAAGCGCAGGTCGTAGCAGATCAACGGGCGCACGCGCCAGCCCTTGAGGTCGAACACCACCTGCTGATCGCCAGCGCTGTAATGCTTGTGCTCACCGGCCATGCGGAACAGGTGGCGTTTGTCGTAATACGCGAAAGAGCCATCCGGGCGCGCCCAAAGCAGGCGATTACGGTAGCTGCCGTCAGCGGCCTGAATGATCAGACTGCCGCAGATCACCGCGCCGATACGCTGCGCCTGCTCGCGTAGCCAGATGCTGCTGGGTCCATCCTCAGGCTCAGCCAATTCGGCCGACTCCATGGAAAAACCGGTGGTGAACATCTCCGGCAGGATCACCAGGTCAGCGCCACGGGCCTGTTCCAGCAAGGCCTGGAAATGTTCACGGTTGGCGGCCGGATCGTGCCAGGCCAACGTGGTCTGGATCAGCGCCAGTTCGAGATCGGGTTTGTTGTTCATTTGTAGGCCTCGCTCACCGTAGGGCGGGTGAAACCCGCCAACACCTCAGAGGCGGGTTACACCCGCCCTACCCCTCATACCGCGCTGAGTTTCTCCGCCGCCTGGCGCAGGGTTTCCTCGCGCTTGGCGAAGCAGAAACGCACCAGGCGCATATCCTTGGGCGCTGACTGATAGAACACCGACACCGGAATCGCCGCCACACCATGCTCGCGGGTCAGCCATTCAGCCATGGCCACGTCGTCCAGATCGGGGCGAATGGCCGAATAGTCGGCCAGCTGGAAGTAAGTACCCGCCGCACGGGTAAAGGTGAAGCGCGAGCCGGCCAGAAGGTCACAGAACAGGTCGCGCTTGGCCTTATAGAAGGCCGGCAGTTCTTCGACATGCTCGGGGTGGGCGGCCATGAAATCGGCCAGAGCGAACTGCAGCGGCGTCACGCCGCAAAAGTTGACGTATTGGTGGATCTTGCGCAGCTCGGCGGTCAATGCCGGCGGCGCCACCACGTAGCCGGTCTTCCAGCCGGTGACGTGATAGGTCTTGCCGAAGGAGCTGACCACGAAGGCGCGCTGATACAGCTCGTCGTGGGCCAGCACGCTGGCATGCCGCTGGCCGTCATAGATCAGATGCTCGTAGACCTCGTCGCTGATCACATGGATATTGCGCCCACGAATCAGCTCCGCCAGCTTGTCCAGGTCGGCACGAGTCAGCAGCGCCCCGCTCGGGTTGTGCGGGGAGTTGAGGAAGATCAGCCGTGTACGCGGCGTGATCGCATCGGCCAGACGCTGCCAATCGACAGCGAAGTCCGGCAATGCCAACGGCACATGCACGCAACGCCCACCGGCCAGTTCCACCGACGGCTCGTAACTGTCGTAGCAAGGGTCGAGCACGATGGCTTCATCCCCCGGATGAATCAGCGCCTGCACCGCGCAGAAGATCGCCTCGGTGGCCCCTGGCGTGATGGTGATCTCGCTATCGGCATCGCGCTGCACGCCATAGCTGCGGGCGAGCTTGGCCGCCACCTGCTGGCGTAGCGCGGGCAAGCCGGTCATTGGCGAATACTGGTTGCGCCCTTCCATGACGTGGCGCGCCACGGCCTCACGCAGTGCCTGCGGCCCATCGAAGTCGGGAAAGCCCTGAGACAGGTTGATCGCGCCAACGTCGGCAGCGAGCTGGGACATGCGCGTGAAGATGGTGGTGCCGACGTTGGGCAGTTTACTGGCGAGCATCGCGACTTCCTGGAAGAACAAGGCAAGCCGCGAGGATAGCCGAAGGGCGCAGCAGGCGGCACCTGCTGTGCTTATGAAAAAGAGTTGGAAGCTTATGCCGTGCGCGCCGGACGATCACCGGCGCACACCCTGGCGCAAAGCTTACTAGCGCTTGTCCTTGCGCTTCTTCTCGGCCTTCTTGTGGTGGCTCATCAGGCGGCGCTTCTTGTTCACCTGACGGTCGGTGAGCTTGTTCTTGTTGCCCTCATAGGGGTTCTCGCCGCCCTTGTACTCGATACGGATCGGCGTACCGACCAGTTTCAGCACACGGCGGAAGGTGTTTTCCAGATAACGAGAGTAAGCACGCGGCACGGCGTCGACCTGGTTACCGTGGATCACGATCAGCGGCGGGTTGGCGCCCCCCAGGTGGGCATAGCGCAGCTTGATGCGGCGACCGTTGACCAGAGGCGGCGCGTGGTCGCTGACGGCATCTTCGAGAATCTGCGTCAGGCGGCTGGTCGGCCAGCGGGTGATCGCCGACTTGAACGAGGCCTGCACCGACTTGTACAGATGGCCCACGCCAGTGCCGTGCAGGGCGGAAATGAAGTGGATATCGGCGAAGTCGACGAAGAACAGCCGACGCTCCAGCTCGGTCTTCACATAATCCTTCTGCCCCTGATCCATGCCGTCCCACTTGTTCAGGGCGATGACCAGGGCGCGGCCGCTTTCCAGCACGAAGCCGAGCAGGTTGAGGTCGTGGTCGACCACACCTTCGCGGGCGTCCATGACGAACACCACGACGTTGGAGTCCTGAATGGCCTGCAGCGTCTTGACCACGGAGAATTTCTCCACAGCCTCGAAGATCTTGCCGCGACGGCGCACGCCGGCAGTGTCGATCAGCGTGTACTTCGCGTCGTCACGCTCGAACGGAATGTAGATGCTGTCGCGCGTGGTGCCGGCCTGGTCATAGACGATGACCCGCTCTTCACCGAGCATGCGGTTGACCAGAGTGGATTTGCCGACGTTGGGGCGACCGATGATGGCCAGCTTGATGCCGTCCTTCTCGCTCGGGCCGGGAATGCGCTTGGCCTCCTGGCCTTCCAGCACCTCTTCCTCTTCGCCCCCCTCCTCCGGCTCGCCGGCGTCCTTGGGGAACGCGCCGAGAACCACTTCCAGCATCTGGGTGATGCCGCGGCCATGAGCACCGGCAATCGCCAGCGGCTCGCCCAGGCCCATGGGGCTGAACTCGGCACGGGCCAGGTCGACGTCAAGGTTGTCGACCTTGTTCACCACCAGGAAGCTTTGCTTGTTACGACGGCGCAGGTGCTCGCCGATCATCTGGTCGGAGGCAGTCATGCCAGCGCGCGCGTCCACCAGGAACAGCACGGCATCGGCCTCCTCGATGGCCTGAAGCGACTGCTCGGCCATCTTCGCGTCGATGCCTTCCTCGTCACCGGAAATACCACCGGTGTCGATAACGATATAGGTGCGCCCCTGCCACTTCGCCTCGCCATACTGGCGGTCGCGGGTCAGACCGGACAGGTCGCCGACGATAGCGTCGCGGCTGCGGGTCAGGCGGTTGAAGAGCGTGGACTTGCCGACATTCGGCCGGCCCACCAGGGCAATTACGGGAACCATCAGGCTCTCCACTCGGTTAATTCAGAAAATGCAAAGGCCGCTGCAGGGGCAGCGGCCAGGGTGTTTCATGCTGTCGGGTTACCGGCAGCATAGCGTGTTACTTGATGGTCAGTGCCACCAACTTGCCGCTGTTACCGTAGACGTACAACCAATCACCCACCACCAACGGCTGGGCACGCAGGCCGTCGCTGTCGATGCGGGTACGGCCGACGAAGCGACCATCGACCTGGCTCAGCAGGTGCAGATAGCCTTCGAAGTCACCCACAGCGACATAGCTGGAGAACACTGCTGGGCCCGACAGCTGGCGACGCGCCATCGAATCGTTGCTCCACAGGGCTGAAGCGCTGCGCTCGTCGATACCTTCGACGGTGCCATTGGCCATACTGACATAGACGTTACCGAAACCTTGAGCGACGCCAACCGAGCTGGATGCCTCACGCTGCCAGAGTACGCGACCGGACTCCAGATCCATGGCCGCGACACGGCCCTGGTAGCTCACCGCGTAGACGGTGCCGCCGGACAGCAGCAAGCCGCCGTCGATGTCGACAACACGCTCCAGTTCGGAACGACCCTGCGGGATGGCGATACGTTGCTCCCAGACCGGCAGGCCGCGCTGGGCGTCGACCGCAATTACCTTGCCGCTGGACAGACCGGCGACCACCAGGCGGTTGGTCACCAGCGGTGCGCCAGTGCCGCGCAGGGTCAATACGGCCGGTGTATTCTCGACGATCCAGCGCTGGCTGCCGGTGCTGGCATCGAAGGCAATCAGGCGGTCGTCCTGGGTCTGCACCACGACGATATCGCCGTTGCTAGCCGGCGCAGCCAGCACTTCGCTGGTCACGCGCGAACGCCATTGTTCTTCACCGTCACTGGAATCCAGGGCGATCACTTCACCCTTGAGGGTACCCAACAGTACCTGGCCGTAGCCGACACCGATGGCGCCGGATACCGGGATTTCAAGCTTCTTGCGCCAGATGACCTTGCCGCTGGTGCGGTCCATGGCCATGACCAGACCTTCGACATCAGCGGCGTAGATCACATCACCGTCGATGGCCGGCACCAGCATGTTGAAGGTATCGCCCTGACCATCACCAACGGAGCGACTCCACTCGGTGCGCAGCTCGACTTCGGCGTCGAACTTGGTCAGTTCGGCGGGTGGCAGTTCCTTCTTGCTATTGCTGCTGCAACCCACGGCCAGAACGGCCAGAGCCAGCAGTGCGGCATTCTTCCAACGCATCACGTCACGCATCCTCTTTTGCCAGGTCGTCCAGCTTCATCTGCAGACCGCCAACAGCGGCGTCTTCGGCCAGCGCATCCTTGGCCTTCTGATAGGCGGCGTGCGCGTCATCGCTGCGACCCAGCTGTACCAGCAGATCGCCCTTGAGTTCTTCGCGGCTGGCGAGGAAAGCGTCCTCGACCTTGGCATCGAGCAGTTTCAGCGCATCGTCAGTCTTGTCCTGGGCTGCCAGAACACGGGCCAGACGCTGACGCGCCAGCTCACCGAGCGTGGCGTCGGCCGGCTTGTCGAGCACGCGCTGCAGCGCGGCAGCGGCATCGTCGAGACGGTCGGCTTCGACGGCGACCTTGGCGACGAACAGGTTGCCGTACTGGGCATAGTGGCTACCGCCAAATTCGCTGTCGAGCTTGCCGGCCAGTTCGGCAACTTTCGCGGCATCGGGTTTGCCGGCTGGGTCCAACGCGGTCTCCAGCAATTGCTGATAGAGCACGGAGGCGCCTTGCGCCTGATTGTCCTGATACTTCTGCCAGCCCTGCCAGCCGAATACAGCTACCAGCGCCAATACGCCGCCGGCCAGCAAAGGCTTGCCGTTACGATCCCACCAGTCCTTCATTTGTGCGATCTGTTCGTCTTCGGTCTGCATGTCTAACCCCGTACTCCTAATCGAGAGCCTGCTCAGGCCTGCTGGCAGCCAGCCAGATGCTCAGCCAGAGCATCCCAGGCAACACTTTGTTGTTCACTGTCGTCGCGCAGCGGTTTGCAACCTACCACGCGCCCTGCCAATTCGTCGTCCCCCAGAATCAGCGCATAGCGTGCGCCACTCTTGTCGGCCTTCTTGAACTGGCTCTTGAAACTGCCACCACCAGAGTTGAGCAACAGGCGCAGTCCCGGCAATTCGTCACGCAGGCGCTCGACCAGTGTCAGCGCCGCCAGCTCGGCAGCCTCGCCGAAGGCACAGATGTAAACATCGGCGGCGCGGTTGAGGTCAGCCGGTAGCAACTGCAGGGTTTCCAGCAGCAGCACCAGACGCTCGACACCCATGGCGAAGCCGACGCCTGGCGTGGCCTTGCCACCCAACATGGAAACCAGGCCGTCATAACGACCACCGGCGCACACGGTGCCCTGGGCACCGAGCTTGTCGGTGACCCACTCGAAAACGGTGCGGTTGTAGTAATCCAGACCGCGCACCAGTTTGTGATTGATCTGGTAGCGAATGCCGGCCGCATCCAGGCGCGCCTTGACGCCCTCGAAGTGCAGGCGCGATTCCTCATCGAGGTAATCGCCCAAGGTCGGTGCGCCTACCAGCGCGGCCTGGGTCGCCTCGTTCTTGCTGTCGAGGATACGCAGCGGATTGGTGGTCAGGCGACGCTGGCTGTCTTCATCGAGCTGATCGAAACGCTCCTGCAGGTAGGCTACCAGTGCGTCGCGATAAGCCGCACGCGCCTCGCTGGAACCCAGGCTGTTGAGCTGCAGGGTCACGGCATCAGACAAACCGAGCTTTTTCCACAAACGCCAGGTGAGCACGATCAGCTCGGCATCGACGTCCGGCCCCGGCAGGTTGAAGGCTTCCACGCCGACCTGATGGAACTGGCGATAGCGACCTTTCTGCGGCTTCTCGTAGCGGAACATGGGGCCGGCGTACCACAGTTTCTGCACCTGACCGCCACCGGACAGCCCATGCTCAAGCACAGCGCGCACGCAACCGGCAGTGCCTTCGGGACGCAGGGTCAGGGATTCCTCGTTGCGATCAAGGAAGGTGTACATCTCCTTGTCGACCACGTCGGTACCTTCACCGATACCGCGAGCGAACAGCTCGGTGTACTCGACGATAGGCAGGCGGATTTCCTTGTAGCCGTAGCCATCGAGCAGGCTGACCAGGGTACTTTCCAGGTAACGCCAGGCAGGCGTCTGCTCCGGCAGGATGTCGTTCATGCCACGAATGGCTTGCAGGGACTTGCTCAAGTGTATTCCTTACGCACGGATCAGCCGCGCACGATCACGGCCGCATCGGCGGCGACCTTTTCGGCCGCCTTGTCGCGGATGAGCTTTTCCAGCTCGTCCACCAGGTTTTCGTTGGTCAGCTTCGAAGCGGGCTTGCCGTCGATATAGACCAGGTTGTTCGGGCTACCGCCGGTGAGGCCGATATGTGCCTCCTTGGCTTCCCCGGGGCCGTTGACCACGCAGCCGATCACGGCCACGTCCAGCGGCACCAGCAGGTCCTCGACACGCGTTTCCAGCTCGTTCATGGTCTTGACCACATCGAAGTTCTGCCGCGAACAGCTCGGGCAGGCGATGAAGTTGATACCGCGAGAACGCAGACGCAGGGATTTGAGGATATCGAAACCAACCTTGATCTCCTCCACCGGATCGGCAGCCAGAGAGATACGGATGGTATCGCCAATGCCGTCGGCCAGCAGCATGCCCAGACCGACTGCCGACTTGACCGTGCCGGAGCGCAGGCCACCCGCTTCGGTGATACCCAGGTGCAGCGGCTGCTCGATCTGCTTGGCCAGCAGGCGGTAGGCTTCTACAGCCATGAAGACGTCGGAGGCCTTCACACTGACCTTGAAGTCGGGGAAGTTCAGGCGGTCAAGGTGTTCGACATGACGCAGCGCCGACTCCACCAGAGCTTCCGGGGTCGGCTCGCCATATTTCTTCTGCAGATCCTTTTCCAGCGAACCGGCATTGACGCCGATACGAATCGGAATGCCTTTGTCACGGGCAGCCTCAACCACCGCCCTGACGCGATCCTCGCGACCGATGTTGCCCGGGTTGATCCGCAGGCAATCGACGCCCAGCTCAGCCACGCGCAGGGCGATCTGGTAATCGAAGTGGATGTCGGCTACCAGCGGTACACGCACCTGCTGCTTGATGCGACCGAAGGCCTCGGCAGCATCCATGTCCGGCACGGAAACGCGCACGATGTCAGCGCCGGCATCTTCCAGACGACGGATCTGTGCCACAGTAGCGGCCACATCGTTGGTGTCGGTATTGGTCATGCTCTGCACGGTGATCGGCGCATCGCCGCCCACCGGTACCGAGCCAACCCAGATCTTGCGCGACAGTCGGCGCTTGATCGGCGATTCGCAATGCATGCTTTACAACCCCAGTTTCAGGCGCGCGGTTTCGCCGGTCATATGCGGCGCAACGTCCACGCTTTGGCCGTTGTAGGTCACCTGGGCGCCACGGGCAAAGCCCAGGCGCAGCTCCATCGGTGCTTTGCCGGTCAGTTCGATGCTTTCGCCACTGCGCTTGAGCGCGCTGACCAGGACCTTGCCATCGGCATCGGTCACTTGTGTCCAGCAATCAGCAGTGAACTGTACGTTCAGCGCAGCCTGCCCGGCTGGAACGGCAACGGGGGCGGCAGGCTCCGTGGCAGGCGCTGTTATATTGGCAGCAGCTGCTGGCTCATTCGCCACGGCGGCTGCCGGAGTTTCTGGCGCGCTTTCCGGCGCAGCATCTGAAGCTGCAGGCTGTTCTGCGACCGAGGACTCTTCCGGTGCCTCACCCGGCTCGACTGGCAACAGCAGAGGGCTGCCCTGCTCGCCGCCCTGAGCATCGACTACCGCCTGGTCTTCCGGCTCGGCAAGCGAATGAACCTGGGTGGTACCGTCGGCCCCCTCGACTTCTACATGTTCCAGGCCCAGGTCAGCCAGGCTGGCACCTGGGCGCCCCTGATCCTGCCACCAGACAAAACCGCCGCCGATCAACGCCAGCAACAACAGGAAACTCACCAGGCGCAGGATGCTCTGCGAATAACGTACAGGTTCTTCGATACGACCAAGAGCATGCACGCTACTGCCAGTGGCATCGGTACCGGTGAACTGATCGAACTCCATCACCAGCCGGTTCTGGTCCATTTCGAGCAGCTTGGCGTAGGCACGGATATAGCCACGCGCAAAGGTGGTACCCGGCAACTTGTCGAAAGCACCGGCTTCGATCTGGGCCAGACGTTGTGGCGTCAGGTTGAGCTGAGCAGCCACTTCGGCAACGCTCCAGCCTTTGATTTCCCTGGCCTGGCGCAGGGTTTCACCTGGATTTGTCGGCATCGGCTGAGCCACTTCGCTATGTGCCGCGTTCATTGTTGCCCCGAAACAAATTGCTGATATTCCTGAGAAGCCGGATACAGACGACGCAACTGCAAGCCAAGGCTGGCAGCACGGTCACGGTCCTCGAATACGTTGGCTAGACGCGCGCCAAGCAACAGGCTACGCGCGTTCTGTGGCGCTATTTCGCTGTAGCTGTCGTAGTAACGGCGCGCTGGCACGTACTCCTTGTCCTCGTAGGACAGCACGGCCATTTCAAGCAATGCCTGTGGTTGGCGGCTACTGAGGCGCAGGGAACGTTGGAAATACTGCTTGGCTTGCTCACGCTGGCCGAGCTGCAGAGCGGTCACGCCCAGATTCTCGAATACCCGCGAGCGCTCTGGATAGAGATTGTCCTCAGCAGCTTTGAGATAGGTGCTCATGGCCTCCGGATAACGCTTCTGCTCGAACAGGAAACCACCATAGTTGTTTAGCAGACGGGCGTCCTTCGGACGCTGGGACAACGCTTTGCGAAAATGCTCATCGGCCAGCTTCGGCTCCATTTCCAGCTGGAATGCCATGGCCAGCGCGGCATGCGCGTCAGCATTGGAGGAGTCCAGATCGAGCGCGTTCTTCAGCGGCACCTTGGCGCGCTGGGTATCACCTTGCTGGATATAGGCAATCCCCAGTTGTACGTAGGCATCACGCGCCTTCTCACGTCCTTCAGCCGTACGCATAGGGTCAACATCGCCGGTGGCCACACAACCAGCAAGCAGGCTGACAACGAGCAATAACAGCGCAGGGCGCAAGGTCATAGGCATCCTCTCTTCAATTTCGATTGGCGGCAGTACGAGGCTCTTGCGCCTCGTTGCCCAGCTGGCGCACGGCGATGTAACGCTCACTGCGCCGAGTACGGTCCATGACCTGGCCAACCAATTGGCCGCAGGCAGCATCGATATCGTCACCACGCGTCGTGCGCACCGTGACGTTATGACCGGCCTTGTGCAACAGGTCCTGGAAGCGGCGAATGGCGTTATTGCTCGGCCGCTCGTACCCCGAGAAGGGGAAGGGATTAAACGGAATCAGGTTGATCTTGCAAGGTACATCGGCCAGAAGTGCGATCATCTGCTCAGCGTGCTCAGGCTGATCGTTGACGCCTTTGAGCAGGGTGTACTCGATGGTCAGCACGCGCTTCTCGCCCAGTTTGGAGACGTAGCGCTTGCAGGCGGCCAGAAGCATCTCCAGCGGGTACTTCTTGTTGATCGGTACCAGCTGATTACGCAGTTCGTCGTTGGGCGCGTGCAACGACAGCGCCAGAGACACGTCGATGACTTCGGCCAGCTTGTCGATCATCGGTACCACGCCGGAGGTGGACAGCGTCACCTTGCGCTTGGAAATACCGTAGCCAAGGTCGTCCATCATGATTTGCATGGCAGAGACGACGTTGTCGAAGTTCAGCAGCGGCTCGCCCATGCCCATCATCACCACATTGGTGATGGCGCGGTCGATCTTCGCCGGAACGCTGCCGAAGGATTTGTTGGCGATCCATACCTGTCCGATGATCTCGGCGCTGGTCAGGTCGCTATTGAACCCTTGTTTGCCGGTGGAGCAGAAGCTGCAATCCAGGGCACAACCGGCCTGGGACGAAACACAAAGCGTGCCGCGACCGTTCTGCGGGATGTATACGGTCTCCACACAGCTACCCGACGCCACACGCACCACCCACTTGCGCGTGCCATCGGCAGAAATATTTTCGCTGACCACTTCCGGGCCGCGAATCTCGGCAGAGGCCTCGAGCTTTTCGCGCAAGGCCTTGCCGACATTGGTCATGGCGGCGAAATCTTCGACGCCAAAGTGGTGAATCCACTTCATTACCTGGCCGGCACGGAAGCGCTTCTCGCCGATGGACTCGAAGAACTGTTCCATTTCCGGCTGGGTCAGGCCCAGCAGGTTGATCTTGCCGGTGGTATTGGTCATGGCTTCACCCTCGCATCATTCGCCAATCAGCGAATGCGCGCGCACTGCTCGGTAGCGGAGAAGAAGTAAGCGATCTCGCGAGCAGCGGAGGCTTCGGAATCCGAACCGTGAACAGCGTTTTCGTCGATGGAAACGGCGAAGTCAGCACGGATGGTGCCGGCAGCGGCTTCTTTCGGGTTGGTGGCACCCATCAGTTCACGGTTCTTGGCAACGGCGTTTTCGCCTTCCAGAACCTGAACGATGACCGGACCGGAAGTCATGAATGCAACCAGATCCTTGAAGAAGCCACGCTCGCTGTGCTCAGCGTAGAAACCAGCGGCTTCGCGCTCGGACAGTTGCACCATCTTCGAGGCGACAACGCGCAGGCCGGCTTTTTCGAAACGGGTGGTGATCTCACCGATGACGTTCTTGGCAACGGCGTCAGGCTTGATGATGGAGAAAGTACGTTGAACAGCCATGTGAAGCTCCAGAAACTTTAGGGTTAAAGCGAAAAATTAAACCCGCGAATTATACGCGGGTTCCGGTTAAAAGCGTAGGGCGGGCGCCGTAAGCGCCTGTTTCAATCGAGTTCTTCGATCCAGGCGGCCTGTATCGCCTCCAGCACTTTCTCCCCCCCGCGTTGCGGGTCATCGGAGAACTGCGGCAAGGACACGACCCAACGGTGCAGATCGACGAAGTTCACGTAGCGCGGATCGACATCCGGCTTCTGCTCGCTCAGCTCGATGGCAATATCCAGTACATCGGCCCATTTCAGACTCATGATCAAGCCTCCTGGATCAGTGCGGCGCTTCGGCTGCGTGATTAAGCGAATATTTGGGAATCTCGACGGTGATATCTTCCTCACCAACGATAGCCTGACAGGCCAGGCGCGACTGAGCCTCGAGCCCCCAGGCCTTGTCCAGGTAATCCTCTTCCAACTCATCCGCCTCGTTCAGCGAATCGAAACCTTCGCGCACGATGCAGTGACAGGTGGTGCAGGCACACACGCCGCCACAGGCACTTTCCATCTCGATATGGTGCTCGTGCGCCAACTCTAGAATAGAAACTCCAGGCTCAGCCTCTACCACCAGACCATCGGGGCAGAATCGCTCGTGAGGCAGAAAAATTACCTGCGGCATCAATTATTCCTCGATCTCATTCAGATTGCGCCCTGCCAGCGCGGCTTTTACCGTCGAATCCAGGCGGCGAGCCGCGAATGCATCAGTGACCTGCGACAGCCGCTTGGTCTGCCGCTCGATCGCCAGGCCATCATTGCCCGCCAGCAAATCGCGCAACTCCCGCACCTGCAGCTCGATGACCTCGCGCTCCTCGGCATCCAGCAAACGCTCGCCATCGGCCTGCAGCGCCGCCTCGACCGCCTCGACTAGGCGCTGACCATCGACCTGCTGCTCACGCAGCACGCGGGCAGCCTTGTCGCCTCCAGCATTCTGGAAGGAGTCCTGCAGCATGCGTGCAATTTCGCCATCGGTCAGGCCATAAGACGGCTTGACCTGAATACTCGCCTCAATCCCAGAACTCAGCTCACGCGCTGCGACACTAAGCAGGCCGTCGGCATCGACCTGGAAGGTCACGCGAATCTTCGCCGCGCCGGCCACCATAGGCGGAATACCGCGCAACTCGAAACGCGCCAGGGAGCGGCAGTCGGCAATCAGTTCGCGCTCCCCCTGCAGCACGTGAATCATCATGGCCGTCTGGCCATCCTTGTAGGTGGTGAACTCCTGCGCACGCGCCACCGGGATGGTGGTGTTGCGCGGGATCACCTTCTCCATCAGCCCGCCCATGGTTTCCAGGCCGAGCGACAGGGGGATCACATCCAGCAGGAGCAACTCCTCGCCGTCATCACGCTGATTGCCCGCCAGGGCGTCGGCCTGGATCGCAGCACCAATGGCCACCACCTGATCCGGATCGATATTGGTCAGCGGCGCCCGACCGAACAGTTCGCCGACGGCCTCACGTACACGCGGCACGCGGGTAGAGCCACCAACCATTACGACCGCACCAACCTCTTCCAGCTCGACGCCAGAATCACGCACAGCACGACGACAAGCCTTGAGACTGCGCGCCACCATCGGTTCAATCAGCGCCTCGAACTGCGTGCGCGACAACGAACCTCGCCATTCACCATGGCTCAGCTCGACGCTATCAGCATCCGTCAGCCCTTCTTTGGCCACACAGGCAGCCTGCAGCAGACTACGCTGGGTCGACGGATCAAGATCACTGGAAATACCGGCCTGCTGGATGATCCAGTCGGCTACGGCATGATCGAAGTCGTCACCGCCCAACGCACTGTCGCCGCCGGTAGCCAGCACCTCGAACACACCACCGGTCAGGCGCAGGATAGAAATATCGAAAGTGCCACCACCGAGGTCATAGATAGCAACCACGCCCTCGGCTTTCTGATCCAGACCATAGGCGACTGCAGCGGCGGTAGGCTCATTGAGCAGACGCAGAACGGTCAGGCCGGCCAGACGCGCAGCATCCTTGGTGGCCTGACGCTGAGCGTCATCGAAATAAGCCGGGACGGTAATCACCGCACCGACCAACTCACCACCCAAGGTCTGCTCAGCGCGCAAGCGCAGGGTCTTGAGAATTTCTGCAGAGACTTCAACCGGACTCTTCGCCCCCTGCACCGTCTCGATGAAGGGCATGTGCGACTCGCCTGCAGCGAAGCGGTAAGGCATTTGCTCGCCGAGCTGATGCACGTCGGCGATACCCCGCCCCATCAGGCGCTTGACCGACAACACGGTATTGAGCGGATCGCTGGCGGCCGCAAGTTTGGCTGACTCGCCAACCTCGATGCTTCCAGCATGGTAACGCACGGCAGACGGCAGGATGACCTTGCCATCATCGTCAGCCAGGGGCTCGGCCAGACCACTGCGCACAGCAGCGACCAGAGAGTTGGTGGTACCCAGGTCAATACCCACTGCCAGACGACGCTGGTGCGGTTGCGGGCTCTGCCCGGGCTCGGCGATCTGCAATAAGGCCATGGTCTTCTTGAAATCATCAGGCAGGCTGCCGTGGCAACCTACAGGTTAATCGTCGAGGCGCTCTTCTAACTGGCGCACTTCATGGGAGAGCTTGTCGAGGAACTGCATGCGACGCATCAGACGCTCGGCTTCTTCACGGCGGGCCTCGTCATCCCAGCATGCAGCGAAGTGCTCGTTGAGCTGCTCCTGCGCCGCTTTCAGGCGACGCTTGAAGGCCGCGACACCGGCCAGATCAGCCTCATCCTGCAGTTCCTCCAGCTCTTCGCGCAGCTGCATTTGCTGCAGGAGGAAATCGGGATCCTGCACCGTCACTTCCAGCGGCAACTCGGGGCCACGCATGGCCAGCAGGTAGCGTGCCCGCTGAGACGGAGTTTTCAGAACCTGATAAGCCTCGTTGAGGCAGGCCGAGCGCTCCAGCGCCAAACGCTGCTCACGCTCACCGGCATCGGCAAAGCGATCCGGATGCACCTGGCGCGCCAGCTCACGGTAGCGAGCGGCCAGTTGCTCCATATCGAGACGAAAGCTCGGCTGCAGGTCGAACAGGGCGAAATGACAAGGATTACCCACGCGAGCGCCTCAAACGTTGAAGCTTTCGCCGCAACCGCATTCGCCGCGCACGTTAGGGTTGATGAACTTGAAGCCCTCGTTGAGGCCTTCCTTGACGAAGTCCAACTCGGTGCCATCGAGATAGACCAGGCTCTTGGGATCGATGATCACCTTGACGCCATGACTCTCGAATACCTGATCCTCTGCCGCCAGCTCATCGACGAACTCGAGCACGTAGGCCAGGCCGGAGCAACCGGTAGTGCGCACCCCGAGGCGAATGCCCTCGCCCTTGCCGCGCCCATCAAGAGAGCGTTGCACGTGGCGGGCAGCTGCTTCAGACATGGTGATGGCCATTACAAACCTCGTATCAGAGCAAGCCTTTCTTCTGCTTGTAGTCGCGCACAGCAGCCTTGATGGCATCTTCAGCGAGTACAGAGCAGTGAATTTTCACTGGCGGCAGGGCCAGTTCTTCGGCGAGCTGGGTGTTCTTGATGCTCTCGGCCTCATCGAGGGTCTTGCCCTTCATCCACTCGGTCGCGAGGGAGCTGGAGGCGATAGCCGAGCCGCAGCCGTAGGTCTTGAACTTGGCGTCTTCGATAACGCCACTTTCGCTGACCTTGATCTGCAGGCGCATCACGTCGCCACAGGCCGGCGCACCGACCATGCCGGTACCAACGTCAGGATCTTCGGCGTTAAGCTTGCCGACGTTACGCGGATTTTCGTAGTGGTCGATGACCTTGTCACTGTAAGCCATGTTGTACTTCCTCTCTCATCAGGTGCCGCTCTCCGGCGAACCGCTTGAAACCAAACGATTCGCCTCGGCAGCTTTTAGTGTGCTGCCCATTCCACGGAAGAAATGTCGACACCTTCTTTGAACATATCCCACAGGGGCGACAGTTCGCGCAGCTTGTCCACGGCCTCACGGACCTTGGCAGCGGCGTAGTCGACCTCTTCTTCGGTAGTGAAACGACCGAAGGTGAAGCGGATCGAGCTGTGTGCCAGTTCATCATTGCGGCCCAGGGCGCGCAGCACGTAGGACGGCTCCAGGGAAGCCGAGGTGCAAGCAGAACCGGACGATACAGCGAGATCCTTGAGCGCCATGATCAGCGACTCACCCTCGACGTAGTTGAAACTCAGGTTGAGGTTGTGCGGCACGCGAGCAGTTAGGCTGCCATTCACGTAAAGCTCTTCCATATCTTCCAACTGGCGGTAGAAACGATCACGCAGAGCCGCGATACGCTGGTTCTCTGCCGCCATCTCTTCCTTGGCGATACGGAATGCTTCACCCATACCGACGCACTGGTGAGTGGCCAGAGTGCCCGAGCGCATACCGCGCTCGTGACCGCCACCGTGAGTCTGCGCTTCCAGACGCACACGCGGCTTGCGGCGCACGTAAAGGGCACCGACGCCCTTGGGGCCGTAGGTCTTGTGCGCGGAGAAGGACATCAGATCGACCTTCATCTTTTCCAGATCGATTTCGACCTTGCCGGTGGACTGCGCAGCATCGACGTGCAGCAGCACACCGCGCGAGCGGGTCAGCTCGCCGATGGCAGCGATGTCGTTGATGGTGCCGATTTCGTTGTTGACGTGCATGAGGGACACCAGGGTAGTGTCATCGCGCAGCACCGCCTCGACCATGGCTGGCGTAATCAGGCCGTCTTCGCCCGGTTCCAGATAGGTCACTTCGAAACCTTCACGCTCGAGTTGGCGAGTGGTATCCAGTACCGCCTTGTGCTCGATCTTCGAGGTGATGATGTGCTTGCCCTTGCTGGCATAGAAGTGCGCTACGCCCTTGATCGCCAGGTTGTCGGACTCGGTAGCACCGCTGGTCCAGACGATCTCACGCGGATCAGCATTGACCAGCTCGGCGACCTGGCGACGGGAATTTTCCACCGCTTCTTCGGCCTTCCAGCCGAACACGTGGGAGCGCGAAGCCGGGTTGCCAAAGTTACCGTCGACCAGCAGGCATTCACTCATCTTCTGCGCAACGCGCGGATCTACCGGCGTGGTGGCGGAATAATCGAGGTAAATGGGCAATTTCATTGGGTTTCTCCTATCAGGCAAACGCCCTGCTCAGTCGATGGCAGACGCTTCAATCTTATCCAGGCGCGGCGTCCTGCCATTGCAGCGGCGCTGATCCTGGCGCAACGCGACCTCTTGAACCTCACGGCGCGCAACCAAATCAGCCAGGCTGATGCCACTGAGGAACTCATGAATCTGCTGACTGAGATCGCACCACAGGTGATGGGTCAGGCAGGTGTCGCCAGAGTGGCAATCACCTTGCCCCTGGCAACGCGTGGCATCTACCGACTCGTTGACCGCATCGATCACCTGAGCCACCTGAATGCCGCGCATGTCACGCGAAAGCTGATAGCCGCCACCCGGCCCGCGAACACTGGAAACCAGACTGCCACGGCGCAGCTTGGCGAACAGTTGCTCGAGATAAGACAGGGAGATGCCCTGCCGCTCGGATATATCGGCCAGGGAAACGGGACCGTGCTGTGCGTGCAACGCCAGATCTAGCATGGCGGTAACGGCGTAACGGCCTTTGGTGGTCAGTCGCATGGCTCTACCACGAATCACTGAATTGCGACGAAGTATGCGATTCCCGAGTATTTAAGTCAACTATAAGACCGATTGATTTACTCAGGATTGACCGCGAAAAGAGGCGGCATCATAGCAAATGCCGCCCCTGCGCGCATCAGGCAGCAGGCTTGTCGCCCTGCCCCTTGCACACCTCGGCGAAGTCCTCGTCACGCAATGCAGGCAGCGCCTTGGCGCGGTAGTCGCAATCCATCGAGTCCAGCGCCTTGCTGACATCCTCGAGCCGCCCGTCGACAGCATGCAGATGATCGAGCAACTGGCCGATGGCGCGCGCTACCGGGTCGGGCATGTCCTGACCAACGCCGTAGGCATCGAAACCGATCTTCTCGGCCATGGCCTGACGCTTGGCTTCCTGCTCGTCATCGGACTTGACGATTATCTTGCCGGGAATGCCGACCGCAGTCGCCCCCGCCGGCACAGCCTTGGTCACCACCGCATTGGAACCGATCTTGGCCCCGGCACCGACCGTGAACGGCCCCAGCACCTTGGCGCCAGCGCCAACCACAACACCATCTTCCAGAGTGGGATGGCGCTTGCCCTTGTTCCAACTGGTGCCACCCAGAGTCACGCCCTGATAGAGCGTGACGTCATTACCGATCTCGGCAGTCTCGCCGATGACGATGCCCATGCCATGATCGATGAAGAAGCGTCGCCCGATCTTCGCCCCCGGGTGAATTTCGATACCGGTCATCCAGCGCCCGAAGTTCGACACCACGCGCGCCAGCCACTTCCAGCCCGAACGCCACAATGCATGCGCCACACGATGCAGCCATACCGCATGCAATCCCGGATAGCAGGTCACCACCTCGAAGGCATTGCGCGCCGCCGGGTCACGGTGAAAAACGCTCTGTATATCCTCTCGAATGCGTTCAAACATCAGACTTCCCCTGTTTATGAGGCTCTCCACGCACGGCCTTCTCTGTCTCGGTAAGGATGCCGCGCAGGATATTCATCTCCAACTTGCTCACCGCACTGCGTCCATAAAGCCGACGCAAGCGAGTCATCAGGTGCCGCGGCCTCTGGGGATCGAGAAAACCGATCATCACCAGAACTCGACGCAAATGTCCGTAGAAGGACTCCAGCTCATCTGCCGTCGCCGCCTGCGAATTGCGCGTTGTGGTCGCCTCCAGCTTCTCCGCCTTGGTCGGCAGACTCGAAGCTGCCAACCAGGCCATGCGCACCTCATAGGCCAGCACCTGCACCGCCGCCGCCAGGTTCAGCGAACTGAACTCAGGGTTGGACGGGATATGCACGTGGTATTGACATCGCTGTAGTTCCTCGTTGGTCAAACCGGCGTATTCACGCCCGAATACCAACGCCACTTCACTACCAGCAGCGGCCTGCTCACAACTGGTCACGCCGCACTCGCGCGGATCCAGCAGCGGCCAGGGAATACGCCGATCACGCGCACTGGTACCAATCACCAGAGTGCAACCGACCAGCGCCTCTTCAAGACTACCAACGACCTGCGCAGCATCCAGCACGTCGGTCGCACCGGACGCGCGCGCCACCGCCTCGGCACTGGGAAAATCCTCCGGCTCGACCAGCACCAGGCGCGACAGGCCCATGTTTTTCATCGCCCGCGCAGCACCGCCGATATTGCCCGGATGACTGGTGCCCACCAAAACGACGCGAATATTGTCCAGCAACGCAGACACTCTCAGAAACGATTAGGGGCAACGATCTTACCCAAGCCCTTGTGTGATTGCCATGCGGGGTACAGACGGCGCTTCATCGGCAACGGTTTTCTGCTAACATGGCCGGCTTTCTTTAACGCCCCAGGTGAACCTCCCATGCAGCCCATGCTGAATATCGCCCTGCGCGCCGCTCGCAGCGCCGGTGAAATGATCTTTCGCTCCATCGAGCGCCTGGATGTCATCTCGGTAGACGAGAAGGATGCCAAGGATTACGTCACCGAGGTCGACAAGGCCGCCGAGCTGATGATCGTCCAAGCCATTCGCAAGGCCTACCCGACCCACAGCTTCCTGGGCGAAGAAGGTGGCGTGCTTGAGGGCAGCGGCGACGGCGCCGACTATCAGTGGATCATCGATCCGCTGGACGGCACCACCAACTTCATCCGCGGCGTTCCGCACTTCGCCATCAGCATCGCCTGCAAATACCGCGGTCGCCTCGAGCATGCCATCGTCCTCGACCCGGTGCGCCAGGAAGAATTCACCGCCAGCCGTGGCCGTGGCGCCGCCCTCAATGGCCGCCGCCTGCGCGTGAGCAACCGCAAGAGCCTGGACGGCGCGCTACTGGGCACTGGCTTCCCGTTCCGCAACGAGCAGCTGGATAACCTCGAGAACTACCTGGGCATGTTCCGCAGTCTGGTCGGCCAGACCGCCGGCGTACGGCGTGCCGGCGCCGCCAGCCTGGATCTGGCTTATGTCGCAGCCGGCCGCTACGACGCCTTCTGGGAGTTCGGCCTGTCCGAGTGGGACATGGCAGCTGGCGCCCTGCTGATTCAGGAAGCAGGCGGCCTGGTCAGCGATTTCACCGGTGGCCATGAATTCCTCGAGAAAGGCCAGATCGTTGCCGGCAACACCAAATGCTTCAAGGCCGTACTGACCGCGATCCAGCCACACCTGGCGCCCTCAATGAAGCGCTGAGCTTCCGTCGAGCAATAAAAAACGCCCCGAGGGGCGTTTTTTATTGCTCCAGATTCTTACTGGGCCTGCTGCACCAGTACCAGCTCACCCTGTTTGTTGACCGGGATACGGCTACCCGGATCACGATCCATGCGCACGTTGCCGACCTTTTCACCCAGCTGGTACTTCACGTCGTAGCCCACCAGTTTCTCGCTGGTATCGGTCACGGTGTTGCAGCGGGTTTCAGTGGTGGTGTAGGTGTCACGCTGCTGCATACCCTCCTGCACCTTGTTGCCGGCATAACCGCCGCCAACTGCACCGGCCACTGTAGCGATCTTCTTGCCAGTGCCGCCGCCGATCTGGTTACCCAGCAGACCACCGGCGATGGCGCCAATAGCCGTACCGGCGATCTGGTGCTGATCCTGTACCGGACGTTGACGTGTGACGGTCACGTCCTTACACACTTCGCGCGGCGTTTTCACGGTTTCATTGATTGGGGTTACCGCTAGCACCTCGGCGTAGTCCGGACCACGATCAACCAGGCTGTACGTGGCAACAGCACCACCAGCGGTCACACCCACAGCACCCAGTACGGCACCTACCAACAGTGATTTATTCATTTTTTGTGTCTCCTAGGCTCGGCGACTCGCGCCCTTCTCCCTGCCTAGGACAGCAAAAAGCCGCGACAAGTTCGACTTGTCGCGGCTTTCGCTGACTTTCATGAAGCACATCACAACATCACGGACGACCGTCGTCAGCCTCAGCCTCGGCCACAGGAGGAATCAAATCCTCCACGCTGAGCTTCAGCCACACCAGCACCGTTGCGCCGATGTAGACCGACGAGTAGGTGCCTACCACTACACCGACCAGCAGGGTCAGAGCGAAGGCCGCCAATACGTCACCGCCGAAGAACAGCAGCGCCAACAAGGCCAGCGCAGTAGATAACGAAGTCGCGATCGTACGCAAAAGGGTCTGGGTGATCGAAACGTCGATGTTCTCGATCAACGAGGTCTTGCGCAGTACACGGAAGTTCTCACGAATTCGGTCGTAGATGATGATGGTGTCGTTGAGCGAGTAACCGACCATCGCCAGTACCGCCGCCAGCACCGTCAAGTCGAACGGCACCTGGAAGAACGCCAGCACACCCAGGGTGATCACCACGTCGTGCACCAGCGATGCGATCGCACCGACACCAAACTTCCACTGAAAGCGGAAAGCCAGGTAGAGCATGATCCCGCCCAGTGCCAGGAGCATGGCAATGCCGCCCTGGTCGCGCAGCTCCTCACCTACCTGCGGGCCGACGAACTCGACGCGCTTGACCTCGAAGCGTGCCGCCTCATCGACCTTGCGCAGCGCAGCCGCGACCTCATTACCCAGGTCAGGAGAATCGCCAGCCAGACGCACCAGCACATCGGTACTGGCACCGAAGCTCTGCACCACAGCATCGGCATAGCCAGCCTGGCCCAGCTCGGTCTTGATCAGATCGAGATTGGCCGGCTGCTCATACTGCAGTTCGATCAACGTACCGCCGGTGAAATCCAGGCCGAAATTCAGCCCCTTGGCAAACAGCGCGCCGAGACCGATCAGCGTCAGCACGACCGTAATGGAGAAGGCGATATTGCGGATCGCCATGAAACGAATGGTTGACTTGATCATGGCTGCACCTCAGATCCACAGCTTCTTGAAGTTACGGCCACCGAAGATCAGGTTGACCAGGCCACGGGTGAACATGATGGCGGTGAACATCGACGTAATGATGCCCAGCGACAGTGTCACCGCGAAGCCTTTCACCGGACCGGTCCCCATCGCGAACAGGATGCCGCCCACCAACAAGGTGGTCAGGTTACTGTCGAGAATTGCCGAATAGGCACGATCGAAGCCCTCGTGCAGAGCACGCTGCACCGGCAGTCCATTGGCCAACTCCTCGCGTATCCGCGAGAAAATCAGCACGTTGGCGTCAACCGCCATACCCAGAGTCAAGACGATACCGGCGATACCGGGCAGGGTCAGGGTCGCACCAATGGCCGACATCAGACCGACCAGCAGCACCAGGTTGAACGCCAGGGCAACGGTCGCCAGCACACCGAAGAAGCGATAGATGGCGATGATGAAGATAGCCACGAAGATCATCGCCCACTCGGTGGAGGCGATACCCTTGGCAATGTTTTCGGCACCCAGGCTCGGGCCAATGGTGCGCTCTTCAGCGAAGTACATCGGCGCTGCCAGACCACCAGCACGCAGCAGCAGCGCAAGCTCGGAAGACTCGCCCTGACCGTTCAGGCCGGTGATGCGGAACTGGCTGCCCAGCGCCGACTGGATAGTCGCCAGGCTGATGATCTTCTTCTCTTCGACGAACGAGGAGATAGCCACTTCCTGCTCGACGCCGTCGACGCTCTGACGCACGTAGCGAGTGACCGGCCTCTGCTCGATGAAGATCACCGCCATGCTGCGACCGACGTTGTTACGCGTGGCGCGGTTCATCAGATCACCGCCATGACCGTCGAGGCGAATGTTCACCTGCGGGCGACCATTCTCGTCGAAACTGGCCTGGGCGTCGGTCACCTGATCACCGGTGATGATCAGTTCACGCTCGAGCTGCACCGGCGGACGACCTTCCTCGCGGAAGCCGAAGGACTCGGTCGCGCCGCGCGGCGCATCGAGATCGGCCTGCAGGCGGAACTCGAGGTTGGCGGTCTTGCCGAGAATACGCTTGGCTTCTGCGGTGTCCTGCACACCCGGCAGCTCGACCACGATGCGGTTGGCACCCTGACGCTGCACCAGCGGCTCGGCTACGCCCAGCTCATTGACGCGGTTACGTACAGTGGTGAGGTTCTGGCGAATGGAATATTCACGAATCTCGGCGATTTTCGCTTGAGTCAGACCCAACTGCAGAATCTGCTGGCCGCCACGCTCGACAGTGGTCAGTTCGAAATCGCTGTAATCCTTGCGAATCAGGCGCTGCGCCTTGTCCAGCGTATCGCTGTCGGCGAAGCCGAGCTGAATCCGGCTATTGCTCTCCGGCATGCTGCGGTAGCGAATACGCTCCTTGCGCAACAGGCTCTTGATCTCACCTTCATAGACCTTGCGGCGCACATCCAGCGCCTTGTCCATGTCGACTTCCAACAGGAAGTGCACACCGCCGGACAGGTCCAGGCCGAGCTTCATCGGGCTCGCACCCAGGTTACGCAGCCAGTCGGGGGTGGTTTGCGCCAGGTTCAGCGCCACAACGTAATCATCGCCCAGTGCACGACGGACGATGTCCTTGGCCGGCAACTGGTCATCCTGCTTGGTCAGACGAATCAGGCCACCGCGGCCACGCTCGTCGATGCTGGCAGTTTTGACGGCAATACCGGCGTCCTGCAGCGCTTTGCTGGCACGGTCGACATCGATCTGCTCGATGCTCAGCGCCGAACTGGCGCCACTGATCTGCACGGCAGGATCGTCTGGATAAAGGTTGGGAATGGAGTACACCAGGCCGATTGCCAGAACGGACACAATCAGCAGGTATTTCCACAGAGGGTATTTATTGAGCATGAACGAGCCGCCCGCTTATGACGCAGGGCGCTAAAGTGCACCTCTAAAAACTACCTGCGTTGCCATCGCTGCGTTAAAAACAGGCTCAAAATGCTCATTTACAACACGTAAATTCCGCTTTTTCGCCTGTTTTTGCCTTGCGCTGGCTGCCTCGCCTACGTTTTTAGAAGTGCCCTAAAGCGCCCCGTCGATATGGAAACTAAGAACTGAATCAGATGGCTTTCAGCGTGCCCTTGGGCAGAGTGGCAGCGATGGCCTGCTTCTGGAATTTCAGCTCGACAGTGTCAGACACTTCGATAACCACGAAATCGTCGGCAACCTTGGATACCTTGCCAGCGATACCACCGCTGGTGACCACTTCGTCGCCCTTCTGCAGGCCGCCGAGCAGGTTCTTGTGTTCCTTGGCGCGCTTGGCCTGCGGACGCCAGATCATCAGATAGAAGATGACCAGAAAGCCAATCAGGAAAACCCACTCGAAACCGCTGCCGGCAGGGCCAGCAGCGGCGGTGTCAGCGTAAGCGGCGGGGATGAAAAAGCTCATGTAACACTCCTAATGGAAAGGATCTTGAATCGTTCAGGAATCAGTCAAGCGGCGGCACAGGCAGGCCACGCTTGGCATAGAAGGTTTCGACGAAGGCGGCCAATGTACCCTGTTGGATAGCCTCGCGCAAACGAGCCATAACCCGCTGATAATGCCGCAAGTTATGGATGGTATTGAGCATGCTACCGAGCATTTCGCCGCACTTGTCCAGATGGTGCAGATAAGCGCGCGAGAAATGTTTGCAGGTGTAACAGTCGCAGGTCGGGTCCAGCGGCGAATCATCGTGTTTATGTACGGCGTTGCGAATCTTCACCACGCCGGTATCGACGAACAGGTGGCCGTTACGCGCATTACGGGTGGGCATCACGCAGTCGAACATGTCCACGCCACGACGCACGCCCTCGACCAGGTCTTCCGGCGTGCCCACACCCATCAGGTAGCGCGGCTTGTCGGCCGGCATGTGCGGCGGCAGGAAGTCCAGCACGCGGATCATCTCTTCCTTCGGCTCACCGACCGACAGCCCGCCGATGGCCAGGCCGTCGAAGCCGATCTCGCAAAGCCCTTCGAGCGAGCGCATGCGCAGTTCTTCGTGCATGCCACCCTGGACGATGCCGAACAGCGCAGCGGTACTTTCGCCATGTGCAGTCTTGGAGCGCTTGGCCCAACGCAGCGACAGCTCCATGGAACGCTTGGCCACGTCGAACTCGGCCGGGTACGGCGTGCATTCATCGAAGATCATCACGATGTCCGAGCCCAGGTCACGCTGCACCTGCATCGACTCTTCCGGCCCCATGAAGACCTTGGCGCCATCGACCGGCGAAGCGAAGTACACGCCCTCTTCCTTGATCTTGCGCATCGCACCGAGGCTGAACACCTGGAAGCCACCAGAGTCGGTCAGGATCGGCCCCTGCCACTGCATGAAGTCGTGCAGGTCGCCATGTTTCTTGATCACCTCCATCCCCGGGCGCAGCCACAGGTGGAATGTATTGCCGAGGATGATCTGCGCGCCGATATCCTCGACGTCGCGCGGCAGCATGCCCTTGACCGTGCCGTAGGTGCCCACCGGCATGAAGGCCGGAGTTTCCACCACGCCACGCGGGAAGGTCAGGCGACCACGACGGGCCTTGCCGTCGGTAGCCAGCAACTCGAAGGACATGCGACAGGTGCGCGACATACTCAAACCTCGGGCCCGCGCGCGGCGGGATTGCGGGTGATGAACATGGCATCACCGTAACTGAAGAAGCGATAGCCCTGCGCCACGGCCTCGCGGTAAGCGGCCATGGTCTCGGGGTAACCGGCAAAGGCCGACACCAGCATCAGCAGGGTCGACTCGGGCAGGTGGAAATTGGTCACCAGGGCATCGACCACATGAAATGGGCGGCCTGGATAGATAAAGATGTCGGTATCGCCACTGAAGGGCTTCAACTCACCGTCTCGCGCGGCAGTTTCCAGCGAGCGCACGCTGGTGGTGCCCACCGCGACCACGCGACCGCCGCGGGCGCGACAGGCTGCCACGGCGTCGACCACATCCTGGCCGACCTCCAACCACTCACTGTGCATGTGGTGATCTTCAATCCGCTCAACCCGAACCGGCTGGAAGGTACCGGCGCCAACGTGAAGCGTCACGAACGCGGTTTCCACACCCTTGGCGCGGATCGCCGCCAGCAGTTCGTCATCGAAGTGCAGGCCCGCGGTCGGCGCAGCCACGGCACCCGCCCTCTGCGCATAGACGGTCTGATAACGCTCGCGATCTGCCTCGTCATCCGGCCGATCTATATAAGGAGGCAGCGGCATATGGCCGACGCGCTCCAGCAGCGGCAGTACCGGCTCGGCAAAACGCAGTTCGAAGAGCGCGTCGTGACGCGCGACCATCTCGGCCTCACCACCACCGTCGATGAGAATCTGCGAGCCGGGCTTGGGCGATTTGCTCGAACGTACGTGGGCCAGCACGCGGTACTGATCCAGCACGCGCTCCACCAACACTTCGAGCTTGCCGCCAGAGGCCTTCTGACCGAACAGGCGCGCCGGAATCACTCGGGTGTTGTTGAACACCATGAGATCACCCGGACGAAGCTGCTCCAGCACATCGGTGAACTGGCCGTGGCGCAGCGTGCCGCTAGGGCCATCGAGCTGCAGCAGACGGCTGGCACGACGCTCGGCCAGGGGATGACGAGCGATCAGCGACTCGGGAAGGTCAAAGTGGAAATCGGCAACACGCATGATTCGGAGGGGTAATTTTGCAGGGTGGCAGAGCTTACCGGATTTCCACTTGGCCGGCCACGTGAGCCTGCGGCGCATACCTGGCGACGATACGAGCCAGCGTGCCATCGGCCTGCAAGGACAGGATGGCAGCATTGAATGCATCGAGCCGGCCCGCAAAGTCTCGATGCAAACGCAAGCGCAGCTGAGAGCGATTGACCGTCGGCCCCTCCTCGACCTGCCAGCGTGACGCCTGCAGTTGCGCGTCTTCATGCTGAAGATAACGCCACTCCAAGCGATCCAGAATCCCGGCCTCGCTGCGCCCCTGAGCAACCAGATAGATCAGCGCCCGCACATCGGCCCCATCGTTGCGCTGGAAATACTCGCTACCGGCGTAACCATAACCACGCACCGTGGCAATCGAACGCCCCTGCAGGTCCTGCAGACGCTGATAGGCAAAGCGCCTGCCAGGCGCGAAGATCAGCATTTCCTCGGCCTGCAGAACCGGCACTGTCCACAGCGAGACTTCGGCCTGCTCGGCGTCGCTGCGCCAATTCTTGCTCACACAGCACTCGATCTGCAGATACCCCTCACGGAACAGCTTCTGCGTACGCAAAGGCGGCTGCGGATGACTGGCTTGCAGCTGTTCAGGCAAACGCTCATCCAGCGCGAGCATTAACTCATGGAAGATGCCGCTGACCCGCTGATCCTCGACAATCCAGTACGGCATCCAGCTTTCATCGGTCACGGCATAGGTCAGCGTTCCGGCCTGCGCAACAGGCGCAAGTAGCAGACCGGCAACAAGTGCACCACACAAGACGTTGATCACTCCCCCTCCCAACATTGGACTGCCCCGACACCTTTATATACGCCACACCCAGCGCACTTGATGACAGCTGGCGATTCTAGCCGCAACGACGCAATCAAAGCCGGATGCCACTAGCTGCGCCATTGGCCGTTGGTAGCTCAACCGATCACTGCACTAACGCCGATTGACCGACGCCAGGCGCATCCCTATACTGCGCCGCCATTGTGCCCCGGTGGCGGAATCGGTAGACGCGGCGGATTCAAAATCCGTTTTCGAAAGGAGTGGGAGTTCGAGTCTCCCCCGGGGCACCACGAAACAAACGAAAGGCCTTGATTTTCAAGGCCTTTTTTTATTCCTGGCGTAATCTTGGCGTAACGACTTTTCAGCCGGCCGGCAGCCAAATCGCAGGCACAAAAAAAGGCCCGGTGCCGCAGGGACTCCCCCACGGCACCGGGCCTTTTTCATGGATAGACAAAATATACTGTATCCAAATACAGTATTTGCATGACGCTTTACGACCTCCAGCACAGACGCCTCAGCCTCAGCCAGTGGGTATCAGCCTACAGCTACGACGCTGCCTGGCGGAACATCGAGGTTGAGCATTACGCCTATCTGCGTGACCGCGCCAACCAGCTGCTGCTGTTCAGCGAGATCACGCACGAGATCCGCAACTTCCTTGTCACCGAGGCGTTTGACAAGTACCTGGCCTTTATCCGCCTCAATGCCGAGGCCGAGCTGAGCTGGATGCTGCACTATCGATACGACGTGCTCGAAGGCGACAGGATCGCGGGCAAGATCGGCGAAGGCGGACACCTTTACTCGCTCGATCACAAGCTGCTTGGCTGCGTCAGCGACACGCCTGGCGTCGTGCCGCGAATCATCCAGTACGTCGACTATGCTCCAGTCGTCGTCGGAACCCTCGACGGCCTGCAAATCCACAGACCAACAGGCGAGCCATGGCGCATGACCCTACGCCGAAACCTCAACGTGCAGCTTTGGAGGCTGTGATGCAAACAGACCTAGTAATTCATGACGCCTTTCGCGCAGCCCTAAATCGGCCAAACCAATCTGACAGCACACTCATCGAACACTTCAAGATAATCGTGCGCAGGTCTCCACCAAGCGCAGATCGGTCCATGCTGGAGGAATACATCGAGAAGTATGAAACTGGCGACAAGACCACAGCCTCTGCAGCACGGTTATGGATGCTCATGACGCTATAACCCGCTACTTACAAGCATCAATAGCAGCCTCTAATCGCACCTCATACGCCTTGCGCTGCAGCCGCTCCGACCGCAGCGCTCGCATCTGTTCATCAATCGACGCGCCGATGGGCAGCACGTCGACGGCAAACACCGGCCGGGGCACGCGCTCAGCGCGGCAGGGTATCTGCACCGGCACCTCGACGCGTACCACGGCAGGTTCGGGCGGTTCAGCCACCTGGCCGGCACAGCCAGTCAGCACCAGGCTAAGGGCAACAGTCAGTCGCTTCATTGCGCACGCTCCCGGCGTAGTTCATCGTCGAATGCCGCCGAGGCTGCAGCACAGGCATCAACCCCGGCCGGCGTGCGCTCCTGTAGCACCTGCTGAGCTTGCTGGTCTGCCTGCTGCGCCCTGCCCTCGGCCTGCTGCTGTACATCCCTAGCACGGGTAGCGCGCTCCAGCTCGGCCGCGCGCAGATCCGCCAGTGCGTCATTCTGCTCGATCACCTGGCCGAGCAAGTTGGTGCGCGTGGCACGGCAAGCACCCAGCTTGTCAGCATCCTGCAGCCGCTCGCCGCGCTCAGTCTGCAGGTCATCCTGCAGGCCACTAACGCGGATCTGCTGCACCACGACCAGCACCAACCCGAGCAACAGTGCCCAGCCCCAGGCCGGGACTAACTCCACCAATTTGCCCATGCTTCCTCCCAGTTCGGCAGCTCGATTGTCTTGCCGGCTAAATGGTGAGTGCAGTCGCCCAGGTACTGGATCTGCCCGTCAGTGATGAACGAATGGCACACGCGGTCCCCATCGCTCCACTTGTAGCGACAGAGCACCGAGGGCGTGAAGGTCGGCGAATCGGCGTTGTTGTTGTAGCCCCAGCGAGGCCCTGGCCCGTCACCGGTCTGGATGGTGTGCGGCATATCGCACCCCAGGCAGAAGAATGAGAGAGCACCAGGTGCCGATTCAGCCAGGCACCGCGATATGGCCTTGAACTCATAGCCACTCATGCCAGAGCCCTCCGCACACCCTCGTCGATCACAGCATCGGCATACGGCTGGCGTCCGTTCTCGTGCTTGATGATCTCGACCACCAGCGCCCGCAGCACGGGCCGCTGGCGAACGTCGATGACGGTATCGGATTTGACGCCGAGCGCCCTGGCGACAGCCGAAATGTAGGCCTCGGTATCGTTTTCGTGTCCCGGCGCCCAGCGGCTAATGGTTTCGCGCACGGTGTCGATACCATGCCCGCCAACGCCCGGCATACCATCCTTGCCCCGGTAGTTCAGCAACAGCTTGGCCAGCGCGCGGATACCGTTCTCAGGCGTATCGAAACGGGCGAAGCGCGGCCGAGGCACACCCAGCTCCAGGCCGAGCTGGCCTTGCCAGTTGTTGCGCGGGTTGAAGTCGATGTTGCCGGGGTTGTTGTTGCGGACGCCACGTGGTGTGGACATAGTTTCCTCCAGGCGAAAAAAAGCCCGCACGTGGCGGGCGTAGATTGGTCAGTTCAAGAGGTGGTCATGGGTGACAAGCTGGTGCGGCGCGGGCTCGCCCGCAGAGTGGCGAGGCAGTTCGCAGCAGCGCAGATCCTCGATGCCGAAGCGGCCGCGCTGACATTCGCGGACGAAGCGCTATCAGCCGAGGAAAGGCTGGAGGCTCACGCCGAGCTGCGAAGGCTGGCGAAGAGCATCATCGAACCCAACCCCGAGGACTACCCCGCCTAAACATCCACATCAAAATGCGGCAGATCCGGCGCCGGGCCGGTGATCGTGCCGTCGGCTATGTAGGCCTTGCTGTTCACCGGCACGTCGACACCGCGAACGGTGACGCGCGTACCGGTGCGTAGCTCTACCTCGCTTAGCCCCGCCGTGGTGTTGATGCTGCGCACGGTGGCCACGGTGCGCACGCCGCCAGGCAGCAGGCCGATGAAGCGTTTCCAGGGGTTGATCGTTGCCATCAGTGGTGCCGCTCCAGTCTGATCTGCTGCGATACGCGCACGGCGCCCGTGCCCTCGGCGCTGATGTCCACGCCGAGGCACAGGCCTACCCACGCGCCAGTTTCCTCGGGCACGCGGTACAGGTGCGCCGGCAGGATCAGCCCGACGCCGTGGTCATCGCTGAACGGGAACAACGGAATCGTCACGCTGACAATCTCGATGTTGCCGCCCTTGCTCAGCTCGTGCGTGCCGCGCGCCTGGTTGGCGGGCTGGTCGGTCAGCCAATCGTCGAACACGTCGGGCGTTGGGTTGTCGCCGGCAGTGCCGGCACGGCGCACGAGCATCGAGCAGCCGACCGAGGTGCCCGAGGTGTAGCAGGCATTCCACGCGGGCTGCGGCGTCCACTCCCCGCCCAGGTCCGTCATCATCGCGGGCGGAATCACCCGCGTGATCGGCGCGTCGACGTCGTTCCACTGCCAGGGTGGTAGCGGGTAGCGCGGCATGATGTCCAAATGGTCACTGTCACGTGCCGGCAGCACCACGCCGCCGATGGTCTCGGCCAGGCGGGCGATGACTTGCATCGGGGTCTGGCTCTGATAGCTCAGCGAGCCGGCCGGGAATGTCCAGTCTGTTGCCTGCCAGGCCAGGGTAAACCCTGTGTTCAGCAGCTCGGCCTCGGCGGCCTGCGCGGCGTTGATCTGCGCCGCGTTCAACCCGCTGCGCAACGGCGCGTATGGCGCGGCGAGCAGTTGCCCGCGCGTGGCACCGGTGATGGTGTAGGCCTCGGCCGGAAACTGGCGCTTGCGGCTGTAGCGCTCAATCAGCACCACCCACTTCCAGCCATTCACATCCAGTTCCAGCTCGCCAGCGCCCTCGGCATCGGGCTGCACCAGCTCCAGCGCCGCGCGGGTGAAGATGTCGGCGCTAAACGTCCAGCTGAAGCTGTCGGCGTCTAGCCCGATCTTGATGTTCTTCGCCTCGATGGGCGTGCGGCTCGGCAGCGCCACGAGGTTGACGGTGTTCGCAATCATGTAGGTATCCAGAATGGTCGGATCGGGCGGCGGCTCCGGCAGCGGTTTGACAGGGCCGGGATAGTCGACGTAGGGCAGATCAGTCAACACGCCGTCGACCTGCCTGGCCTTGCCCCAGGGCAGCGTGCGCCCCAGGTTCAGCCGTCGCGCCGACTGCCAGCGCAGGCGGGTGCGGCGCATGTCGGTCGGCTGAATCGCAGGCGTCTCCGGCACGTAGCGGAAGTCAAAGAACACCTCGGCCGACGTGCTGGGGAAGTACGGCCGGCCGCCGAACTCGAACACAAGCCAGTTCGGGCCAGGGACGTAGAGGCTGTCTTGCAGGGCGGTTTCGGCATTGAAGCGCGGGCCGTACTCATTGACCCGTCGATGCCCCGCCGCGATGGCCAGATCCTTGCGCGCCGGCTTGGGGTTGTAGATCAGCCGAAGGCGCAGGTCACGCGGCTTGATGGTGTGATCCCAGCCGCTGGCCACCGCCAAGTCTTTCGCCGGCACCCATCCCCACGGCTGTGCGCTGGCTTGTGCATCGAGCCTGCCCGCAACACCCCAGCGCGCGGCGTGCTGCAGATCCCGCGTTGGCACCCGCGCCCACGGCACATCTGTTGCGCGCCGATCCGCAACGCCAGCGATCCGCCAACGCGCAGCGGCGCGCCGGTCGACCTGGCGCAGGGCATCCCACGGAATTGCAGACGCAGCGCGGTCGGCCGAGGCCGCACGGCCCCAGCCTCCAGCAATTGAAACGCTGATCATCAGACTACCTCGACAGGCCCCGGCCCCAATGCAATCGGCTGAAAGTAGCGGCGAGCCACAGCACGCGCAGTGCCCAGGGGCTGCGATGGGTTCTCGCCCACCGCAGCCCACCAGGCCGGCTCAACGGACGGCAGTTGGCCAGCCTGGGTGATCTCATATACCCACCCCGTGTACTGCGTCGGGCGGATGCGCTGGCCGACCTGCACGGCTAAGTCAGCGACGAAGCGCACGCCGTAGTCATCGACTGCCAGCGCATAGACATCACCCCCAACAACGCGCAGATCGATCTCAACAGAGCCGCCAGGCGTCGGGCCGTAACCGGCCAGGCGCCACTCGCCGTCTATCGGCCGCTCCAGAAGCACGACCTCACGATTGACAGGCAGGCGCTCAACCCGCACACGCGCGGCGACCCGCGCTGGGTCGCCCTGCTGGCCACCACCCTCTCCGCTGGTAATGTTGAACGTGTACGTGCCCGACTCAGCGAACGCCAGGTAAGTGGCCCGTATACGGCGCGGGAGAGCATCATCCAACCCTATGGCCAGCCACTCACCCTGAGCTAAAAACACCGCCAAACTTACCGAGCAGGTGTTGGAATACTCCCCGCCCTCCGCAAAGAAAACCAGCTGTACGTCCGCGATGTCGCTGTATCCCCTGAATAGCCTGAGAATTTTAGGCGCAGAGGTGACCTCACCATCTCGCAGGAACCTAAATTGCAGTTGAATATGCGGTGGGGCCGGTGGCGGACTAAGCGTTAGAGTGTAAGGGGTGTAAAGGCTGGCCATCACCAAAACTCCGGGTTATCAGTGAGCAACCAAAACGGGACGCTCCAACTGCCCATGCGCGCGAAGTATGCGTGCCCGTCCCCCAGATCGATTGGGGTATTCGCCGTTCGGACGGTCAGATCAACAGGATGCCCAAGGCACCGCGCGGCATAGGCCGGGAGCGTCACGGGGTAAAGCTCTGGACAAACCGCAACGCCCCGGAGCCTCCCAGCTACAACAGAGGGGCTACCCGCTACCCAGCTGGCCGCGACTAGAGATACTGAGTCCAACGGCTGCACAACCCCGACCGTCTGCACAGTCAATGCCAGACCAGGCGTGATGATGGGCAGTGCATTCGCCCCCACGAGCAGCCCGGACGATGGATCTTTTAGAGCAGTAAACCCACCCTGACCTGAAAATCTAGGAGGGATAGCACCCGCAACAGCAGTAGACGCCCCGCCACCAACTGAAATGAAGTTGCCAGAGGAATCCTCACCCACATAAAACGTGAAGCAGCCGTAATCTAACCCTGCGCCGTTGAGCGATCTGTCCGTAGCAACGGAATCCCCTGCTACGGCAAAAATAAAGGTCCTGTCATCGGCGATAGCTACCCATGACGATGCAGTCGTAAATGCGAACGACCACATAGTGATGGCTACCTGGGGCAGTGAAGATGCAGCGGCATTGCCAGTCTTCACCCCATCCCCCTGAATCACTCCCCCGCTTACTCCCGAGAATGTTTCAGCTAGATACACCCGGACAGACTGGCTGGAAAACGTGAAACAGACATACCCGCTATGCACTCCGTTACGGAGAACAATATGATCCGCACCCTCTGCAATCAGCTCCCAGCCAGCGGACGGGAGCCCGCCAAAGCCCGACACTAAACAAGCCGTGAGAATGGTTTTTATAGCGTTGAAGCTGGCCTGCCCCGACGAGCTATAAGTAAGGGCCGGCGCCCCCACCTGATCCCTGTGATATACGCGAGCCATCAGTCAGCATCCCCCCGTACTTGCAGTTCGAACTTGTCATCATCCACCGTGCCCTGCCCGCTGATAACGGTGCGAATGCACCACATCGGGCCAAGCGCCGAGTCCGTGTTGAAGCGCACCGCATTACCAGCCGCCCAGCCGGAGCCCCAGCCCTCACGACGGATCGTGAAGTAGGGCTGCCCGGTCAATGCGTTGATCGGCGCGCAGTCGGTGCTGGTGTTGCCGGTGGCGATCACACCCAGGCGTTCCTCCACCACGTTAAACGCGGTACCCGAGGTGAACACCAGCGCCCACTTGCCAGCGATGCCACCCGCATTGGTGATGATTGGCGGATAGCTCAGCTGGTTGTATTGCGCCGTGGTGGTGTTGCCGATGGGCGCATCGGTCCAGTTCGGTGCGCCCTGGCTCCACGTCTGCTGCGTGAACCATGTGTGAATCCGCGCCTGCAGGTCACCCCACGCCACCGCGCTCGACACCATGGCTTCGCCGGCCGGCAGATCCCACGGCAGCGGCGCACTGAGGCCCAGCTGACCGGTGATCTGCACCTCGGTGCACATGGTCATGTGCTCCACGCGGTCGCGCACGATCAGCGGCAGACCGAGTGGGTTGCCCTCCTCGTCCTGCAGCACCAGCGGGTTCGCCCAGGTCACGGAGCCCAGCTCACGATCAGCCGTGAACGAGTCAGCGCGCAGCACCGTGCCGGCACCGTCCACCACCTCGATCTCGGCCTGCTGCGCGCGGTCGAGTTGCAGCGTGCCGCCAGCAGTCGGCGATGCCACCACCGTTTCGGCGGTGTGGTGAATCACCAGCACGTCGCCATCGCGGTACACCGGCACGCGGCCATCAGCCGGCAGGCGCACCGGGTCAAGACCCAGCAGGCCGGCATCGAGCGGCAGGCGCGTTTGCACCACTGCGTTGTAACGCAGCAGCAGCGGAATCACGGCGATGTCGCTCGCCCCGGTGTCATCGTCCGGGTCGGTCGTGAACGTCAGCCGGGTGATACCGGTGGTTGCGTCGACAGTGCCGCGCACAATGCCGGTATTGAACTCGCCGTTGAGGTTGCTCACAGCGGTGATCACCTCGGCGGTATCCGCTCGCACCGCTGTCACCTGCATGCTGCCCGCGCGCAGCGGCGCACCTGGGGTGCGGTACGTTGCAGCGGTCACGCTAAAGCCTACAGCCGCCGTGAGGCACGCCAGCACGCTCACCGCGCCCGAGGCGTTGCCGCCGTAGCTGCTGAGCGTGGCGGTACGGTCGGCATAGTTCACAGTGCCAACCGCTACGCCGCCATTGGTGTTACTAGCAACGTCGCGGTACAGGATGCCGGAGCGGTCGCAGTACAGCCCACCGTTCCAGCTGAACAACAGCGAGCCGGGCACGATGGGCTCGGCCACGCCGGGCAGCAGCTCGACAGTGATACCGGGCTGCGCCTGGCTGGCGGTTTGCGGGTCGGTGCTCACGCTGTCGGCCTGGGCTGAGTGCTCGACGGTGCCGCCGAACGATTCGCGCAGCTGCACGTTTGTGGTCACCAGCACCGGCTCAGTCGCACGCGGGAAGAGTGCAGAACCCTTACTACGGTTGCTGTAGGTGTATTCGGTGTAGTCGTACAGCGCCGCCACCTGCAGCGTGACCTGCCCGGTGGTGTAGTTGATGCTGCCGACGCGGCCGCCCTGCCAGCCGCCATTGCCGTTGTCGTTAGCGACGTTGGCGATATCACGGTAGCCGTCGTAGATCGGCAGCGCGTTGCCTGCCTCGATCACGCTCCAGTTGACGGCCGGCGCAGCTTGGCGGCGTGTGGTCATCCAGTTGACGCGCACACTGCCCGGCTTGAACGGCGCACCGGGAATAGTGAAGGTTGCGATGCCGCTGCCATCGCTGCTCACAGCCATGGCGCCGCTGTTCACCGCGCCGCGCTCCCAGGCGTAGGCAATGCCACCGCTCGGCGTGGCACTCAGCACCATCACCACTTCGCCCGAGGCGTAAGCGATGGTGCCGGTGCCCCCGGTACCGCTTAGCACGCCCTGGCCATTGTCAGTGAGCGTGCGCACGGTGCCCGCCGTGAAAGTCGCCGAGAACGAACCCGGCAGCACCCCGCCCTCGGGCAGGGTGTAGCGCACCTCCAGCTTGGGCACGACGCTGCCGCCCGAGCGCTCGGTGATGGCGTTGTCAGCCGAGCTGACGTAGCTGTAGACCAGCGAGCTGCCGACATCGGGCAGCGCGTCGAGCGTCAACGACACCGAGCCGGTGCCAAACGAGATGGTGCCAGCGCCTTCGCCAGTCAGCAGGCCGTCGCCTTGGTCGCGCAGCTCGTACCACTTGCCTAGGGCCATGAAGCTGACGCTGAGCGTGCCTGCGCGCGGCACGGCGCCGGAGAGGTTCAGGGTGTAAACGTAGCCACGGTTGCCGAGCGTAATTTGCACCTCACCGGTAATCGTGTCACCGGTCGCAGCCGCGCCAGGGCGATAGGTGCCGTTCGCGCTACCCGTCCAGCTGGTGCCGGTACGGGCCAGGGTGATCTCGCCCGTCTGGTAATCCACGCGGCCAGAGCTGAGCCAGTTGCTGCCGCTCACATAGCGCAGGCCGCCCTTGCTGTCGTCGCTGTAGGTGCCACCGTTGGCCACGATGGTCAGCGTGCCAGGCGCACAACCGGTGCCGAGGAACGTGCGGGATTCGCCCGCCAGCGCGCCGGCAGCAACGGTGAGCGCAACCGAACGAGACGGCCCGGCCGGCACGTAGATCTGCCGCTGATAGCCGCCCAGCACGTCGACAAGCGCCGACTCTTTAGTTGTGCTCGGCACCAGTTGGCTGTAGACCGACTGCACGCGCAGAGTCAGCGCGCCCTGCGCAACAGCCTCAGCCAGCGGGCTGATACCGTAGTAGCGGGCAGCATCGGCCACCTGGGTGGACAGCACACGGGCTTTGGCCGCGCCGCTCAGCGCCGTCGACGAAGTGCCGGCCGGCGTGACCTGGCCGCCTGGGAACTCATTCAGCAGCGGCGCGCTGATCTGCAGATCCAGCCGGCGCCGGGTGAAGTTGACGAAGTTGCCGTTGCCATAGTCGAAGGTGAATTGCTCGAGGCGAGCGTCAACGCCGGTCAGGCGCACGTATTGCGCAGCGGTGGCGGTTACCAGCTGGAACACCTCGCCGATCTCCGGCACGCGCTGTTCCTCACGCTGCACGCACGCGATGGCACGCTGGCCGGCCAGCTGGGTGCCGAGCAGATCGAACTGCGCAGTGGTCGCGGCCGCCACGTAGCTCTCGATGGCGTTCTGCGCGTCGCGGCGTTCGTCGATCTGGCTGCCGGTGTTGAACAGCAGCACGCTCACGCGCGGGTCAGCCGACGACTTGGTGACGATGGCGTGAGCACCCAGGTAGGCATCGGCGTTCTGCGTCATCGGCCCGCCGAACAGCTTGCGCAGGTTGATGCGGCCAGTGGTGCGGTCGAGCCGGCTGATGTCAGGGAACACGTTGTTCACTTCGCCATCGACCACGGCATTGCCAGTGGCGCGCCCGCCGCCGTCGTTCTCGTCTGTCAGGCGCTGGCTTTTCAGCAGCTTTACGTCAGTTGCGGCAATGGTCATGCCATCAATCTCCAGGCAACAAAAAGCCCGCGCGGTGGCGGGCTTGGTGGAATACAGGGGCGGATCAGTCCGCGGGGTCCGCGGGGTAATCCCAGCGAACGAGATAACCAGGCCCCGACACAGGGCCAAGCCTGGCGATGGCCTCGGCAACGGTTTCAGGTGACGACTCATCGACCTGCAGTTCGAGGTCATCGGCGCCCAGCTGGAGCACGTCATCGATACGCCAGCGACCAGGCGCCTCGTGACGATCCATCACCGCAATCGCGTCGGCTGGGCTGGCGGCGGCAACAATGTTGCGGCCAAGCGAGTAGGCAATCAGAGCCATGGTCAATCCTCAGAATCAGGTTCAATGGGTGGCGCGGGGGGCGCCACTGTGATCAGGCGCAGGGTGAGCTGATAGAGCCAGTCCGGGCCAGGCGCAACGGTGCGGTGCACCGGCACGGCCTGAACGACAGGCCCTGCGACGCGGTTCCACGTCACATAGTGCTGATCGCCGCTCGGCAGCGTGAGCTGGTGCACAGCACCGCGCACGCTGGCCATGGCCTCCAGGGCACGCACGGTGGCCAGCGGGAACCAGGCACCGCCGTTGCTCGCCAGGGTGATCGGGCGCCCGTACAGCTTGACGCCCTCCTGCACGATCAACGCACCTGTCAGCGAGCGGTCCTGCTCCTGCTCGATGGCGTTCCAGTCCCACTCGTCTACCCACTCCATCTGCTCGCCGCCCAGCTTCGGATCGGCAGCCAGGTCGAGGCTATCCAGGGTCAGTTGCATTACAGGCTCCTCAAGCCGGCTTGTTCGAGAATGCTCAGCAAGTTGGTCTCGGCGGCATCACCGCTCACTGCCACGTCGACCGCAGGGCGGCCCGGAATCTCCAGGCGGATGACCTTGCTCGGCGTTTGCGTCGGCTGCTGTGCGGCCGGCTGGGTAGTCTGCTGCGCTTCCATGCGCTTTTTCTGTTCCTCGGCCTGGCGGGCCTGGGCGCTCTCGGCCTCGATCTGCCGCAGCAAACCCAGAGCGCGGTTGGCGTTGGCCACCGCCTGGGCGTCACCGCCTGCCTGCGCCTCGGCTACCTGGGCCTGCAGCTCGCGCTGGCGAGCTGCGAAGCGGCGACGCTCGATGTCGTCTTGCCGCCCCTGCAGCCCGTCCAGTTCGTCCTGCAGGCTCTCCAGCGTGCTGCGTGTGGATTGCCCCATCTGCTGCATACGCTGGTTGGCTGCCTCGATAGCCGACTCCAGCCCACTCAGGTCGGATTCATCAAGCAAGCTCAGCGCCTGACGCATGCCACGCGCCCGGCTAACGAACTTCTGCGCGCTGATCGAACCGCGCTCGTAGTCCTGCATCAGCGATTGCAGCGCCGCCTTCTGGCCGAGAAACGCCTGCTGAGTGGCCAGGCTGTCGCGCTGCGTTTCCGCAGCCCAACGCGCCAAGCTGCTCATCATCGGGCGTGCCAGGTCGGCGCGGATATCGCCGAGCGCCTTAGTCACCCGCTCCAGGCTGCTACGGGTGGCATCCAAACTGCCCGTGTCGATACTCGGCGAGGCACTGCTGATATTGCGCAGCGCGTCGAAGGCCTCCAGCGCGGCACGGCTCAAGCCCGCAGCACCTTCACGCGCACGACTCATCACGCCGCCGAAGAAGCCTTCCAGCGCCCCCATATCTTGCTTGGCGTCGCTGGATTCCTTGCGGCGCCGCACCATCGCCTCGCCGCTGGCCTTGCGCTCGGCTTCCATGCGCTTGCCGCTTTCGCGGCGTAGCTGCTCGCTGGTGACGATGGCCTCTTTGTCCGAGGCGTTCTTATCGTCCTGGGCTTTCTTGCTGCCCTGCAGGGCCTGGGTCAGTTCCTTCTGGCGCGTGCTCAGCTTGGCCAGCTCGGCGTTGTACTCAGCCGCGCCGATGTTGCCTTCATCGTAGAGCCGCTTGATGGCGGTGCGGATCGCGGTAATGTCGCGGTCGGTTTTTGCGTCGCTGATCGCACGCTGCACGTCGGCCAGGGACTTGAGGCTTTCGGCCGCAATGCCAACATCACCGGCCATGCTCTTGGCAGCGCCACCCAGCTCGGCAAGCCGGCGATTCAGCTCGACGGAGCTGGCCGAGTATTCCTGCTGGCTGATGTCGCCACGCTTATACGCGGCGTACATCTCATCGCCGACCTGGCGCAGTTGCGCGACCGTCTTGGCCGCGCTGATCTGATCCAGGGCGGCCTGCATGGACGTGACCGCCTGCAGGACGAAATCGGCCTGGCTGACGCTCTCCAGGCTAATGGTCTCTGTCTGCTCTTTTGCCTTGGTCTTGACGTGCTCGGTCGTGGTATCCCAGGCATCAGCGATCTGCTGATAGTCGATCTTGGCCTGCTCGGCATAACCCTGGCTCAACTCGCCAAGGAAGTTGTACAGGCTATCCGCCTTGGCGCGCAGGTCGCTGTCGCCGAACATGTCAGCAATCTGGCCGATGGCAAGCCCAAGCCGGCCAACGGTCTGTTGCACCACCAGCACCAAGGCAGCACCGGCCGCGTTCACGGTGCCGGCGAAGGCGTTCCACACGGTTGAAAGCGTTGCAGTGACAACGCGCGCAGACTGCACAGTGGTTTCAATAGCCGGGCCGATCTGTTCAGCAGCTCGAGCAGCACGAGCTGCTAGCCCTTCGAAGTCGACGGTTGCCAGTTTCTCGACATACTTCGACAGCGCTTCAGAGCCAGCAACGAAGGCATCCGACAGGCTCTGCGCGAGGCGATCAAGGCGGCCATCGTTGGCCATTGCATCCAGGCCGTCGCTCACCTCCACCAGCTTGCGCTGGATATAGTCAAACGCGCCCGAGTTGGCGACTCGGCTGGTGAAGTCGCCGATACGATCCGTGATCCCTTTCCAGAGGCCCGCCGCCGTATTCAAGCGCGCAGCAGCTGCTGCACCACCGTAGGCTTCGGTGAGCATGTCCATGATGATGGACTGCGCTTCGGCCATCCGGCCGGTTGCCTCCAGCTGCTTGAGCAGCCGCTGCTGGCCGGCCTCCAGGGTGAAGCCCTGTCGACTAAGTGCGGCCATGGCCTTGGACGGCGACTGCAGCGCACGGCCAACGATCTCGGACGACGCTTCAGCGCTGATGCCGAGCCGCTGCTGCTGATCAATCGCGATCTGCAGGGCACGCGGGAACTCATTCGCCGCCACGTCCGTATACGACAACAAACGCGCCTGAGCCGACTGAACCTGCTCGGCAGTAAGCATCGAGTTGGCTTCCATGGCATCAGCCATGTCCAGCAGTTGCTGCGTCGTGAACTCGGCTTGCCGGCCAGTAGACGCCAGCGTGGCCTCCAGCTGGGCCAGCGCCTGCTGCTTGTCGGAGCCCTCCATCGCAATGGCGCGAATACCATCACGCACCAGATTGAGGCCAGACCGAACAAGCCCCATGGCAGCGTTGAGCGAGACGTAAGCAGCGGCGAACGCCACCACCTGGCGCACACCGCTGGCCATTGCGCCCTTGGCCGCGTCGATGCGGTCAGCGTGTTCCTTGGCCGTGTCGGCGGCCTTCTTTTCCTCGACGCGCTTTTCGCGGATAGCTTCGCGGTTGGCGGCCAGCGCCTGCTTGCTGCTCTCTAGCTCGCCGGTCAGCCGCTTTTCTTCGGCCACCACATTGTCGGTATCCACCCCCAGCTTTTTTAGCTCGCTGGTGGTGTTCTTGATGGCCTGCTGGTTGCGCTTATAAGCGCGCTCGGCTTCCTCCAGCGTGCGCCGCGCCTCGCGCAGGGCGATACGCTGGCCAGCAGTGGCAGTGGCGTTGTCGCCAATCTCGCGGGTCAGGTCATCCAGCGTCGCACGGGCGTCGGCCTGGCTGCGTGCCAGTCCCTCGGTGGCCTGCTGGTTATCGCGCAGAGTGCGAGCCAGGCCACGGGCGCGGCCTACCTCGTCCATGCTCGCCTTGAGCCGGCGACCTTCCTCGGTCAGCTCGCGCATCGACTCGGTGGCCGGCGCCACGTCGCCGCTCAGGAAGTTGCGGGCGCGCAGGGTGAGCTGGATCAGGCGATCACGAACGGACATCACTTTTCTCCAGGCAATAAAAAACCCGCCGAGGCGGGTTGTTTTGAGAGCTCGCGGTCAGTTCCAGCCGGTTACACAGCCGTTTTGATCCACGTAAATGAATTGCATATCAACGTTGCCACGATAGTAGACCCACTGATCATCACCACTGGAGCTACGATTGATCTCGTTTGGCGGCCCCCATGCCTGGCGGGCCTGCTTGTCCGTCATGCCGGCATATACCTGCTTGCGCACAATCGCCGTCCTGATGTCCTGTTCAGAGCCACCATCGCAAGCGGAACCACCCCCGACAACATTGACCTGACCAGACGCTTGAGCTTGGGGCACTGCCTGTTCAGGGACAACAGGCGTCGCTGCTGGGCCGAGGGACATCCCGGCGCCACCTCGCTGGACAGTGATCGATTCCCCAGCCAGGCCTCCAGGGCAAGCTGCCTGGGTAAACGTAACGTGGCCGCTTTCGTCCACGCACTTATTCAAGTTCGCGGCGCTGGCATCAGCCGTGGCAAGCAGCGCAGCAATAAAAAGATAGCGTCGATCCATGGCAGTTCCTCCCGATAACGGGCCGAATCTACCATCACAACGCCAGCACAGGAACCCGGCCTAAGCCGGGCTCACTGCCATCAGGCCGCAGCCTTCATGCCCAGGCTGTAGAACTGCGACAGCGGCGTATCGTCGCCATCCACGTTGACCACGAGCATATCCGCCAGTAGCTCACCCGTGACCTGATAGGCCGCATAGGTAGTGCCGCTAAGCTGGATCTGTTGCACCAAGCCAGGCTTGAAGCGGCGCAGGCGGGCCGGAGTCGGCGAACCACCCTGTGCGGCGTTGAGGCCGGCGAAGTACATTTCCAGCTCCACCTGCGCGGTGGTCAGCATCTCCACCACGTTGGCCTTGAGCTTGGTGTAGCTGGCCGTGAAGCCTGCGCTGGTAATCGTGGTGCCGCTGGTGAGCTGGATGCCATAGGGCGTCAGCAGGTAATCCGAGCCGGGGCTATAGGCGTCGCCGCCACCGGCCGGCAGGATCTCGACCGACGCCGACAAGTCGGGCAGCTCGTTGAACGGGATCAGCTCGCCTGCCAGGCCTTCGCACACATACGGCTCGGGCGCGGAGACCACACCAGCAGCGACGCCGCGAACCGTGCCACGGCCTACTAGGGCCAGGTTACGCGCGTTCACGTCGTACAGGGTGAAGCTGGCGGTAACACCGGTCACACGGGACGAAGTGTTGCGGTTGCCGGCGCCGGTAATGTAATTGGGCAGGGTCTGCTGATCCTCGGTGTGAGCGATCTGCAGTTCGCTGGTGTTACCCCAGGGCAACAGCGCTTTTTGCGTTTGATAGGCGCGCGAGAAAATATCGCCATAGCCGATAAGGCTGGCGTCTTGAACGGTGATCATGGGTTTACCTCGATGTCAGGATGCGGCGCAGGCGGCCAGGTGAAGCGGGTGGGTGATGGGCTACTTCGGCTCAGCGGCCGGCTTGGCTTCAGCCTTGGGCTTTTCCGGCTCGGGTTTCGGTGCGAAGCCTTCGGCCTGAGCATGCGCGAGGGCCGCGCCGCTCAGTTCCGCGCCCTTCTTGTACAGCTTGACCTTGCCCCCCTCGCGGAAGGTGAAGGCCTTGGTTGCTTTTGGGTTGGACATATCACCCTCCTAGGGTTGGTATTGCTCGACGAAAACAGCGGCGACCTGGGCCTGCACAATGGCAATGCTGTGCCCCGGGGCCGGGTAGTTGAATTGCACGTCACCGAGGGTGACGCTCTGCAGCATCCCGCGCAGCTCAGGCGGTGGACGCTCACGCACAGCACGGCCGATGCCCCATTCGATCTGATCCAGCAGCGCATGCCGCTCGATGTCGGGATGCTGGTCGAAGTTCACGACGACCTCGACTTGATAGGCCCGACCGCGCATGCCGGACATCACCACGCCATTCGGCGTGACCGCATCACTGGTGGAAGCCGCCACCAGCGTGGCCAGCGGCAACGGCTCACCCTGCGGTAGATCCTCGTAGAACTGGCCAACGTGCACACCGGACAGATCCAGCGGGTAGCCGTTGGCCGTGGCGAACGTGCGCAGCTGGGCGGCCAGGAAGTCAGTCACACAGGTGGCGGTCAGCTGCATCAGAACAGTTCCTTATCAAGGTCAAGGTTGAACTCCAGCGCCAGGCGCTCGGCGGCCTTCTCGCGGGTGCTGTCATCCACAGCGACACGGAACAGCGCGGCGGCCGATGGGCCGTTGGCATCGCGTGGCACAACGTAGTCGTAGCGGTATTCCTTGACGCCGGGGTTGCGGGTGGTCGGCCGCACGTTGCGCTCACGCACGCTACGGGTGGCCAGGGGCAGCTTTCGCGCGCTTGCCGGGTTGATGAAGCCGGCCGCGACCTTCTCACCGCGCCACCAGTCCACCAGCACCCGCGCGCGGATCTTGGAGCCGCTGAGCGTGTCGGCACGGTGCCGATAGCAGCGAGCCGGAATGCTGGCCGACGACGGCACAATGCTCGCCTCGGGCCGGTTGGTGTTGGCCAAGTCGAGGCGAATGCGGTCATTGAAGATCACGCGACGCACGCCGGTCGCCTTGGAGAATGGCTCCACCAGCAACACGCGCTTGACCCAGCGCGCCGCCCGGTTGGTCGAGTTGATCTCGATCCGGGCGAAGCGCTTCTCGTCGATGCCAAAGGCAGCGGCGCCGCCCTCGAACGGCGGCAGGCTCACGTCGATGCGGTTCATACCTTCTTCACCCACATGCGCCGCACTACGCGGTCATCCTCGGTCTCGACCAGGCCAGCAACGCGCCAGGCCACGCCTTCCACCTCGAACACAGCACCAGGCTGCGGGCGGCCCACCTCGACCACAGCAGCCTCCAGTTCGGTCACGTACTCAACCGCCCCGGAGAACTGCCCCGGCCGGCTGACGCCATAGGCCAGGAAAACCCGGCAAGGCAGCGCCGTGGCACCTGGCGTTGCGGTGTAGGTGGCAGGCGTGCCCGCCAGCTCCTCGGCGGATACGACCAGCTCGGCGCCATTACCAACCGGACGCGGGCTGACCAAGTGAAACAGCCGGCCGCCGTGCTGCAGGTAGCGACCAGATCGGAAAATGTCGGAGAACCGCGCGCGGATCTCCACCAGGGAACTCTGACGTAACCCGGCAGGCGCCGGGGTGGCGCCCTCTTTGGTGCGGATGTCTACCCAGCGCTGCCCCAGCTCGACCACCTGCAGCTGGTCACCCAGCGCAAGCAGTGTGGCGCGGTTGCGCAATCGGCCTGCTCTCATGTCAGAACCTCGGTGGCACTTCGATCTCGGCCAGCAGCGTGTCTGTGTAGTGGCTGGGCAGCTCGGCCAGGATGGTGCCGACCACCAGCGTCTCGCGGAACTCGTGCGCGGTAGCCGCTGCCATCAGCAGCCACGTTTTCACGCCCGGATACGCGTCGAGATCCGCGCCGGCCTTGTAGCGGATCACCAGGCGGCCAGCCGGGCGCCCCTGCGGGAAGTGCAGGAAGCTCTCGCGCTGGCCTTGCTGGAGACGGTGCGCGGGCAGCGGCTGCAGGTCGGTGACGCTGCCGTCACTCTCCACGCGGCCAATGCTCACGACCTCTGTCGCCTGGCCAACGTCGAGCGCGTGGCCCGAGCCGTAAGACTCGGGCCACTCCTCGACGTACTCAGCAGCCCGAATGGCGGCGCCGGTTTTGGCCTCGGCCTGAGTCGTGACGCCAGGAATGATGACCTGCTCGACGAGATCCGCCTGCAGGTCACCCGCCTCTACCCGACACTGCGCCGCTACCTCGTCCACGGTGATCACTGCCGCCCCCGTGTACGCGATGCGGCGGGCCATTAGGGTTTAGGCTCGTCGTCGTCGCCCGGCTCTTCATCAGCAGGCGGGGTGTCCGGGGCTGGCTGGGTATCAACAGGAGCGCCAGGCTCCGGGGCGGCTTCGCCGCTGCCACCCTTGCCACTGCCCTTGCCCTTGCCACCACCCTTCCCGGTTGGCGCAGAGGCAGCAGGCTTGTCAGGCGCCTTGCCAGCCTTGACCAGCTCGGCCACCTTGCCCTTCACCAGATCACCGGCCGCAACCTCACCGAAGCATGCAACCTCGCCCGCCGAATAGCCGCGCCAGGACTTGGTGAACTTCACCGCTACTTTTTCATTGCTCATGTCATCACCTTACGAATGGGGAAACAGGGAATGCCCCGCCCGAAGGCAGGGCGGTGAATCACATGCCTGCACCCCAATCGCAGGCGGTGCCGACCACGATGGACTCCACGTGGCGCGGGCCGATGTCGTGCTTGGCGATCACGCGCACCAGGGTCTGGTCGCGCTGGAAGGAACTGACCACCTCGCCGCCAGCGTCCTTGTAGGTGGCTTCCTTGCTGAAATCGATGACCAGATCCATGTCCTCGCCGATCATCACGTCGGCGAAGTTGACGAAGTAGATCTCGGTTTCATCGCCATCGACGCCCAGGTTGACCGGGATCTGGTTGCTCAGGCCGTACTTGTAGCCCTTGAGCAGGCCTTGCTCGATCTCCGGGTACGCCTTGTTGCCGTTACCGTCGCGCAGGCTTTGCAGCCAGCGGATCAGGCGCGGATGCATCAGCCAGCCACAGGCCTGCATCTGTACGTTGGCCGTTTCCAGGCGCAGCATCAGGCCGCCCAGGTACAGGTCGATGGCCTGCAGGCTAATGCCGGATTGAGCCGGCGCCGGCACGACGTTCGCCGAAATGGCCCAGTAGCGCAGGCCTTTCGGCAACACCCCGGTGCCGTCTGCACGGATGAAGTGCAGATCCTCGGACAGGCCCATGCTGGTCGCGAGGTCATTCGCCACCAGCTGGTCTACACGAGGGTTCACACCCGACATGCGCAGCAGGTCGTTGGAGATGGGCACCAGCGCGGCCATTTTCTTCGCCGACAGCTTGGTGTCGCCGAAGGTCATGCCAGTCAACGGGATATCCGTTTCAGTGCCGATATAGCCCACCTGGGTGTTGCCAGTGATGCGCGGCATGGTCAGGTTGCCGTTGTTCAGCGGCAGGCTGATGACGCCCATCTTGCGCACAATCGAGGTAGGCCGCAGAGACTCGATCACTTCGGATGCGAAGTTCTGCGGCACCAGCACACCACCAGCACCAGCAGTGACAGTGGACAGCGCCATCTGTACGTCAGAGCCGTACTTGCCATCTTTCGCCAGTTGGGCAGCCAACTGCTGGTTACCCTGCGCAGCAGCCAGCAGGCGAACCATCTGCGCCATACCGGCGCCCTTAACCTGCTCTTTGCCCTCACCACCGTGCAGGCCAGCCGCAGGCGGGCTCTGCGCACCCTGCGCACCCTCCTCGACCGGCACCGCAGCCAGGGCCGCCGACTTCTCGGCCGCCTCGGCGCGGGACAGCTTGGCGGACAGATCCGCGATCTGAGTTTCCAGGCTGGTGAACTCGGCCAGCTGCTCGGCGTTCAGGCTACCGCCGTCAGCCTCGATTTTTGCCAGCGCCTGCAGCTTGGTGTTCAGCTCGGCGCGTTCGCTACGCAGTTGTAGAACTTTGGACATGGTGCCTCCTGGGCATGAAAAAGCCCGCACGAGGCGGGCTTGGGTGACTGCCGCGAACGCGGTCAGAGTTGGGATTGAATGGCCGCAGCGCGGGCGCGTACCGAGATACCGCCAGCACCACGCCCCGCGCGGCTCTCGGCCACGGCGCGCGCCAGGTGGTCGACGGCATCCTGTGGACTCTGGATGCGATCAGCCAGGCCAGCGGCGATACCGTGCTGGCCCTGGTACAGCGCCGCCTCAGTGGCCTTGACCTGCTCGATGCTCAGGCCGCGATACTCGGCCACAGCGTTGACGAACATCTGATAACTCTCCTGCACAAGGTCGTTGAGGAATTTCAGCGACTGGTCGGTGAGCGGTTCATGCGGGCTCAAGTCGTTCTTGTGCGCGCCGGCATAGACGGTGGTGACCTTGACGCCGGCTTTTTCCTCCATCACCGAGCGGTCGAGGTGCTTGGCGATGACGCCAATGGAACCGACGCCGCTGGTCTGGCTCATCACCACCTCGCTGCAGGCCGAGGCCAGCAGGTATCCGCCGCTGTAGGCCATGAAGTTGACCAGGCCAGTGATGGGCTTTTGCTGGGTCATGGCGCGGATCTCGCTGGCCAGCTCGAAGGCACCAACGGCCGAGCCGCCAGGGCTGTCGATGTCCAGCACGATGCGTTCGACCATGGGGTCTGCCACCGCCGTGCGCAGCTGGCGGCGCAGATCCTCGTAGCTGGTCATGACCTCGCAGGCATCAAGGTGAGCGCCACGGCTCACCAGAATGCCGCTAACCGGGATGACCTCGACGCCGGTGCGGCCGATGGCCTGGCGCCGGCTTTCTTCCATGCGCTCCATACGCGTGGCGTAGGCGTTGTCATCGTCGTCGTGCCAGAGCTTGGCGTCACCGCCAGCGCCGGCACCGATGTTGATGATGTTCAGGTGCATGACCCGGTTCGCCCAGCTCACGCCGAGGTCGAGCATGTCAGGCGTCACCAGCAGCGGCTGATTGAACAGCAGGCTGGACGCTCTCAAGTGACGTTTCATTGCTGGAGAATCCTCGTGATCTCGGCGTGCTGCAGCTCCAGCTGCGCGCGCACGTTGGGGTTGGTCAGGTCGGCGGTTTTGCTCACGTCCACCATGTTCAGCGGCTGCAGGTACAGATCGCCGCCCGGAACGGGTGGCATGTTCTCCAGCCGGCGAATGTCGTTGACCGACAGCCAGCCCCATTGCCGGCCAATGGCGTAGGCCTCATAGCGGCTTTTCTGGTCGCCGCGCATCAGGCCGGAAAGGTTGAACTCGATGAAATACGTGCGCCGATCCTGCGGCAGCAGGAAGTCGCGCATCATCGCCTGCTCGTGCCGCTTGGCCCACGGCAGCAGGGCGAACACCACGAACTGAATCAGCAGCTGCTCGATGGTGTTGTAGTTGGCCTTCTCCAGGTCATTCACCATCGGCAGCGGGATCTTGTAGATCCGCGCGATGTTGGTGCCGGTCAGCTTGAGCACGTTCACCACGTCTGCATCGACGTTGGTCATCGAGATGGGCTTGAAGGTCATGCCCTCCTGCAGCAGCGCAACCTTCTTGGCGTTGTCGATGCCGCTGTACTTCTGCCCCCACTGCTCAACCAGCTTGTCGATGCTCGCCTGATCCTTGATCGCAGGCGCCTCGCGAGGCCGCTCGATGACGCCGGATACCGTGGCGCCATTGGCGAACGACTTGCCGGTGTAGCGGGTGATGGCCTGGGCCATGCCCACCGTTTCGGCGTGCAGCTCGATGGGCGACAGGCCCACGTAATGGTTGGTGGATGTCCAACGCACGTGGTGAATCATCCGCGCCGGCACCGGGTCAGAGGTGCCAACGCGATAGTAGGGCAACAGGTCGGCGCCCTTGAGCACCTGAACCTTGTTGTTATCCAGCGGCCACAGCGCCGTAACGTTGCCATCCTCGCGCCGGTCGATCCACGAGTAACCATTGCCGCGAAGGCCGCAGGCCATCTGCCCGCACTCGATCAACTCGAAAGGCGTCTGGAAGCCATTGGGCTGATAGCGCAGCACATCGTAGAGCGGGTGGTTAATGGCCGACTCGCGCTGGCCCTTGTCCTTGCGTTCGTAGACCTCCAGCGGCAGCTGTGCCAGCGTCTCGGCCAGCAGGGTGACGCAGTTGTGCAGGATGGGCACGCCCAGCGCCGTCTCGGGCGTGACGGATACCCCGGCGCTGTTGCCACCGCCAGAGCCGATCAGGCCGCGCCAGAAGTCGCCGAAGCTCTCCAGCGTGCCCTGCTGGCCGGTGCCGCGCAGGCTCGAAAAGAACATGCTCAGCCCCCTTGGATTTTGATGGCAGCCGCTGCACGGTCAGCAAGCAGCGACCAGGCCAGCAGGCCGAGGCCGGCGACGATGAACGCCGCTGGCACGTTGAGTTGAGCCACACCCGCGACCAGCAGGCCGAAGCCCACCAGCCCGGCGAGCCAGGAAAGGATCTGTAGCAGCCGGCTCATATGCCCACGCCCTTGTCATAGATGGATGTTCCGCCACCAGGCGGCGCCGAGCCGCTGACGCCGGTTGCAATGACCGAGGCAACGATGCCGTCAATCCGGCCGTTCGATTTCGCCTTGTCGACCTTGCGATTGTTCGCCGGGTCGGAGGTGGTCACGGCGTTGGCCGCGCACATGGTCAACACCGGGTTGCCGTCGTGCCGCAACGTCTCCACCACCTCGAACTCGCTCAGGTCGATGTCGAGCGGGTTGCCGTCCTCATCCAGCACCTGGGGCGGCATGCCCAGCAACCGACGCTCGAACTCGTCCACGGCCGGCGACATGCTCTGATAGCCCTGGCCGAATGGCTCCATCTCCGGCAGCTCGATATCGTGCTCGATCATCAGCTGCTTTAGATCCTCGATCCGCCAGCGGTCATAGCCGATCTTGCGCACGTCGAAGTACGCGCAGATCGTCTGCAGGCGCCGCAGTACATGCAGCTTGCTGATAGCCCGGCCCGGCGTCGTCTCCAGATGCCCCTCGGCGATCCACACGCGGTACGGCACGCGGTCGCGGTTCTCACGGCCCTCAAGGTCGTGATCGGGTATCCAGAAGTACGGCAACAGCCGCCAGTGCGGATCAGCCTCGGTCGGGTAGAACTCCAGCACGAACGATGTCAGGTCGGTGGTGCTAGCCAGGTCGAGGCCGGCCACACACGGCCGATTGCGCAGCATCCGCATCGGCACGCGCTCTGCAGCGCCCAGCCAAACGTCGCCGCTGATCCACGGGTTTTCCGCCGCCGTCCACTGACAGAAGTTCAGCCGCCTTACCACGGCCTCTTTCGCCGGCAGGCCGCGCGCCGCCACCACCTGCTCGCGCAGGTAGCGACGCCCCGGAATGCCATCGGTGCGCCCCTCGGGAATGAAGTCGAGCGACGGGTTGACCTTCGGCCAGCAGGCCTCGTCGGTCAGCGGATCGTCGCCCTCGTCCAGCGAGCAGATGAACGCGAAGAAGGTGTCGTCGATGACATCGCCACGGCACACGCGTACACCGTAATCGTGGTACTGGCCGGCCACGCTGTTCTTGTCCGACCCGCTGTTGGTGATCATCGCCACCAGGGCGCGGCGCCGGTTCTTGGTGCCGGCCCGCATCATCTCGACGGCCGAAGCCGTCTTGTGCTCGTGCACCTCGTCCAGCAGGCCCATGTGCGGGCGCGGCCCCGACTGGCCATCATCGTTGCTGATGGCCCGGAAGAAGCTGTTGGTGTTCGGGTAGAACAGGTTCCAGATCTTTTCGTTGCGGCCGCTCTGCTCGATGCGCGCCGCCAGCTTGGGCGACATGGTGACCATCGACACCGCGTCGCGGAACATGATCATGGCCTGATCTTTCTTGGTCGCGGCGGCGTAGATCTCGGCGCGCTGCTCACCATCGGCCACCAAGCCATACAGCCCGATACCCGCAATCAGTGGCGACTTGCCAGAGCCCTTGCCCGTTTCGATATAGGCCAGGCGGTAGCGGCGCACGCCGTCGTCAACGTACCAGCCGAACAGGCTGCCCACGACGAACGCTTGCCAGGGCGCAAGCTGGAATGGCGAGCCCTCATAGTCGCCGCCGTTGAGGCAAAGCACGTCCTCGAAGAAGCCGATGGCACGGTCGGCCGCAGCCTGATCCCATACCAGGCCGCGCTCGCCGCCGCGCTCCAGATCGTTCAGGTGCCGCTGGCAGGCGTTGCGAACATCCGGCCCGGCCACGATCTGGCGAGCCAGCACGGCCATGGCGAAGCCACGCACGCGGCAATCAGCTGAAGTATTGGTCAGCAGCGTCTCTTGGTGCATTGGGGAACAACTCGCCTTGAGGCACCAGCGCCTTCATGGCGCGGCGCGCAACCGGGGAAAAGCCGAACAGCGCCCCCGCTTGGTTCGCGCGGCGCTCGGCGTCGTTGGCGAGCTGCCGCCAGATGCTGATCTGCTGGGCGCCGGTCTTGTACGTCTGCACGTCGCCCTTGCCCTCCAGCTCGGCGTTCAGGTCGGCGATCTTGCGGCGGAACCGCACCCAGTCGCCCACCGCCTCGCAGTACGAGGCAAGCGCCATCATGTCCAGCTCACTGACCCAGCCCAGCGCTAGCAGAGCCTCGGTCACACGGTCCCATTCCTGCGCGCCCTCCGGGCTCAGGAAGTCGGGTTTAGGTGGAGCCTGTACCGGCACAGCGGGTGCCTGCGCAGCCGCTTGTAGCGCGGCCATGCCCTTTTTGCTGGGGTCGCCGCGCAGCTGATGCACGGTAGCCGGCAACGGCGGGCGGCCTGAATTGGCATTCCCGGCCATCGATCAACCCTCCAAAGTCTGAAGCCCCCACCCCCCCATTTTTCCCGGCGTTGCACACGAGGTTCCAGACGTCGTTCTAGGTTCGGGCGGCGAAAAGTTTTTACCCCCCCCCTACCCCTGGCTTGGCAGCCTGGGCCGGGCGGTTCCAGTGGTGGCGCGGATCGAGCGGCAGGCCCGAGTCAGAGCAACCGAGCCGGCCGCCCTTCTCCATACGCTGCTTGGTCGAGTTGTGGCACGTCCCGCACAGCGACTGCCAGTTAGTGCGATCCCAGAACAGGCGCCAGGCCTCGGCGATTCGCTCGGCGTCGCCGCTCAACCTGGCGTCACCTAAGCGTGGCGCCTTGATGTGGTCGACCACACTGGCGGCCACCGCCCGGCCCTTGTCCCGGCAGTACACACAGAGCGGGTTGCGCCGCAGGTGATCCGCCCGGGCCTGCTGCCAGCGGTAGCCGTAGCCCTTCGCGGCAGAGGTCAGCGGCTTAGCCTTAGCCACGCGGCTCACCCATATCCGTCAACTTGATGTTCAGCAGGCGGATGGCCAGGCGGCGCACCGCCTCGACACCGAAGAAGCCGACCACGCCGCCGATGCCGACAGCAACCTGTGCCAACGACGCCTGGAACTCTGGCCACCACAGCTGAATGGCCAGAGCAGCCAGCGACGTACCGGCCACCGTCAGCAGGCCGCAAAGCCCAGCCTCCAGCGCGATGCGCTGCCACGCCTTTTCCTTGCGGTCGTAGATCACACGCAAGCAAGCAATCACCAGAGCCATAACGAACCCCTGTACGGCCGGGGATGGTTCAAGCAACCAGGCGAGGAACTCGGCCCACAGGCCTGGATCTTTATCCATCACGCCGCTCTCCAGATGGCGGAAACAAAAAAGCCCCGGCAACTGCCGAGGCTCGAATGGGTAGGTGCATCCTTGCACCAGGCGCCGGGACCACCGGAGCGCCATAAACAAAAAACCCGGCGCGGCGGCCGGGGTTTGCGGTAAGCCCGCCTTAGCGGACCTCTTCGAAGATGGCTGATTTATACCCCTCGATTCTCATGGCAGCAAGGGCCTGAGACTGCCACCCCAGCAATGCACCAGCAATGCGCCGACAAAGCGCCCGCAATGCGCCGGCAATATAACAATCACCGGCTACCGCGCCGCAGGCGCAACCCCACATGCCCCACCGCATTTCAAGGTGAGACAACGCTACACCCCGCATCCCCACTGACTATTCCCCACCTCCCCACCTTTCCAAAGGAATTAATAGATTGTGAGGGCGCGCGAGCACGCGTGCGCGTGTATACACGCGTGGTGCCTGCACATACGTGCACGGGGTGAAGGTGGGGAGGTAGGACACGCCCAGCAAATACGCGGCCTCAAGCGTGGCCCACATACCAAACGCGGTAGGCCAGGTGGGGCACAAACGAAAAGCGCGCCTCATGCGGCGCGCTTCCGGTTGATCAACTCACGCTCCAGGCTCTCATGCGCCTGGTGCAATCGTCGGTAATACTGGGGTCGACTACAGCCGCACGCCGCCCACTTCTGCGAATCACGGCTGTCATAGTTGGTGTAGTGCTCGATCACCACCTGGCGTTCCTTATCCGGCAGATGCCGGTTAACCAGCAGCTCAATCTCGGCCGACTGCTCCAGCAGCACCTTGCTGCCTCGCGTACTGCGGATCAGCTCGCCGCGCGAGTCTATCAGAGCAGCCAGCACACTGCCGCCGCCACCGCAAACAATCGGCGTCGCATCATGGTCCGGGTGCAGCTCGGCCGCCCACAGCTGCAGCGCCTCGTCCATATACCGGATCATGCGAACGACTCCCGCTGCTGAAGCGGAATCTGCCCCGGAGTCTTCCAGCTCTCCGGCCGCTCGTACTTGTACGGTCGCACCCCGCCACGCCCCTCGGGCGCCATCCGCTTACGCCGCCACTTGAGCCGATGCATGATCTGCCCGAGCCGCGTCTGCTCAGGCCGCCCCCAATGGCCAGGGTCGAGCAGCAGCGCCTTCTCCAGCAGCACGTCACCGCCGATAGCCTCGCAAGGGTTCCGCTCCAAGTAGTCCACAATCCTCGGCTCCCAGGCGTCACCCTGAAAGCGCACGTCCTGCTCGGCACCGAACATCGCCTCCTCGTCATGCTGCGGCCACCATGGCTCGTCGGCCTCGTACAGGCGCAGCGCCTCGGCCCACAGCTGGTCACGCACCTCGCGCAGGCCGGCCAGGTCCACCTTCATGCACAGCACCGGCCAGTAACGGCGGTTCCCGGTCGGGTCGCGTAGGTACTCGTCTTGGTTCGTCGAGCCGGCGAACACGCACTGGCGCGGCAACCGGATGTTCCGCCGTCCATAGCTCGGCCGGAAAATGTCCACCTCCGCCCCGAAGAACGACTTCGCCTTGGTGCTCTCAACCTTGTTGAACGCATCCAGCTCGGCCAGCTCGACGATCCACATACCCTGGATCGACTGGTATGCCTCCTTATCCCCCAACGGGATCGGCGTATCCATGAACCACTCACCGCCCAGCACCCGCAGCGCCGAGGACTTGTTAAGCCCCTGCTCGCCTTCGAGGATGATCACACAGTCGGCCTTCGCCCCCGGCACCATCACCCGTGCCACGGCCGAAATCAGGTAGCGCATCCCTGCTATGCCGGGGTAATCATCGTTACCGGCCAGCGCAACGCCGCCCAGGTAGTCCTTAACCCAGGTCCGCAAGCGCGGCGTGCCGTCCCACTTCAAGCCCTGCAGGTAATCGCGCACCGGGTGGAACGGGTTCTGATTGGCGACCACCGCCACCGCCTCCAGCACCGCCAGCGACTTCACCTGCAGCCCATACTGCTCAGCCAGCCAGATCCCTGTGCGCGTATCGTCGAGGTCCGACCACTCGCCAGCACGGCCACCATAGGGCGTCGCCCGACGCTTCACCGTGCGGCCGGCGAACAGATCCTCACCGATCACGCCCTTCCAGCGCTCGTCGTTCTCCAGAATCAGCACCACGTTGGCCACCACCGACAGCAGCGCGCCCTTCCCGTTACGGTGCAGCGCCGCCTTCCACTCGGCATCGGCAGGCGGGCGCACGGCCGCCAGCACCTGGCGCCGCACTGCGTCCAACCCCTCGGCCAGCTGCAGGTCGTTGAAGTCGGTCCACTTGTCGTCACGCTCCCCGCTGAACACAGGGAACACCACTCGCCCGCCGACCACATGCGCCGCGTGCTCGGCCTTCTCGATGCCAGGGTTCCACGGCTCGCCCTTCGCCGTCTTCGTCTTCCAATCGTCATCCGCGCAGAACAGGAACTGCCGGCCAGGGAAGCGCTCGCGCAACGCCTCGGCTACCGGCATCAAATTGCCCGCCGTGAAGGCTGCGCAGGCGCACAGCCCAGTGGCCAGGTGCACAGAGGCCGCCGTCGCATACCCCTCGCAGATCAACACCGGCTCGCCTGGCTCCGGGTGCGGCCCCAACAGATGGAACGCCCCAACCGGGTCAACACCGGCCGGCCAAAAGCGCTTGCTCAGCCCGTCCGCATCCGGCGTGCCGAACAGCACCTGCAGGCCGACAACCTTGTCGTGCACATTGATCATCGGCACCAGCGCGGTATCCGGCTTGCGGCCGAACTTCAACCCAACAGCCGGCACCGCCTTGCGCTCCAGATAGCCACAGCGCCCGCGCTCCGGCAGGGACTCCCACATACGCGCCGCCCGGCGCCGAGCACCCGCTGCGCGTGCGGCGCGCTTGGCCTCCTCTTTCGCCTTCGCCGCCTCAATGCGCGCCTTGATGACCTTGCGGTCCTCCTCGCTCATGCGGCCGCCCACAGGCTTCAGCTTATGGAAGTCGCCCTTCTCGCCCTCGCGCCACGAGCCGAACGCACCCGCGTAATAGGTGCGCCCCGCGTTCGAGTGCTCATAGATCACATAGAAGCCGGTCTTCGTCTTGCCCTTGTCGCCCGCAGCCCGGCAGCGCGTGCGCACGTCCAGCATCAGCGGCGTATCAGGATCAAGGCCCGCGTCCTGCAGCTGGGCCAGCACGTCGTCGAGTAGTTCGTGACGGTCAGTCATTGGCGCCCCCTTTAGCCTTAGCCGGAGGCCAAGAGGCCCAATCGCCGGGAGGCAGCTCGTCTGTCACGTCTCGATCACACCACTGAGAGAACTTCTCTATGGAAAGCCGAGGATAGTGACGCCCATGGCCAACGGCCGGGCCGTCGTACTGCACCTCAAATGCACCTACGAACAAGACAGTTCGGTCGTTAACAACCTGAGCTAGGCCGCAGCTCACAGGTCTAGGTTTTTTGGCACGATATGTCCGCCCGACCTCAAGCTTGATGGGTTCGCTCATCGCCCACCCCCTTTCCGATCCAGCAGCACCTGGCAATCGATGCAGGTCAGGCAGTCATACCCTGCCAGCGCTTCAAGGCGCGCTTTTGGGATCGTCACACCGCAGGAATCGCAATACTCGGTATGCACAGGCGCCGGCTTGGACAGGCGGGCAGCAGCGCGGGCTTCCTCATACACGGCGTACTCAGCTGCCGCACGATCAGCGATATCAGCCATCGGCTCGCCCCTCGTCATGCTTGCGGCGCACCACCGCACCCAACTTGAACACACCCTGCACCAGGCGCTCGGCCAGCTGCTCGAACTCGGCCAGCTCGTCGCAGTTCAGGTGGTCATCCGCCAGCGCCTTAGTCAGCTGATTAATCAGCTCCCCTTCGCGCTTGAGCATGTCGCCCAGGCTGGCCAGCAGGGCCTGGGGCGTATCGGTCTCGCGCAGATCGCTGATGTCGATGCCCACCCAGCCAATCGGGTGCAGGATGGCGTCAACAATGCGCGGGTCGCGGGTCAAATCCAGCACCAGCTCAAGGTCATTGATGTTCGGTGTGTGCGTGCGGTTGGTCAGGGACAGCTTGTGATTGAGGGTGGTCGGGTTGACCTGGCCGTCAACGGCGGCAATGGCGGTGGCGCCGCCTGGGTAGTCGTGTGCCGCGTGATGCAGCGCTTGAGGCAGAGTCAGAATCGAACGCTTCGCGCGCTCGATACTGCTCCAGCGGGAACGGTAAGACATGGCAAAAACTCCCGAAGCCAGCCCGAAGGCACGGCCTCATAGTCGTCAGGTGGTCGCATGCAGCCGGCGAACCGACCGCACCCCGAGCAAGGCCCATGCTCCGCACAGGCCCTGCCCTTGCAGCTCGCCCGCTGGTGGTGGCAGCGAACGAACAACCCCAGGCATCCCGGCCCAGGTTCGGCGCGCAGTGGTGGTGCGCGCCTCGGGTATGGCAGCCGCCGCAGCAAGCTGCCAGTGACCAGGGCGGGGGCTGTTGATATAGTCCACGCCATGGCCCTCCTCGTCAGGTGGTCCATACGCCTGCTGATCTGTGGTGGAGAGGCAGGCAAACACAGAGCCCTCGGGCTCTGGCGGCCACCGCTACAACGGCGGCCGGGAAACGAGGCGCCTCACGGCGCCTTTTTTCTAAGCGGCCTGATCCTCTGCCACAGGCTCAGAGCCAAAAACATCGGGACGCAGCCGGTAGCGGCTAACGCCAGAGATCGACTCAATGGCTAGCACCCACTCAGCAGGGCAACGACCGTTGACACGCAGGTGGTGGTGCAACAACTGCTGCGAAACCTTACGCCCCATGGCGGCCAGGCTTCGCGAAAGCGCCGACTGCCCTTTGGCAGCCTTCACGGCCTCGGCAAAAGCCTCAGCCATCAACTCTTCGGGACTCATGACAGGAACCTCTTGTGAAGCCAGGCCCAAATCTACAAACAAAACTGTTAAGTAGCAACAGGCAATTTTGTTTGTTCATTAACAAATACATTTGTAGATTCGCGGCATGACTACCCAAACCAAACGACTCCAGGTCATCGCCGACCTTTTCAAGAGGCGCCGCACCGAACTCAAATTGAGCCAAGGCGACGTCGCGGCCGGCGTGCGTGCCCTGCTGGGCGAAGGTGCAGCATTCACCCAGCAGTCATACGCAGCCATCGAGCAAGGCAAGACCAAGCATTCGAAGTACCTGGCGCAGATAGCCCGCGTGTTAGGAATACCGCCTCAAGCGGTAGACCCAGCACACCCCGGCCCTAATCTGGTGAGGGAAACATCGATCCCCTACGGTTCAGAAGCCGTTGTAGTCGGGGAAGCAGGAAGGAAACTGCCAGTGATTGGATCAGTAGCAGCGGGCGTCTGGTGCGAGGCCGTCGATAATTTTCAGCCAGGCGATGCAGAAGAGTGGATCGAAGCCCCAGGGCCGGTAGGCCCCAGAGCGTTCGTGCTCCGTATTGAAGGGTTCAGCATGTACAACCCCAACGCCGCCGTTAGCTTCACCGATGGCGACAAGGTTGTGGTTGACCCCGATAAGGAAGCCAACTCTGGCGACTTCGTAGTCGCAAAACTTACTGACTCCAACTCAGTCACCTTCAAGCGGCTTCGCCAGGAGGAGGGCAAGTGGTTCCTCGAAGCCCTGAACCCTGATTGGAATCCTCGCTACATCCACATGACCGAGGAATGGCACATTTGCGGCCGTGGAATGTGGAAGGTCCAACAGCTTTAACAGGCGACAACAAACAAGCCTACAAACAAAACTGTTGACCACCCTACAAAATCACTTGTAGATTTGCCTCGTCTCTCCACCACAGAGCCGAGGTAAACCATGTCTGCATCCCTTCACGCGCTGCCCTCCTGCCCGGAGACGCGCGTTTTTGAACTACGCCGCGCCGCCCAGGCCACCGGCTGCCAGTTCTCCCGCGTAAAACCCAAGTTCCTGTTCGCCACCGGCCACGTCGACTTCCTGCCCAGGGAAGCCGCCGACCGCCGTTACACCGTGGCCGATCAGCCGCCCTTCGATCCGAACGATGGAGGGCATGCGGCATGAACCCGACCATCGAAGCGCTCATTCTGAGCATCTGCGCCCTTGGCCTGCGCATCACCAGCGCCGGCCAGTTCCACGTCCTCGTCGATCTCACCGGCCATGTTGAATCGGTCTATGTGCGGATCTATCCGGCCGACCACCAGTACATCGGCGCCGGCAGCAAGCCGCCCCTTTTCAAGGCCGACATTCGTTACGGCCATGGCAAGCCGCACCCTTGGGACAACGAAGACCCAGCAAGCAAGCCAATTGCAGAGCTTGAGCAGCTGAAGACCGCGCTGGCCGCCTACCTGCCAGAAAACCAACCGCAGGAGGTGGCAGCATGAACTTCGCCCTCCCCGAAGACGCCCTGCAGCGCCTGAGTGCCCAGCTCAACCTCACCGGCACGTTCAATCACACTGTTTCGCGCATGCCCTATAGCCGCGATCAGGTGATGTTCCGCATCGGTATCGAGCGTGGCCAGTTCCGTACGACCGTTCGCATCGAGATGGGCGAAACGGTGCACAGCATGGACGTGCAGACCGCGCACCCCGAGAAGCACCTGCAGGTGGCGGACTTTATCGACGCCATTGCCAACGGCCGCGTCGACGGCGGCGAGCCGGCACCGCCCCGCGTAACCCGCCAGCCCCTTCTGCCCGAGCCCGACGCCCTACTGAGCGAAACCCAGCTAGGCCGGCTCAAGCACATGGTGCGCTACGGCGGCTTTACCAGCCTCGAAACCGGCCACGAGCACCCCATCAACGTCGCAGTGCACCGCACCCGACCGGCCGAGGGCGTGACCGTCATCGCCAGCATTGGCACCGCTCGCCCGCGTACCAAGTGCTTCACCGTGCGCGGCGATCAGCGCGAATGCCTCAAGCGCCTGCTGATCAGCATCGAGCACCTGCACATCATCGCCACGCCCCAGCGCGTGGCCGCAGCGTAGGAGGTCACATGAGCCATTCACTCAAAGACACCGCCGAACGCCTCGGGCTCAAGCATCGCGCCATGATGAAGCTGATGCGCGAAAAGGGCCTGCTGGACACCTTCAATCTGCCGGCGAATCCCGAGCTGACCAAGCTCTATCTGGTGACGCGCGAGAACCCGTTCTACAGCGACACCAAGGGCTGGCGGCTCACTCGCACCACCCGCGTCACCGATGCCGGTATCCCGTGGCTCGCCGACAAGCTCGGCATCGAGCGCCCAATGCCCGAACCAAAGGCGGACCCGGGCGATGTCGCCTGACCTCCTCTACACCACCCCGGACGGGCGGCAGATCACCCCTACCTCTGCCCGCCAGTGGGTGACCGTCATCTCGAAGCTGCCCACCCTGGACGAGCGCAAAGCAGCCATTGCCAACCACGTGCCCGAACACCTGCGCGCCCTCGTGCGCACCATGGGCCGCAACGCCTGGGAACACCCAGCCCGGAGCAAACAATGAAAGACATCAAGCTACTCGACGACACCCTGCTGGACCTGCTGCGCATGCCCGAGGCACAGCGCAACAGCGAAGTCATCAGCAGCGCCCTGCACCTGGCTGCCAGCGCGGCCGGCCTGCGCCTCGGCCAGGCCACCGACCTGCAGCTGCAGCACATGCAGCTCGAAGGCGCCGTCGCCCGCCTCACCGAGGCCATGGGCGAAGGCTTCACCCACCGCACCACCCTGCGCCTTGGCCCGAACCTGAGCGGCATCGAGCTGTTCGCCTACATCGAAGCCATCGGCAAGGCCGACGAGATCCGCTTCACCGGCTTCGGCTCCACCGCCCAAGGCGTGCTTAGCCAGCTCAACCAGGCTATCGCCGCGTTTGGCATCAACACGGGCCAGGCCAAGCCCAAGGCTCGCCACCCCAACAAAAACCCGCTGCGCCTGCTGCCGCGCAAAGCCCGTGAGGCGCGCCGCGCATGAGCCCACCCAACGACCAGCAGCAGCCCCTGCGCCTGCTGCCAGCCCCCAGGCCGACGACGCTGGACATGCTCTTTCGCATGTTCGGCACCGTCCTGATCCCGCTGGAGACCTTGCGCACTGAGCTGTTCCGCAACCTCAACGCAGACCGCTTCGGCCGCCAGGTCGGCACCGCAGAACTTCCCCTGCCGGTCACGACCCTGCAGGACAGCGGCAAGGCACTGCGCTACATCGAGATCCACCACCTGGCCGCCCACATCGACCAACGTGCCGGCCAAGCCGACGACGCCCTGGCCAAGGTGCTGGGCAAAGAGCAGGAGAGCTGACCTATGGAACTCAAACCCAGCGCCCCGCGCGGCTTCCCGCGAATCGACTTTGTCGACCACTACCACCACGAGAGCAGCCTTCAACTGAGCAGCCTGGCAGACGAGCGCTGCATCTGGCTGGGCATCAACACGCCCAAGGTGATGATCCTGCCGAAACCAGGCAGCGATCAGCGCGGATGGCAGGAAATGCCGCTGCCTGCCGGGGCGCTGTGCAGTGGCCGCATGCACCTGACGCAAGACCAAGTGAAGGCGCTGCTGCCATTCCTGCAGCAGTTCGCTGAGACAGGCGACTTCGCCCCGTACTGATCCACCCAAAACCACCTGACAGCCGTACCCGCTGCCACCACCAGCGAACGACCAACCCGAGGAGCACCACATGGAACTCATCACCTTCACCACCGCGCAGATCTACAGCATCTTCGCCGCACTCAGCTGCGCCGCCATCGCCGGCTCCATCTTCTACTGCATCGGCCTGCGCACCGGCAAAGCGGCAGGCTACGAGCAAGGCCACAACGTCGCGAAGAACTACTGGCGCAAGATCGTCGGCAACGTCCGCGCCGACCTGGGCGAAGCCCGCGACCTGCTCGACGCACGCACCCGCGAAATGGCAGCGCTTCGCCAGAGTATCGAGCTGGAGACGGCCGACCACGCCGCCACCCTGGCCAAGCTCAGAGAGCACATGCACTTCGCCGAGAACGACCGCGAAAACGTCATCCGTGATCTGCTCGCAGCCCTGAATGAAGAAACCGCCAAGCGCCTCACCAGCGATGACTGGCTGACCCTCAAGCTGGCCGCCAAGCAACTCGGCATCGCCGCCCACCAGGTAGCGCGCAGCGGCACCAGCAAGACCAACCAGCCGGCCCTGGCACAAGCGCAGATCAACGCCCTTGCCGAGCGCGTCAAGGCCATCCTCGACCAGCCACCGCGCCTGTGCGATTACGACTACCAGGGCATCACCGACACCGACCTGATCGAGTGGCTTGACCGCACCGCAGTCACCGGCATCAACCCGGATGAAGGGCTGGCAACTATCACCTTCAATGCCTATGGCAGCGAGCTGCCCGAGCACCTGCGCGATCTCCTGACTAAGGCCAAAGCCGACAGCGACGAGCGCAATCAGCGCACCGCCGAAACTGCCCGCCTCGCTGTGCAGGAGGACGCAGCATGATCCGCCGTAACTTCCCCCTGCTGCGCCTCACCCCCGAGGCGGCCGGCAAGCTGCAGCACGACTACGACCGCGCCATCGCCAAGCTCGCCCAGCTGGAGCGCGAACACACCGAGCTGCAGAACCAGATCCGCATCCAGTGCGGCGCCGAAACCCTCTGGAAACTGCGCACCGATACCCGCAACGCGGTGCTGCTGGTCGACCTTAAGAAAGAGGCCGCCTGACATGACTTGGATACTCACCCAAAGCGCCACCCAGGTGGACATCCTCAAGCCCCAGGCCAAACAGATCCGCATCGACGACATCTGCCACGGCCTGGCCTTCGTCTGCCGCTTCAATGGCCAGACCCGCCACCACTACTCGGTCGCACAGCATTGCCTGATCGTCGCCGACATCGTGCCGCAGGAGCACAAGCTGGCCGGCCTGCTGCACGACGCCACCGAGGCCTACCTGGCCGACATTGCCCGCCCCATCAAGCTGCTAATGATCGAAGCCGCCAAGCGCCGTAACAATGCATGGATGGAAGTGCTCAACCTCCACGCGCTCAAGCCGACAGACGCCTGGGGCTATGCCAGCTCGCTGCGCATCTTCAATGACGCCGAGTTCAACGGGCTGTCGATCCTGATCGATACCTACAAGCAGCTGGAGGCCCGCATGTGGGTGACCATCTGCGAACGCTTCGACCTTGACCCTGAGCTGCCCGACTGCGTGCACGAGGCGGACATGATCGCCCTCGCCACCGAGCGTCAGCAGCTCATGCCCCCGCACCCCGAGCCCTGGGCATGCCTCGAAGGCGTGCAGCCGCTGAACAAAGCAATCCCCGAATGGACGCCCGCCTACGCCCGCCAGGCCTACCACCATCAGCTGATGGAGCTGCTGTCCACCACTCACCGCGCCAAGGTATTCGCCCAGGCCGAGCGCGAGCTGGTCCACGGCACAGGCACCGGCTCGCCTGCAGGGCTCATGAACTGGGCGCAGGAGGTGAAGGCATGACCCAAGCCCCCGCCACCACCATCGCCACTGCCGTGCGACAGCACGGCGGCGGCCGTCACCCGCTGAACCTGCCGTGCACGGTGCAAGCCGGCCGCCTGCAGGACTCGCGCGGGGGCGTTATAAACCGCCGCGCCGAAGGCGCGACATCATCCAATACCCTGCCCGCCAGCTGCGCAGCAGCTGCACACCCCACGACAGGCGTGCGCCGCGCCCGCGAGTTGAGCCCATCGCTCCGCTCTCAAAACCGCCCGCACGCGCAGCTTGTCGAGGGGTATGCGACCCATCCAGACGCCGCGGAATGGCCAACCGTTCGCCATGATCCGACCGCGATTGCCTGGCACAGCGCCTCCCCTGCCTGCCACGGGCACACGCTGCCGGTCAGCCAGGAGGATGCCCAATGACAGCCTTTCGCCGTCACGACCTCGCCCAGGCCGTCTACCAGGCACAGCTGCCGTTGGACCTGCGCGAGTACCTCAACATCGATCTGTTCGCCGGGGGCGGTGGCGCCTCTGACGCCATGGAAGAAGCCACCGGGGAATGCGTCGACATCGCCATCAACCACGATGACGACGCGATCAGCATGCACATCGTCAACCACCCACAGACGACCCACTACCGCGAAGACATCCGCCTAGTCGAGCCGCGCGTTGCAACCCAGGGCCGTCCGGTCGGCCGCCTGCACGCCAGCCCGGAATGCACGCACCACAGCCAGGCCCGTGGCGGTCAGCCGCGCAGCAAGGAAAGCCGGTCACTGTCGTGGATGGTCATCAAGTGGGTAGGCCAAACGCTGCCGCTGATGCTCACCATGGAGAACGTGATGCAGATCCTCCAATGGGGGCCGCTGGTGGCCAAGCGCTGCCCGGACACCGGCCGAGTGATCACGCTCGACATGGTGCCGCACCCCGTCACCGGCAAACCGGTGAACCGCGTAGCCGAACCAGGCGAGCGCGTGCCCGTACAGCGGCAGTATCTGGTGCCCGACGTGAAGCGGCGCGGCAAGACCTGGGCGCGCTTCCTGCACCTGCTGCGTGACAAGGGCTATCAGTTCCACTTCGACAAGATGGTCGCCGCCGACTTCGGCGCCGCCACCACGCGCGAGCGCCTGTTCTTCATCGCCCGCCGCGACGGCGTACAACTGAATTGGCCCGAGGCGACCCACGCCAAGGTGCCAGGGCCGGGCCAGCTGCCATGGGTGCCGGTGGCCACCTACATCGACTGGAGCCTGCCGTGTCCGTCGATCTTCCTCGACGCCGAGGCCGGCAAAGCTGCAGGCGTGCGCCGCCCGCTGGTCGGCAAGACCATGGAGCGCCTGCGCAAGGGCGTGCGCCGCTACGTGTTGGAACACGCCGACCCGTTCATCGTCAGCGTGAACCACGGCGGCGCCGAGTTCCGTGGCCAGGCCGTGAACGAACCAGCCGCGACGATCACCGGCAGCCATGGCTTCGCCGTCGCGCAACCGCTGCTCGCCCCGTTCATCACCGAGCACGCCAACGCCAGCAACCAGCGCAACATGAGCGCGGCCGAGCCCGGGCGCACCATCTGCAGCGAGGTAAAGGGCGGGCACTTCGCCGTGGTCGCTCCGGTGCTGGTGGGCGCTGGCAGCCCAAGCTACGCCGGCAAGCCGACCAGTTGCGAGCAACCGGCCGGCGCGATCCTCACCGAGAACCACCGTGCGGTCGGCGTCGCCTACCTGGCGCAACACAACGGCGGGTACAACGCCACGCTGGGCCGTCATCCAGCAGAGCCAGCCACTGCCCTGACCACCACCGGCAGCCAGCAGAACGTTGTCACGGCCAGCCTGATCACCCTGCGCAACAACAGCGTCGGCGAGGATCTGCGCGACCAGGCCCCAGCAATCACCGCCGGCGGCACGCACCTGGCGCTGATGGAATGCACGCTGTCGCCGGAGCACCAGGCAGGGGCCGAGCGCGTGGCGGCGTTCCTGATGGGCTACTACGGGTCAGACAACACCTACGACCCGCGCAACCCAGCCGCCACCATCACCACCCGCGACCGCCTCGCACTGGTGACGGTGACCATCAAGGGCAGCCCCTATGTGATCGTTGATATCGGCATGCGCATGCTCACCCCGCGCGAGCTGTACCTGATCCAGGGCTTCCGCCCGACATACAAGATCGACATCGGCCACGACGGGCGCCGGTTCAGCAACAAGGCCAAGGTCAAGATGGTGGGCAACTCAGTCTCGCCCCTGCCCTACAAGGCCCTGCTGCAAGCCAACCCGCTGTTCCCGAGAGAAGTTGAAGTTATGCAGGAGGCAGCATGAACGAACCCATCAACCAACTGCCCGAGGATCAGGCCAGCCTGCTCGCTGCCCTGCAGGATCTGGTCGCCCAGCTCAAGCGGCCGCAGGTGCCGGCCGAGGATCAGCTATGGACCGCCGAGGACATCGCCGACTACCTCAAGCTATCCACTGATTCCACAGAGCGCCGGGTCGTGACCCGGCCGGACTTCCCCGCGCCGCTGCAGCCATGCGACACCGGCCCACGCGCGGCCAAGCGGTGGTTTGCCGTCGACGTGCGCAGCTGGGCCAGAAAGAACGCCTCGAAACTCCCCACAGGCAGGGCCGGCCGCAAGGCCGCCTGATCAATCCAACCGACCGGCCACCTCGGTGGCCGTGGCGTTGTAGTAAACCATCAGCGAACGTGGATCACGGTGCCCGGTCATCCGGGCCAGATCCAGCACATCGAGCTTCCTGGCCAGGCGCGTCGTGGCCTCATGCCGGGTATCGTGAAAACGCAGGTCGTTGATCTCCAGCCGGTCCCGCACCTTCCTGAACAACACGTCGGCATTGACCGAGTTGACCGTGAAGAGATTGTCCCGCCCCTTCGCCGCATCGAGCAGGATCTGCAGCAGCTGCACCGCGCGCTTGGTCAGCGGTACGTTGCGCGCGTCACCGTTCTTGGTCGTGGCCAGCCGCACATAGCGATCAGCAAGCCGCGTGGCAGGCTTGGTCAGCCCCAGGATCTCGCCCTGGCGCATTGCCGTTTCCAGGGCGATCAGGAAGGCATAGGCCACTTCTTGCGTTTTGGTGGCGGGCGGCTGGCCTTCGACATAGCCCATACCATCGAGCAGGGCCTTCTCCTCATCAGCACTGATGCGCCGATCACGCGGCCGGTTGTTGCCGGGCCGCTTCACCTCTCGCACCGGGTTATGCCGGCACCACTTCCACTCAGTGCGCGCCTGCTCGAACACGCTGGACAGCAACGTCATCTCGCGCCGCACGCTCGGGCCTTCCACCAGCTTCAGCCGGGCATCACGCCACTCGGCGATCTGGTCCGCCGTCACGTCGCCCAGGCGCTCGCCTACGAACTCCAGTTCGTTGAGCAGCTTATCTAGGCGAACTTCCTCCCAGCGCTTGCCTTCCTTTGTAGGCGTCACCTCAGCCTTGTACCGGCCGATGGCATCTGCCAGAGTGGAATTGCTGCCGGACGAATGGCCAGGTATTGCGGCCAGAATCTCGGCCTCGCGCTGCGTTGCCCAGGCCACGGCCTGAGCCTTGGTCGGAAAGGTCTGAGACTCCCGCACGCCACGCTTTACGATCTCAGCCCGCCAGCCCCCGCTTCGCTTCCTGTACGACGCCACGCCTGCCCCCTGTTTGGCGTAATTTTGGCGTAAACACTAACACGGAACTGCCCGAAACTGCCCCGTACTGCGGCAGCGCAAAACGGCGAAACCCTTCTAATGCGGTGCCTGCACGGTACTGGCAGAAACTGCCGCTAACTGCCACGCGACTTAGAGTCTCCCCCGGGGCACCACGATTCGAAGCCCGCAAGACATTGTCTTGCGGGCTTTTTCGTATCTGCGCGAACAACTTGGGCAATTGTTGCAAGCATGTTGCCGAAAAACTTTTCCGACACCCCGACAAGCCCCGCAAAACCTGGCCGGCGACCTTGCTGGCGGGGGTTGGCAATTGCGCAAAAGTTAGCGTAGAGTGAGTCAACTGTTTGCATGGGTCGCTGTGAATCGTGACTCTGGTGCAGCAGATCATCTAGATCCGCTACATCCCGCTCGACTTCTATTACTCCTTGCAACCAGTCTCAGCCCTCTATACTTGGAGGCTGTCATCAACTCTAGTTTCAAGGAAAAAGACATGTCGAATCGTCAGAACGGTACCGTCAAGTGGTTTAACGACGAGAAAGGTTTTGGTTTTATCACTCCCGAAAGCGGTCCGGATCTGTTCGTGCACTTCCGCGCGATCGAAGGTAACGGCTTCAAGAGCCTGAAAGAAGGCCAGAAAGTCAGCTTCGTAGCTGTGCAAGGTCAAAAAGGCATGCAGGCTGACCAGGTTCAAGTCCTGGGCTAATCGCCGCTGCTTTGAAGAACCCCTGATATCAGTCAGGGGTTTTTTTTGCCTGTCATTTCTGTAACTCACCTTTCGCAGCGCCAGGTTACAGATAGCCCACGTACATCTTTATATTGATCGCAAAGTCGCGGTTAGAATGGCGCGCACTTTCGTCTCAGCGAGCCCATCATGCCGAAACACCAATTACGTCCGCAGGGAGACTTCCCCACTGCCGGGCTGATTCGTCGCCTGGCGGCCCTCTTCTACGACTTCCTGCTCTGCGTGGCACTGATCATGGTGGTCACCCTAATCTATCAACAGGGCATTCTGCGCCTGATTCACGGCGGCGATGCACTGATGGCCATGGCCGAGGCCGGCGCCCTGGATCATGACCCGATTCTCGCCAGCCTGGTGCTGCTGTCGCTGTTCGCCTTCTTCGCCAAGTTCTGGACGCACAATGGCCAGACACTGGGCATGCAGGCCTGGGGGCTTCGCATCCAGAATGCCGATGGCAGCGCCATCGACCTGTGGCAGGCACTGCTGCGCTTCGTGGTCGCCATTGGCTCCTGGCTGTTCGCCGGCCTGGGATTCCTCTGGCTACTGTGGGACAAGCAGGGCCGCACCTGGCACGACATCTACTCCGACAGCCGCATGGTGCAGTTGCCGAAGAACATTCACAAAAAATAGCCCAGAGCAGATGCAAAAAAGCCGGTTCAATGAACCGGCTTTTTCATGCGTGCAAACGACTCATCCAGCTCGGCGCAACAGCCAAACCCCGGCCAGCGCACAGATACCGGCCGGCACCAACACCGCCAGCAGCGGCGAGAAACCGAACACCAGGCTCGATGGACCAAGCAGGTCCTGGGCGATACGGAAGATGAAGCCCACTAAGACACCGGTAAATACGCGCTGCCCCAGGGTCACCGAGCGCAGCGGACCGAAGATGAAGGAAATCGCCATCAAGACCAGCGCGCCGGTTACCAGCGGCTGCAGCACCTTGGTCCAGAACGCCAGCCAGTAGCGCGCGTTGTTCAGCCCCTGTTCACCGAGGTAATGGATGTACTGCCACAGCCCGGTGACCGACAGCGCCTCTGGCTCCATCACCACGGTACCGAGCAGCTCGGGATTGAGTTCGATCTCCCAGCGCTCTTCCGGCTGATTGATCACCTCGGAACGGTCCTCATGCAGCAGCGTGGTCTGCACGTTGCGCAGCATCCAGTGGTTGTCACGGTATTCGGCGCGACGGGCGAAACTGGAGGAAAGCAGGCGACGCTCGTCATCGAAGCGGTAACGCGTCACCCCGAGCAGGACGCCATTGGGCTGCACGGCGTTGATGTGCACGTATTCCTGCCCCTGACGGTGCCACATACCGCGCTTGGAGCTCTGCGCCGCACCACCCCCCTGAGCCAGGGCGCGATCCGCCTGCGCCTGGTTTTCGGTCAGCGGCGCAACGTATTCGCCGATCAGAATGCCGGCCAGCATCAGCACCAGCATGGGCTTCATTACTGCCCAGACGACGCGCCCGATGGAAACACCGGCCGCACGCATGATGGTCAACTCGCTGTTGCTGGCCAACGTACCGAGACCGATCAGACAGCCGATCAGCGCCGCCATCGGCAGCATCTCGTAGGCGCGGCGAGGCGCGGTCAGCAAGACGTACCAGAGCGCCTGACCAAGACCGTAATCGCCCTTGTTCAGGTCGCCCAACTCGTCGATGAAAGCGAACAGCAGTGCCAGGCCGAGAATGATGCCCAGCACCGCCAGAATGGCGAAGAACACCTGAGTGCCAATGTAGCGATCCAACTTAGCCATGAGCCACCTCCGACACCGGCGCACGACGACTGGCCCACCACAGACTCAGACGCTCCCAATACAACAACAGCATGCCGATGGCGAAGAAGATGCCATGCACCCACCACAACCCCAGCGCCGCCGGCAAACGGCCCTTGTCCAGCGCACCACGAGCGGCGATCAGCAGGCCAAGGTAAGCCATATAGAGGAAGATAGCCGGCAACAGTTTGAGGAAGCGCCCCTGACGCGGATTGACCTTCGACAGCGGCACGGCCAGCAGGGTGACGATGAACACCAGCAACGGCAGTGACAGGCGCCATTGCAGCTCGGCCTGCATGCGCGGATCGTCGCTGCCGAACAGCTCACGAGTCGGCGTCGCCTCGCGCTCACTGGCCTCGATGGCAACTTCGGGCTTGGGTAGCAACACACCATAGGTGTCGTACTGGATGGCCCGATAATCGGCCTCGCCCGGCTCGCCGTCATAGCGATAGCCGTTTTCCAGAATCAGATAGCGGCTGCCATCTTCCTGAATTTCCTGACGACCACTTTCGGCTACCAGCACGGTAATGCCGCGCTCCGAGGTGCCATCGGTGGAGAAGCGTTTCTCCGACATGAACACGCCACGCAGCTCGCTGCGATCAGGCGACAGCTCCTGCGAGTAGGTCACCCGCGACCCATCGCGCAGCGACTGGAAGCGCCCCGGTACCAGAGTATCGAGTTCGGTCAGGGCGTCCTGCTCGTTGAGGATGCGCGCTACGCTGGCCACACCTTGCGGCGCCAGGCCCATGCTCAGCCAGCCCACCAACAGAGCGACGATCAGCGCCGGCGCCAGGCTGTAGACGGTGAGGCGCTGCTGACTGACACCGGTGGCAGACAGCACCGTCATCTCGCTGTCCAGGTACAGGCGCCCGTAGGCCAGCAGGAAACCGAGGAACAGGCCGAGCGGCAGGATCAGTTGCAGGAAGCCGGGAATCCGGTAACCCATGATCAGAAACAGCACACCAGGATCGAGTACACCCTGTGCGGCCTGGGCCAGATATTTGATGAAACGACCGCTCATGATGATCACCAGCAGCACGGCACTCACCGCACTGAGGGTCACCAGCACTTCACGGGACAGATAACGGAAGACGATCAAACCGGACGCTCCAGGGTTGTCAGGCTCAGGCGCGAGCGCTCACACTAGCTGCACCTACTTGCCGGCCCACCGCAGGGTGGACCCTCGAAAAATGGCGGCCATTATCCGTCAAACCCGACTCTTTGTCTTGGGGACAGCTCACTATGGAATTCCTCGTCAAAAGCACCCGTGCAGAAACCCTGAAAACCGCCACCCTGGTCGTCGCCATCGGTGAAGGCCGCAAGCTCGGCGACACCGCCAAGGCCGTCGACCTGGCCAGCAACGGTGCGCTCAGCGCCGTGCTCAAGCGCGGCGACATCGCCGGCAAGCCGGGCCAGACCCTGCTGCTGCACAGCCTGCCGGGGCTCAAGGCCGAGCGCGTGCTATTGGTCGGCTGCGGCAAGGGTGATCTATCCGACCGTCAACTGCGCAAGTTGGTTGCAAGCGTGCATGGCGTACTCAAAGGCCTGGGCGGCAGCGATGCCCTGCTCGCATTGGGCGAACTCAAGGTCAAGGGCCGCGACAGCTACGGCAAGACCCGCCTGATCGTCGAGACGCTGGCCGATGGCACCTATCTGTTCGAGCAGTTCAAGAGCCAGAAAGCCGACCCACGTGCACTGAAGAAAATCACCCTGGTTGTCGACAAGGCCGAGCTGGCCGACGCCGAACGCGGCCTGCAACACGCCCGCGCCATCGCCAGCGGCGTCGCCTTCACCAAGGATCTGGGCAACCTGCCGCCGAACCTCTGCCACCCCGGCTACCTGGCTGAAGAAGCCAAGGCTTTGGGCAAGGCGCACAAGAACCTCAAGGTCGAAATCCTCGACGAGAAGAAACTCAAGGAACTGGGTGCCGGCGCCTTCCTCGCCGTAGCCCAGGGCAGCGAGCAGCCGCCGCGGATGATCGTCATGCACTACCAGGGCGGCAAGAAGGATGACAAACCTTTCGCCCTGGTCGGCAAGGGCATCACCTTCGACACCGGCGGCATCAGCATCAAGCCGGCAGCCGGCATGGACGAGATGAAGTACGACATGTGCGGCGCCGCCAGCGTGTTCGGCACCCTCAAGGCCGTGCTGGAGCTGCAACTGCCGATCAACCTGGTGTGCCTGCTGGCCTGCGCCGAGAACATGCCCAGCGGCCGTGCGACCCGCCCGGGCGACATCGTCACCACCATGAGCGGGCAGACCGTGGAAATCCTCAACACCGACGCCGAAGGCCGTCTGGTGCTGTGCGACACCCTGACCTACGCCGAGCGTTTCAAGCCGCAGGCGGTGATCGATATCGCCACCCTCACCGGTGCCTGCATCGTCGCCCTGGGCAGCAACGTCTCCGGTCTGATGGGCAACAACGACGCGCTGATCAAGCAGATCCTCAAGGCTGGCGAAAGCGCCGACGACCGCGCCTGGCAACTGCCGCTATACGACGAGTACCAGGAGCAGCTGGACAGCCCGTTCGCCGACATCGCCAACATCGGCGGGCCGAAGGCCGGCACCATCACCGCAGGCTGCTTCCTGTCGCGTTTTGCCAAGAACTTCCATTGGGCGCACCTGGATATCGCCGGCACCGCCTGGATCAGCGGCGGCAAGGACAAAGGCGGTACCGGCCGTCCAGTGCCGATGCTGACCCAGTACCTGCTGGATCGCGCCAAGGTCTGATGCGCCTGTAGCCGGACACAGTCCGGGCTACGATGGATATCGTAGGAGCGAGCTCTGCTCGCGAAGCTTTTGTATTGCCAAGATTCGCGAGCAGAGCTCGCTCCTACAGCCGCCCTTCAACATCGAAAATCTTCAGATGCCCAGAATCGAGTTCTACGTTCTCTCCTCCAAAGACGCCACGGGCCGCTTGCGCGCCGCCTGCCAACTGGCGCTCAAGGCGTGGAGCGCCGGCCTGCCGGTGTTCGTTCGCGGCAGCGACGAGGCGCAGTGTGGTGAACTCGACGAACTGCTGTGGACGTTCAAAGCCGAACGCTTCGTACCCCATGACTTGCACCATGAAGCACCACTGTCACCCGTGGTACTGGGCATCGACGAAGTGCCGAGTACCGAGCAGGGCGTGCTGATCAACTTAGGCAGCAGTCTGTCGCCGCATGTCGAGCGCTTTTCCCGCATCATCGAGATCGTCAATCAGCAGCCCGAGTTGCTGAGCGCCTGTCGCGAGAATTTCCGTACTTATCGCCAGCGCGGGTATGATCCGCAACGCGTCGAACTTTAGTGTCCGTGCACGCTCACAACACAAGCCATTCCAGCCCTTTTTCTCGCTGCGCCGATAACCATGGACACCCCCAAGCCCCCACAAAAACCTGCTCAGCTGCTGCACGACCTGGAGTCGATTCGCGAGCTGCTGGGCGATAACGGCAGCGAACCGCCACTGCTGATCGACTCGCTGGACCCGGACAGCATTCCGGTACTGTCCGACATCGTCAGCGCGCCGCCCGGCCCGCCGCCGCCTTTTCATGCAACGCCGACGCCCAAACCGACACCAGCCTCGCAGCCTGCGCCAGCACCAAGCCCGCTGCGCGACAGCATCGAGCCGCGCCTGCATGACAGCGCCCGCGATCTGCAGCATTTGAATGGCGAGTTGCGCGCCGCCGCCCAGTTGATCCTGCAGGACGTGATCGACGATTTCGTGCCGCAGATCGAGGCCGAACTCAAGCGCCGCCTCGAAGCCCGCCTGCCGCGCCTGCTGCCGCCACGCAAGTAATCCCTGCCCCGCCCCGGGGCAAGAGTTTGCCACCCGACAGCAAAAGCTTCGCCCCGAGGCGGAGCTCCTACAAAACCGAACGCTGGTCTGCCCTATAGCGCAGGGCTTATGGCTTGGTGCTCAGAAGCGGTATACTTGTCGGCTTTTCCGATCAGCCGTCAAAGGGTCCCGCCGCGCATGGACAAGACCTACCAGCCGCACGCCATTGAAACCGCCCTGTACCAGAACTGGGAAGCCAAGGGCTACTTCGCCCCGCAAGGCTCGGGCGAGCCGTACACCATAATGATCCCGCCGCCGAACGTCACCGGCAGCCTGCACATGGGCCACGGCTTCAACAACTCGATCATGGATGCGCTGATTCGCTTCCGCCGCATGCAGGGCCGCAACACCCTGTGGCAGCCGGGCACCGACCACGCGGGCATCGCCACGCAGATGGTGGTCGAGCGTCAGCTGGCCGCCGACGGTATTGGCCGCCACGACCTGGGCCGCGAGAAATTTCTGGAGAAGGTCTGGGAATGGAAGGAACAGTCCGGCGGCACCATCACCCGTCAGATTCGCCGCCTTGGCAGCTCGGTGGACTGGTCGCGCGAGCGCTTCACCATGGACGACGGCCTGTCCGAAGCCGTGAAAGAAGCGTTCGTACGTCTGCATGAAGACGGCCTGATCTATCGCGGCAAGCGCCTGGTCAACTGGGACACCAAGTTCCACACCGCCATCTCCGACCTCGAAGTGGAAAACCACGACGAGAAGGGCTCGCTGTGGAACCTGCGCTACCCGCTGGCCGATGGCAAGAAAACCGCTGAAGGCAATGATTACCTGATCGTCGCCACCACCCGCCCGGAAACCATGCTCGGCGACAGCGCCGTGGCCGTGCACCCGGAAGACGAGCGCTACAAGGCGTTGATCGGCAGCTTCGTCGAGCTGCCGCTGCTGGGCCGCCGCATCCCGATCATCGCCGATGATTACTGCGACCCAGAGTTCGGCACCGGCTGCGTGAAGATCACCCCGGCGCATGACTTCAACGACTACGAAGTGGGCAAACGCCACAACCTGCCGCTGATCAACATCTTCGACAAGAACGCCGCCGTGCTGGCTCAGGCCCAGGTGTTCAATATCGACGGTAGCGTAAACGCCGAGATCGATGGCAGCCTGCCAGCCGAATACGCCGGCCTCGACCGCTTCGTCGCGCGCAAGCAGATCGTCGCCGCCTTCGACGCCGCCGGCCTGCTGGAGAAGATCGACGACCACGCCCTGAAAGTGCCGAAGGGCGACCGCTCCGGCACCGTTATCGAGCCGTGGCTGACCGACCAGTGGTACGTCTCCACCAAGCCGCTGGCCGAAAAAGCCATCGCCGTGGTCGAGAGTGGCGAAATCCAGTTCGTGCCCAAGCAGTACGAGAACATGTACTTCAGCTGGATGCGTGACATTCAGGACTGGTGCATCAGCCGTCAGCTGTGGTGGGGCCACCGCATTCCGGCCTGGTACGACGATGCCGGCAACGTTTACGTTGGCCGCGACGAAGCGGAAGTCCGTGCCAAGCACAACCTCGGCGATGCCAACCTGCGCCAGGACGACGACGTGCTCGACACCTGGTTCAGCTCCGGCCTGTGGACCTTCTCCACCCTTGGCTGGCCGCAGCAGACCGACTTCCTCAAGACCTTCCACCCCACCGACGTGCTGGTCACCGGCTTCGACATCATTTTCTTCTGGGTCGCCCGGATGATCATGCTGTCGACCCACCTGACAGGGCAGATTCCGTTCAAGACCGTCTACGTGCACGGTCTGGTGCGCGATGGTCAGGGTCAGAAGATGTCCAAGTCCAAGGGCAACGTGCTCGACCCGCTGGACATCGTCGACGGCATCGACCTCGAATCCCTGGTGGCCAAGCGCACCAGCGGCATGATGCAGCCCAAGCTGGCCGAGAAGATCGCCAAGCAGACCCGCGCCGAATTCCCCGATGGCATCGCCGCCTACGGCACCGACGCCCTGCGCTTCACCAACCTGGCGCTGGCCTCCACCGGCCGCGACATCAAGTTCGACATGGGCCGCGTCGAGGGCTACCGCAACTTCTGCAACAAGCTGTGGAACGCCGCCAACTTCGTCATCGAGAACACCGATGACAAGGACACCGGCATCAACGGCGAGGCAGTCGAGCTGTCGCCGGTGGACCGCTGGATCATCTCCGCCCTGCAGCGCACCGAGGCTGACGTGACCCGCCACCTCGACGCCTTCCGCTTCGACCTGGCGGCGCAAACTCTGTACGAGTTCATCTGGGACGAGTACTGCGCCTGGTACCTGGAGCTGGTCAAGCCGGTTCTGTGGGACGAGAACGCGCCCATCGAGCGCCAGCGCGGCACCCGCCGCACCCTGGTGCGCGTGCTGGAAGTGATCCTGCGCCTGGCTCACCCGTTCATGCCCTTCATCACCGAAGAAATCTGGCAGCGCATCAAGGCCCAGGCCGGCGTGCAGGGCGAAACGCTGATGCTGCAACCCTGGCCGGTGGCCAACGAGAGCCGCATCGACGCCGCCGCCGAAGGCGACATCGAGTGGGTCAAGCAACTGATGCTGGGCGTGCGCCAGATCCGTGGCGAGATGAAGATCTCCATGGCCAAGCGCATCGATATCATCGTTGCCAACGCCAGTGCCGAAGACCTGCGCCGCCTGGCCGACTTCGAGCCACTGCTGAGCAAGCTGGCCAAGCTGGAGTCAGTGCGCGTGCTGGCTGCCGGTGAAGAAGCGCCGATGTCCGCCACCACTCTGGTCGGTGAGATGGAAGTGCTGGTACCGATGGCCGGGCTGATCGACAAGGACGCCGAACTGGCGCGCCTGGACAAGGAAATCGGTCGCCTGGAAGGCGAAGTGCAGCGCGTCGGCGGCAAGCTGAGCAACCAAGGCTTCGTCGCCAAGGCGCCGGCCGAAGTGCTCGATAAAGAGCGCGCCAAGCTGGCCGAGGCTGAACAAGCCCTGGCCAAGATGGTCGAGCAGCGCGGCAAGATCGCCGCACTCTGATCACCGCGCGACACCCACAGACCCGCGCCCCAACCGGCGCGGGTTTGTTTTTTGTGGGAGGGGCTTCAGCCGCGAGCTTTAACCGCAAAGTCGCGGCTGAAGCCCCTCCCACGGTTAGTTTGATTTCCCGGAACACCCATGACTGCCCGCTCCCCTTCCCTGCTCGACGCCTTGCTGCCGATTGGCGTGCTCGTCGTGCTGCTCAGCCTCTCCGTTTACCTGTTCGGTGACGCCTCCTCCAGCGGCCCGAACCAGATCGCGCTGATGAGCGCAGCCTTCGTCGCCGGCCTGGTCGGCCTGAAAAATGGTCTGCGCTGGGCCGAGATCGAAGAAGGCATACTCGCTGGCATCCACATGGCGATGAAAGCCAACCTGATTCTGCTGGCGGTCGGTGCGCTGATCGGCACCTGGATTCTCGCCGGCACGGTGCCGACCATGATCTGGCTGGGTCTGAAGCTGATCAGCGCTGAGTATTTCTATCTCACCAGTTGCCTGATCTGCGCGCTCACCGCGCTGTCCATCGGCAGCTCGTGGACGGTAGCCGGCACCCTCGGCATCGGTCTGATGGGCGTGGCAGCAGGCCTGGGGCTGGACCCGGCGATCACCGCCGGCGCGATCATTTCCGGCGCCTACTTCGGCGACAAGCTGTCGCCACTATCGGACACCACCAACCTGGCGCCAGCCGCTGCCGGCGCCGACCTGTTCGCACATATCCGCAACATGTTGCGCACCACGGTGCCGGCGTTGCTGATCGCCCTGGCGATCTTCTTTACCCTCGGCCAGCAGGCCAGCGCCGAACATGACACCAGCCGTATCGCCGAGGTGCTCAGCGCGCTGGAGGCACAGTTCAATCTCGGCTGGCACCTGCTGTTGCCCGTGGCCTTCCTGCTGCTGCTCGCGGTACGCCAGTGGGCAGCTTTCCCAGCGGTGTTTCTCGCCGCCCTGCTCGGTGCGGTATTCGCAGTGGTGTTCCAGCCGGAGGTGATGGCGCGCCTGACTGACCCACAAGCTGGCGCCTTGGCGCCGCTGAAAACGGTATGGACTGCGCTGTTCGCCGGTTATGAATCGGCCAGCGGCAACGCCGAGCTTGATGGCCTGCTGTCCAAGGGCGGCATGGCCAGCATGCTCACCACGGTGTGGCTGATCATCTGCGCCATGTGCTTCGGCGGCGTACTTGAGCGCCTCGGCCTGCTGCAGCGCCTGCTGCAGAGTGCCCTGCGCCTGGTGCGCAGCAACAGCGGCCTGGTCGCCAGCACCATTACCACCACCATCGGCACCAACGTCATCACCGCCGATCAGTACATCGCCCTGGTGCTGCCAGGGCGCATGTACCGCGCTGAATACGAAAAACGCGGCCTGGCGCCAACCAACCTGTCACGCGCGCTGGAAGACGGCGGCACCCTGACCTCGGTGCTGGTGCCCTGGAATACCTGTGGCGCCTACATGGCCGCGACGCTGGGCGTGGCGACGTTGAGCTACCTGCCGTACTGCTTCTTCAACCTGATCATGCCAGTGCTGGCCATAGCCCTCGCCTACCTGCTGCCGCCCAAACAGCAGACTGCCGGTTGATTTCGCAGCCGTTCGGGCCAGCCAGCGCAGCGGCCCGAACGCCTCATTAAGTAGCAAAGCGCTCATCTCTTTTGCTCCTTTCGCTATAAAAACCTTCCCTTTTTCCAATTGTTTCAGGCATCTTCACCCGCCTGGCAGCAGCCCTCCGGCACGTCCCCACTAATAAAAATCAGAGCGGAACTCCGAACATGTATGCGTTGATGGCACTCGTCTTCGTCCTCGGCTACCTGTGCATTGCACTTGAGCACCCGTTAAAGATCGACAAGGCAGCCTCCGCCCTGCTCACCGCCGTGATCGCCTGGACCCTGCTGGTTCTTGGCGCAGATAGCATCCTGCCAATGCTCGGCACCGGCACCGCCGGCTCCAGCACCAACACCCATCACGTGGTGGAAGAACTGCGCCACCACCTCGGCGAGATCTCCGAGATCCTGTTCTTCCTCATGGGCGCCATGACCATCGTCGAGCTGATCGATGCCCACGAGGGCTTCAAGGTCATCACCGATCGCATCCGCACCCACAAGCGCGTGCACCTTCTGTGGCTGGTGGGGTTGATCACCTTCTTCCTGTCCGCTGCGCTGGACAACCTGGCCACCACCATCGTGATGATCTCGCTGCTGCGCAAGCTGATCGCCGACCGCCACGAGCGCTGGTTCTACGCCGGCATCGTGGTCATTGCCGCCAACGCCGGCGGCGCCTGGTCGCCAATTGGTGACGTGACCACCACCATGCTGTGGATTGGCAATCAGGTCACCGCCACCGGCATCATCACCAAGCTGTTCCTGCCCAGCCTGATCTGCCTGCTGGTGCCGCTGCTGATCATGAGCTTCCGCCTCAAGGGTGAAGTGGCTGAACCGCGTATCAAGGAAAGCGCCGAGAGCCGTCGCGACCCGACCACGCCCTTCGAACGTAACCTGGTGTTCTGCCTGGGCCTCGGTGCGCTGATCTTCGTGCCGGTGTTCAAGACCATCACCCATCTGCCGCCATACATGGGCATCCTCTTCGGCCTCAGCCTGCTGTGGATCACCACCGAGATCATCCACCGCAGCAAGAACAGCGAAGAGAAGGACCCGCTGTCGGTAGTGGGCGTATTGCGCCGTATCGACATCACCAGCGTGCTGTTCTTCCTCGGCATCCTGCTGGCGGTTTCCGCGCTGTCCAGCGCCGGCCACCTGATCCAGGTGGCGACCCTGCTCAAGGACAGCCTGGGCAATATCTACAGCATCGCCATCTCCATCGGCATGCTCTCGGCCGTGGTGGACAACGTGCCGATGGTTGCCGGTGCCATGAAGATGTATCCACTGGTCAGCCCTGAAAACCTGGCGGCGGCCGCAGCGAGCGAGCTGCCATGGCTGCGCAACTTCGTGGTCGACGGCAACTTTTGGGAAATGCTCGCCTACTGCGCCGGGACCGGCGGCAGCTGCCTGATCATCGGCTCGGCTGCTGGCGTGGCCGCCATGGGCATGGAAAAGATCAACTTCATCTGGTACCTGAAGAAGATCAGCGGCCTGGCCTTCATCGGCTACCTGGCCGGTGCCGTCACCTATATGCTGATGTTCGCCGCCTGATTGGCTAGCAGGCCGTTGAAAAACGTAGCCGAGGCAGCCAGTGCAAGGCAAAAACAGGCGAGAAAGCGCAGTTTACGAGCTGTAAATGAGCATTTTGAGCCTGTTTTTAACGCAGCAATGGCAACGTAGGTAGTTTTTCAACAGCCTGCTAAGGCGCTCGGATACGAACAGGAAGTCACCATGCAGACGAGCAAGACCCGCACCAGCTTCTACCGCCGCCTCTACGTGGCCTGGCTGATCGACAGCGGCCAGGCCGTCAGCGTGCCGGCACTGATGGACGCCACCGGCATGCCCCGGCGCACCGCACAGGACACCCTGACCGCCCTCGCCGAGCTGGATATCGACTGCCAGTTCGAGCAGAGCGAGGGCGAACGCAACAACGCCGGTCACTACCAGATTCGCGACTGGGGGCCGATCGACAAGCGTTGGATCGCCGCTAACCTGCAGCAGATCAAAACCACTCTCGGTTATCCCTGAGATAATTCGTCCCATATCTCCTGGGAATTACGATGAATCCGGATCTGTTCTGGGTGCTCGGCCTGCTGGCCGGCGCTGTCACGCTTTTCGTCATCGGCAAGCCACGCATGGACGTGGTCGCCCTGCTGGTGCTGGTCGCCCTGCCGCTGACTGGCGTACTCGACCTGCAACAGACCCTGGCCGGTTTCAGCGATGCCAACGTCATCCTCATCGCCGCGCTGTTCGTCATCGGCGACGGCCTGGTGCGCACGGGTATCGCCTACCGCCTGGGTGACTGGCTGGTGACCAAGGCCGGCAGCAGCGAAACGCGTCTGCTGATTCTGCTGATGCTGGCCGTGGCCGGCCTGGGTTCGGTGATGAGCTCCACCGGCGTGGTGGCGATCTTCATCCCCGTGGTGCTCGGGGTGGCTGCACGCCTGCGCATCGCCCCGGCGCGACTGATGATGCCACTGGCGTTTGCCGGGCTGATCAGCGGCATGCTGACGCTGGTCGCTACACCGCCGAACCTGGTGGTGCATGCCGAACTGCGCCGCGCCGGGCTGGATGGTTTTGGCTTTTTCGATCTCACGCCCATCGGCCTGGCAGTGCTGGTGCTCGGCATCGGCTACATGCTGATCGCCCGACGCTGGCTGGTACGCAGCGAAGCAGGTGGCAATGCCGAGCCACCACGCCTGACCTTGGCCGACCTCGCCGAACGCTATCGCCTGAGCGAGCGCGAGCGGCGCCTGCAGGTACGCACCGACTCGCCCCTGGCCAATCAGGTGCTCAACGAGCTGCAGTTGCGCCGTGATCATGGCATCAACGTCATCGCCATCGAGCGCCGCCAGCGCCTACGCACCCTGTTGCTGATGGCCAGCGGCAATACCCTGCTGGAGCCGGGCGACGTGCTGCTGGTGGATATCGCCAGCCCCACCATCGGCCTGCTCGGCAGCTATCAGGCATTGGGTCTAGAACCCATGCCGCTGCCGCATTCGTATTTCAGCCTGCACGCCCATGAACTGGGCCTGGCCGAGGTGGCGTTGCCGCCGGAGTCGCAACTGCCGGGCAAGACCATTCAGGAACTGGGCTTTCGTTCGCGGCACAAGCTCAACGTGGTCGGCCTGCGCCGCCAGGGCCAGGCGCTGGAGGGCGTGCTGGTGGACGAGAAACTCAAGGCCTCCGACACTCTGCTGGTGGCCGGCGCCTGGCGCGACATCCACCGCCTGCAGGGGCTGAGCCGCGATTTCCTGGTGCTCAGCCTGCCGGCGGAAGTGGCCGAGGTGGCGCCGGCTGCGCGCAAGGCGCCCTACGCATTGCTCAGCCTGGCGGTGATGGTGCTGCTGATGGTCAGCGGTCTGGTGCCCAACGTGCAGGCCGCGCTGATCGCCTGCCTGCTAATGGGCGCGTTTCGCTGCATCGACCTGGACAGCGCCTACCGCGCCATCCACTGGCCAACGCTGATCCTCATCGTCGGCATGCTGCCGTTCGCTCAGGCGTTGCAGCAAACCGGCGGCGTCGAGTTGGCCGTGGAGGGGCTGGTCGGCGGTCTGGGCGATGCCGGGCCACGACTGATCCTCGCCTGCCTGTTCGCCCTCACCGCGGTGATCGGCCTGTTCATCTCCAACACAGCCACAGCGGTGCTGATGGCGCCGGTGGCCATCGCCACCGCCCAGGCACTGGGTGTTTCGCCGCTGCCCTTCGCCATGACCGTGGCTCTGGCTGCATCGGCCGCGTTCATGACGCCGATCTCCTCGCCGGTGAACACTCTGGTGCTCGGCCCCGGCCAATACCGCTTCGGCGACTTCGTGCGCATCGGTGTGCCCTTCACCCTGCTGGTGATGATCGTCAGCGTGGCGCTGGTGCCGCTGCTCTTTCCGCTGTAACGCGGGGGATCACCAAGCGTAGGAGCGAGCTCTGCTCGCGAAGCTTTTTGCCGCTAGCCAGGTTCGCTGAAGGCCAACGAATTCGCGAGCAGAGCTCGCTCCTACAAAGCCCTGCCCAACTATGGGAAAATCCCGCCCCCCGAATCGCCGAAGCCCGTTCATGCCCCAGCCGCCGAAACGCCCCCGCAAGCCCGCTCCCGCCGCTGTGAAAACCGCGCCGGCCAAGGGTGAACTGCACCCGCGCAACCGCCACCAGGGGCGCTACGACTTCCCCGCGCTGATCAAGGCAAGCCCCGAACTGGGCGACTTCGTCATCACCAACCCTTATGGCAATGCAAGCATCGACTTCGCTAACCCGGCAGCGGTCAAGGTGTTCAACCGCGCGCTGCTGACGCAGTACTACGGCATCCGCCATTGGGATATTCCCGATGGCTACCTGTGCCCGCCGATTCCCGGCCGTGCCGACTACCTGCACAATCTGGCCGACCTGCTGGCGACTGACAACGACGGGCAGATTCCCCGCGGCGCAAAGGTGCAAGCCCTGGATATCGGCGTCGGCGCCAACTGCATCTACCCACTGATCGGTCATTGCGAGTACGGCTGGCAGTTTCTCGGGGCAGATATCGCAGACGCGGCGCTGGCCTCTGCGCGCGCCATCATCGGGGCCAATCCGCAGTTGGCGGGTGGCATCGAATTGCGCCAGCAGGCCAATGCCGAGCACGTATTTCTCGGTCTGCTGCAATCGAACGAGGCAGTCGACCTGACCCTGTGCAACCCACCCTTCCACGCCAGCGCCGATGAAGCCACCCGTGGCAGCACGCGCAAGTGGCGCAACCTGGGCAAGCTCGACCCGAAGCGCAAGCTACCGGTGCTCAACTTCGGCGGCCAGGCGGCCGAGCTATGGTGCCCCGGTGGCGAAGCCGCGTTTCTCAAGCGCATGGCCAGCGAAAGCGCGCAAGTGGCGGAGCAGGTGCTGTGGTTCAGCAGCCTGGTCTCCAAAGGCAGCCATGTGGAATTGCTACAGGGCTGGCTGGCCAAGGCCGGCACGACTGAGGTGCGCATCCTCGGAATGTCGCAGGGGCAGAAGCAGAGCCGCCTGGTGGCCTGGACGTTCAAGAATGCCGAAGAACGTAGCGCTTGGAGCAAGAGTCGCTGGCGCTGAGACCTGCCGGTGCGCACAGCGCACCATAGCTGTAGGGTGCGCCGTGCGCACCGATCTCCCTACCAGGGCAACCAGCCACCCAACACCAGCCAGAGACCGGCAACCGTCATGCTCAGCAGCGTCACCGGCACGCCGCTGCGCGCATAATCGACGAAACCAAGCCTGACGCCCTGACGCTTCGCCCCTTCGGCGACGATCAGGTTGACCACACTGCCGATCAGCAGCAGGTTGCCGGCCAGGGTCGACATGATCGCCAGACCGATCAGCACCGAATGCGACAACTCCGGCATCAGACCCAGCAGCAACACCACGAAGGGCACGTTGCCAATCAGATTGCCCGCCACCAGCGATGCGGTGGCCAGTGACACCACGCCCTGCGGTAACAGACCATGCTCAGCCAGCCAGGTGGCTCCCTGCGTCATTTGCGGCAACTGCAGCGCGGCGCCGCTGACCAGGAACAAGCCCACGAACAGCAACAGCAGGTTCCAGTCCACCTTGTTCACGTAGTCGCGACTGTCCACCCGCCGCGACACCATCACCAGCACCGCGATCAACAGCGCCGATAGCTCGCGCGGTAGCGCCGTGGCGAACAGCGCCAGCAGCGCGAGACTGGCCAGCAGCGGTTTGAGATAGCTGTGTGCGCCGTAGATATGCTCGACCGGCGTATCGTCCGCGGTCAGCGGCCTGGCCTCGCCCCAGCGATGACGCCACTGCAACCAGATCACCGCATAAACGATGGCCATCGCGATCACTGCCGGTGGCCCGGCCACGGCCACATAACCCCAGAAATCCAGACCACCGGCCTGGCCAATGAGGATGTTCTGCGGGTTGCCGATCAGGCTCGCCGCCGAGCCGGCGTTGCACGATAACGCCAGCGCCAACAAAAACGGCCGCGGCTCCAGCCCGCGCAGATGCAGGCTGCGACACAACAGCGGAGTCAGGGCAAAAGCGACGATGTCGTTGACCAGCACCGCCGATAGCACGCCACCCAGCAGCACCACGCCCATCAGCAGCACAGCCGGGCGCTCGGCATGCTCGGTCAGGTAGCGGTTGAGCCAGGCATACACCCCGGAAAAATCGAACTGCGCCGAGATAAGCATCAACGCCAACAGCAGCAACAACGCGCCAGGGTCGAGATGATGGGCCGCATCCTCCATGCTCAACGCACCGCTGACCAGCAACAGCACTGCCGCGCAGCAGGCGATCCAGCTGCGGTCGATACGCAGGCCGCGAACGCCGCCAGCGGCCATGCCCAGGTAGGTGAGAACGAAAAGGCCAAGGGTCAGCCAGGCTGCGAAGGTCATGCGCGATTCACCCAAACGGATGCAGGTTGGAAGCAGCGGACTCTAGCCAGGCCAGTGCCCCGCGGGAATAGCCACGGCATGCTTTTTTGCGCGTTTCAGGGCCGCGACATGTAAGTCGCCACCCGCCCCAGATAGGCCGGCGACTCACGCTGACGCTGCACCTCGGCCCAGATTCGTTCGGCCAACTCGGGGTCACGTGCCAGCAGCGCGTTGGACAACATCAGGTAATAGGGCTTTTCCTCGAGCAGTTGCGGCAGTTTCTCCACCCGCTGAGCCAACTGCGGATTGGCCTGCAAGACGAAATCGCCGCGCATGGTCTGCAAGGCGACTGCTTCGACCCGACCGTGCACCAGCATCTGTAACAGCGCCAGTGGATCGCGACTCGATTCATCCACCTCCAGCCCGTGCGCCAGCAGCAGATCGCGAATGGAGAAGCCACTGAGCGAGCCGACGCGGCCATTCACCTGGCTGAAACCTTGGCCATCCCAGGACACTGCACTGCCGACGCGGCGGTACAGGGTATAACGCGAGGTGTGCAAACGCCTGGCGGCATCCGCGCGGCCATCGGTATCGGTGGGGTAATGGCCCATCTGCAGCCGCTCGGATTTGACGCTGGCAGCGAAAGCACCGTCATAGAGGCCCTGCTGCATGCCTGACAGACAGCGCTTCCAGGGTACCGCCACGTACACCACCTGCAGCGCCAGCGCTTGCTGTACCAAGCCGAGCAATTCCAGATTGAGGCCAGTGCCGTCGGTCATGACCCAGGGGTAGGAGTTCTGATCTTCATGACAGAACGTCAAGGTTGGCTGGGCACCGTAGCAGGTGCCGACCAACAGCCAGAGCAGGCAGTAATGCAGCGCTTTGTGCAAAAACCAGACTCCATCACCGGAACGCCTGAGAGCAGGCGTTCGATCCGCGGTTTGTCACCGACTTATTGTCCTGCTCCAAGCATAGGCATATTCGCCCTGAGTCGTCTGCAGCAATTTGGTGCACGTTTGCGCTCACCAGGTCAGACGCCAGACTTCGATCATTGCACTGCCTGGCAGCCAGCGGCATGACTGGGATCAACAGGACAAAACCCTTAAAGTGCCATCATCCTGTTGCCCGAGCCGTCGAGGACTACAGATGCGTCACGGCCTGTTGATTGTGCTGTTTAGCCTGTTCTGCTGCAGCCCGCTTGGGGCTGCAGAGGCACCTTTGCTACGGATCAGCGCCGGCGAATGGCCGCCCTATCTGTCAGCCAGACTCGAACACCAGGGGCCAGTGGCCCACCTGCTGCGCGACCTGCTGGCCGAGGAAGGCTACCGTGTCGAATTCACCTTCCTGCCCTGGCCCCGCGCCTACGCCGAAGCCGCCGCAGGCCGGTTCGACGCCACCGCGGTATGGATGCACAAGACCGAGCGTGAGGCCGACTTTCTCTTCAGCGCCCCACTGCTCAACGAACAGTTCGTGTTCTTCCACCTGAAAACCCAGCCGTTCGACTGGCAGCGCTTCGACGACCTCAGCGGCATGACCCTCGGCGGCGGCCTGGAATACAGCTATGGGCCGGCGTTCGATGCCTTTCTCGCCGAAGGCAAGGTGCGCATCGAACGAGTGTCCAGCGACCGGCAGAACTTCGAGAAGCTGCTCAAGGAGCGCGTTGTGCTCTACCCGCAGGAGCTCAACGTCGGCTACGCCGCGCTGCGTAACGAGTTCTCCAGCGCCGATGCCGAGCGCATCACCCACCACCCCAAACCGCTGCTGGTCAACCTCAGTTACCTGATGCTGCCCAAGCGCCTGGCGCAGAGCGAAGCGCTACGCGAACGCTTCAACGCTCGCCTGCAACAGTTTCGCGACGACGGCCGTTACCAGAAGTATTTCGACGACCTGCAGGCTGGCCACTATCAACCCGTGCCGGAAGATGCCGCGCCATAACCGAAAAAACGTGGCGCCTGGATTCCCGCCTGCGCGGGAATGACGAGAACTCTAGACAGTCGTCATCCCCGCGCAGGCGGGGACCCAGAAATGGGCAGTCAATGATCAGCGAATAAAGCCCTTGCTGACCTCGCGAAACAGCTCGGTGCCGGCCTGCTCCAGCCACTCGAAGGCAACCATCTCACGCGAGACGATCACCGCGCCGGCACGCTCCATGCGCGCCAGCCCCAGAGCTTTGTCGCGTGGCCGGCGCGATCCCACCGCCTCGTCGACCACGAACACTTCACGCCCGGCCGCCAGCAAGCCCATTACCGTCTGCAGCACGCAGACATGGGTTTCCGTGCCGCAGACGACGAACTGCCTGCGCTCGCCACCGGGCAAGTCGAACAGCCCAGCCCCGGCGGTTGCCGAGAAATGAATCTTTTCCCGCAGCCCATCGCCCGGCAGCAGCTCATGCAGGCCCGGCTCGGTATAACCCAGCCCCTTCGGATACTGCTCGGTGGCGATCACCGGGACGCGCAGGCGCCGCGCCACTTGCACCAGCCAGGTGGCCTGCTCGACCACTGCCGCGCCACCGTCGATGGCTGGCAGCAGCCGCTCCTGCAGATCGATCACCAATAGGGTGGAATCCTTCGCTCGCATCAGCATCACTACGCTCCTTCCTTCACCGCAAAACGCGCATCGAGCCGGCTGTAACCGAGACCGACGCCCTTGTGCACCCGCAACTGCACGGGAATACGCTCCTTCATCGCCTCGACGTGACTGATCACGCCGATGGTCTTGCCGCTGGCATTGAGGTTGTCCAACGCATCGAGCGCCATCTCCAGCGTCTCGCCGTCCAGGGTGCCGAAGCCTTCATCGAGGAACAGCGAGTCGATGCTGGTCTTGTGGCTGACCAGATCGGACAACGCCAACGCCAGCGCCAGGCTGACCAGAAAACTCTCGCCGCCGGACAGCGTGCGGCAATCGCGCGCCACGTCGGCCTGCCAGGTGTCGCGCACTTCCAGCTCGAGTTCACCGCTACCCTTGCGCGCCAGTTGGTAGCGGCCGTGCAGGCGCGTCAATTGGCGGTTGGCCAGGTGGATCAGGTGATCGAGGGTCAGGCCCTGGGCGAACTTGCGGAACTTGGCACCGTCGGCCGAGCCGATCAGGCCGTTGAGCTGTTGCCACAGGCGCTGCTCGCTCTCCTGCGCACTGATTTCGGCGAACAGGGCCTGCTGGCTACTGCGCCGCGCCTCGTCGGCCTGCAACTGCGCGCGCAGCTCGCCTTGACGCTCGCTCAGGGCGCGCAGGCGTTCCTGCAATGCCTGGAGCTGCTCGGCCAACTGCTCCAGGCTCAAGGCGGTTTGCGCTTCGGCCTTGAGGCGCTGCACCTCGGCCTGAGCCGCCGCCAGCAGGGTCGCGGCCTGGGTGTGCGCACGCTCGAGATCCGCCTTGAGTTGCACCAAGCGCAGGCGTTCATCCTCACTCAACAGCGCCGCTTCGAACGCCGCCTGATCGGCGAAAAGACTGCTCAGCAGCGCCTGTTGCCAAGCCTGCTGACAGCTTTGCAGACGTTGCTGCTCACGCGCCAGCAAGGCCTCTTGAGCTTGCTCACTGCCAGCGAGGCCATCGCGTTCACGCAGGGTCGCGGCCAACCGCTCGGCGGATTCACGCAGGGCCTGCTGCGGATCGGCTGGCGGTTCCGGGGTCGCCAGGCCCGGCGCACCTGCGTCCTGCCAACGCTGCTGCCAGTGCTCGGCCTGCGTCTGAGCTTCGTCCAGTTGTCGTTGCGCCTCGCGCGTGAGTTCGAGCAACTGCTGCTCGCGCGCCTGCGTCTGTTGCCAGGCGTGCCAGGCGGCTTTCTGCTGCGTCAACCAGCCTGCGCCGTCGGCCGGCAGTTCGCTGGCGAAGCCCTGCAGGCTGGCCAGCAGTTCCTGGGCCTGTTGCATTAACTCGGTCTGCAGTGCGCTCAGATGCGCCTGTTGCTCGGCAAGGCGCGCCTGGGTGTTGTCCAGATCACGACTGAGAATTGCCTGCTGCCGCTCGGAATCGGCCTGCTCGCGCTCAGCGCTTTCGCGCAACTCGCGCAAACGCTGCAGCTCGGTTTGCTGTGCCTGCAGTGCTTCCAGGCGCGCCTGGAGCGCAGCCAATTCCTGCTCGTGCTGCTGTTGTACACCTGTCAGCTCGGCCACGTCCTGCAGGCGGATGTCATGTTCGCTCAGTTGCTGCTGCCACTGCTGATCCAGCGGCAGCAATTGCGCCTCGGCCTGTGCCTGTTGTTGCTGCACCTGCTCGATCTGCGCGGCGAGACGGGTCAGCTCATCACGCAGGTTGGCGCCCTGGCTCTCCAGCTCGGCCAACTCACTGCGGCACTGCACCAGCGCCTGCTCAGTGGCCGAGACGTTCAGCGCCTGGTACTGACTGATCGCCGGATGCTCGTGCGAGCCGCACAGCGGGCAAGCGTCGCCCGGTTGCAGGCGGGCGCGATAGGCCTCCAGATCCTGAATGCGTTTTTCCTGCTCCAGCAACTTTTCCTTGTCGGCGACCTGCTGTTTGAGTGCCTTGTAACGCTCACGCAGGGCGTTGATCTCGGTGCTCTTGTGCGCCTGTCGGCGCTGCAGCTCAGACAGGCGCGGGGGCAGCTCGGCAAGTTGTACGGCCAAGGCCTCGCGGCTCTGCGCCAGTTGTTGCAGGCGGTCGAACACCCGACTGCGCGCTTGCAGGCGCTGCCAGCCCTGGCGCAAGCCTGCCTCACCGGCATCACCCAGCAGACCCTGCAAGCCGCCCTGCTGCTGCCCCTCGGCCTCACGCGCCTGCTGCACCTGCAATTGTAGCGTGGTCAGACGCACACCCTGCTCGTCACGCTGACGCTGCAACGTCGTCAGTTGTACCGCGGATTCGCTCTGGCGCGTTTGCGCTGTCTGCAGCGCCTGCTCAGCCTTGGCCCGTTGCGTGAAGCGCTCGTCCCAGCCACTGAGCAACTCGCCCAGGCGCGCATGCGAACTGCGCTCGCTCAGCCAGGCCTGCACCTCGGCGTGCTGGTGCTGCGCCTGCGTCAACGCGATGTGCCGCTGCTCACGCCAATGCCCCGCATGATGGCTGGCCTGCCACAGCGCCTGCCGTTCACGCTCGGCACACATTTGCATCTGCTCACGCAGTACGAACAGACCGCGCTCGGCCTGCTGACTGTCGTGCTGCGCCTGCTGCCAGGCCTGGTGCAGCGGTTGTAGACGCGCTGCCGGCTCACTGGCGGCCAGACGTTGCAAGTCATCGGCCGCAGCAGCCTGACGTTGCAGGGCCTGCTCCAGCCCTCGCGCTGCCTCGCCGGCTTGTTGCTCGGCTCGCTGCAGCGCCTCACGCCAGCGCTGCCCAGCCAGCAGCGCTTGTTGCTCAGCCTGCAACGGGGCCTGTTCCTGCGCCAGGCGCTCGGCTTCGGCCTGCAATTCGGCACGCTGCGCCTCGTCCAGCAGCTCCATGCCCTGGGCGCGGCTCTTCAGCAGGCCCAGTGCCTGTTCGGCGGCCTTGGTGCGTTCGTAAACCTGCTGGGATATCTGCCCATAGACCTCGGTGCCGGTCAGTTCCTCCAGCAGCTCGGCGCGCTGGTTGGCATTGGCCTCGAGAAACGCCGCGAAGCCGCCCTGAGCGAGCAGCATCGACTTGGTGAATCGCTCGAAATCCAGGCCGGTCAGCTCGGCGGTCAGGCTTTCCTTCTCGCGAATCTTGTCGGTGAGAATTTCGCCATCGGCGATACGCGCCAGCTCCACCTTGGGCGCCTGCAGCGCACCGTCGACCTTGTCCCGCGCGCGGCGCTGGCTCCAGAAGGCGCGGTAGCCCTGCCCTTTAACCTCGAACTCAACTTCGGCCAGACAATCGGCGGTGTGCCGAGTCATCAGCTCATTACCGCTGGCCGACAGCGTGCTCATGCGCGGCGTGCGGTGGTACAGCGCCAGGCAGATGGCGTCGAGCAAGGTGGTCTTGCCCGCCCCGGTCGGCCCGGTGATAGCGAACAGACCGCTACCGGCGAAAGGCTCGGCGGCGAAGTCGATCTTCCATTCACCCTTGAGGGAATTGAGGTTCTTGAGGCGCAGGCTGAGGATTTTCATGCACAGGTCGTAAGCCGTTGAAGGCCGTCATTCTGGCATATCCCGGTAACGATTCAGTCGCGGCAATAACCCTCGCCGCTACGCACGGTCAGGCAGTTCTGCTTGTCCAGCAGCCATTTCATGCCGGTGGCTTCGCCGTCGGTAGCGCTGATGCTCTCCACCGCGCCATCGCGCACGAAGACGATCTTCGCGCCCTGCGCACGGCCGACAAACCGTCGCGGGCCGTCAAGGTTGGCGATGGTCAGGCGGTAGTCAGCCGGCGTGCCGCTGATATCCAGGTAAGTGCCCTCTGGCCCGTTCCAACGCCCCAACCATTGCTCGGTCACCTTGGCATCCTGCTCGCTGGAAGATGTCGCGCAGCCGGCCAACAACAGGGGAATGGCCGCAGCCGCGAGAAGAAAATATGCCGCTCTTTGCATGACGCTCTCCACTGGAATGGGTGTAGCGATTTCGACCCCGACCGCTCATGCGCGGTTCAGGCCCGAGTTCACAGTATCTCGATACGGTCGCGGCCATTGGCCTTGGCGAGGTACATCGCCTGGTCCGCACGCTCCATCAGGCTGTCCAGGCTCTCACCTGGGCGATATTCGGCAATGCCGAAACTGGCGCTCTTGCGCTGCACACGGTCGAAGGCGAGAGCGTTGATGCGCTTCTGCAGAGCCTGCATGGCGCGCTCGGCGTGCGCCGCATCGATCTCCGGCAGGATGATCAGAAACTCCTCGCCGCCGAGCCGGCCGACCTTGTCCATGACTCGCACGCCGTCGCGCAACAACCCGGCAAACTGCCGCAGCACACTGTCGCCCACGGCATGGCCATGGGTGTCGTTGACGCTCTTGAAGTGGTCGATGTCGATCAGCACCACCGAGAACGGCGTGCAGTAGCGATTGGCCCGCGCCACCTCCTCGATCAGAAAATGCAAGGTGCGCGCGCGATTCCACAGGCCGGTCAGGCTGTCGATGCTGGCGCTCAAGGCCAGGCTGTCCTGGTGCAAGAACATACGTTTATGCGCCTTCTCCAGCAGAAAGGCACTGAGCAGACCGAAGGAGAACGATGCAAGAATCCAGATCAGGTGTAGGCGCTGTATACCGGGCGTCAGCGAGTGCTCCAGCGTGACCAGCAGAATAGCCGCCAGCGAAACCAGCGACGTGAGCATCGCGCGCTTCAGCGTGAGACCGGAGATGGCGAAGGTCCACATCAGGTTGAGGTAAATCTCCGGCGCGTAGAAAGCAAAGCGCGGCGAACCGAAGTTGAAGTAGAGGTTGGCCAGTACCGAGAAAATTGGAGCGGCTGTCAGTAACCCCAGCATCAACGGCTGTCGCTTGGGTTGGAAACTCAGCAAGCCGATGCTCAGCAACGCCGCTGGCACCAACAACGCATGACAGATCAGCCGCGCGACAGACTGATTGGTCTCGACGTTCTGCTCGATGGCGGCATAGATCAGATACAACCCGGTGGTAAGGAACGCCACGTAGCGGATCTGCGGAATCTTCGCTTGCAGGTACCAGCAGGCGAACGCCTGCCGAGTCGCCTCTGGCACTCCATGCAAAGGGTCAAGCGCACGCAGCAAAGCATTGAACAACGGCACTTTCGCTCCCCTGTCGAAACGCCACCACTCACAGCATAGAACGCTTGTTGCGCAGCATGCGATGTGGGCTCCGCTATTGAGTCGCCTTCAAACGACGCCGGCCAGATTGTTCCGCGCCTGCGCCTCGTGGCGCGCCCTGAAATGATCCGTGCTGTAGATGGTTGGGCGCGCCAGAAATGACTGAAGAACGCTGCGCCGCTTCATGCGATAGACAAAGGCCGGCACCCAGGCGTACTCGGCGCGCACCTGAGCATCGTATTCGGCGAAACGCTCCGGCGTGGCGCCGAGAATGGCCAGGTCGATATCCACCAACAACTGCTCATCCGGCTCGCTCGGCGTCGCATCATGCCGGGTGACCATGATCAGTTGCTCGACCCGCGCCAACGTCGCCTGGCTGGCGTGACAGCTCGCAAGCACCCGGATGGCCCAATCTGCGCTAAGGCGCTCGTTATCCTTGCCGCGCACGTCGTAGATGGCGTCATGGAACCAGAGCGCGATGGCCACCTCCCCCGGCTGCTGCGCCAGATGCCGCGCCTGCTCGAAATGCATCAGGCATTCGCGCAGATGCTGCAGCGAATGATAGTGCCGCTGCGGCTCCTCATAGGCACGAACGAGCTGCTCGAACAGACCTGACGGAGGCTGTAGGCCAAGGTCTGACCAGGCACTGGCCCAGGATGATGGCAGAGGGATCATTTAGAGGCTCGATAGTGTGTTGGTTAAGGGCCGGGCTTTAGCCGGAGCCAGCGAGCTGGTTTGAACTAGCTGCGCTCCATTTCTAACTGAACAAGCTAGCGATCACACTCGTTATAGCTTCGATAACTGCGAGGACACCGTCGATCATGGCTTCAACGGTGCCGGTTATCACTTCCAGAACTCCCTCGCTGCTCTGAACAGGAAGTACAGCAGCTCCAGCAACGGAGATAGCCATGGCAACGGTGCTGAAACCGATAGCCATTATGTAAATTGCAGAGTCTATAAACAGGGCCGCGCAAAGCGAATTAAAGGCCCGCAGCACTCTTGATCGTTTTACTTTCTTTTTTCATTTCAAGACCTACTTATAGCTCAGTAAATATACTAAATACGTATGATGCTCTGTTACGGATGGCAAACCCATCTCAGTGAGCGCAGCGAGCGACTTTAACCAATTGTTAGAGTGCGGCATGACCTACTCACTGGAAAAGCGCCAATGAGCAGCAGTAATGCGAATGGTATCCCCTGACTGAAGCTCAATTTCAAAATGACCAGGCGATGGCTCCTGAACGTTATTAATTGATTCCGACGGACCCCATGGCTCTGCTTTGGGGAGCTCAAGATTTGTGAATCCCTCAAATACCAAGCAATGTATTCCTTCGCCAGTACGATAGATTTGAAAGTCGCAACGTGCGGCATTCCAGCTTATATGGACTGAGGCTAGAGTTGCATCATGTAGTGGTAGTTGGCTGAATTGCATATAGTGCTCTAACGATTAAGCTAACGGGCGGCCAAAAGCGCAGCTTTTGGACGTCCAGCGAATGGAGTGAGCGATAGTTGAGCGCATTGTTAGAGGATGGCCAGTTCTCGGAGTTTCTCTCCTAAACTTTGCATTTCTTCGCGCGTGTAACCAACTAATGTCGGCATTTCCCAGTCGTAAAATCGATCATCTGATGTTGCTTGGAAAACTAAATTGCTCAGGGCTGCAAGCTCTTGAGTAGTGAAAATTCCTGCGTATACAGATTTCACTGCTTCCGCCATTGGCTCGGTGACGTCATTAATTATGCTGGTTGCAATGACTAGATCACCTTTTTCCTCGGCTTCCATCAGTGCTTCGGCTAGCGCAGTTTTGATTATTGCAGAAGCGTCGGGCATAGCTTCCTCTAACGTTTGGTTAAGGGGCCGGCTTTAGCCGGTCCCGAGTGAGCGAAGCGAACGGCTTGAACCAGTAGTTAGGAAACCGCACGCATAAGTTATAGGGATATGCCGTAGTAAGAGCTTGTTGCTTTTTCTGCTTCCCACAGAGGTTTTACCCTTGGTGATTCAATGAATGACTTCATTCCGTTACACCACGATTTCCATACGACGGGGTCAATATAGCCAAGCTCATAATAAAGGTGCTCTTCTCCGCAAAGATTGAAGTAATCAATTAGCGAGGATTCTTCTTCCGAGGTTAGTGGTGTATTGCTTTTGCTTATGATGTTGGCCAGATTTTCATTCATGCCGTCATAGCGGGCATTGAATTCTTTGAAGAGCTCACGAAATAGCTTAAGTTCTTCTAGGCGCTGTTTTTGGATGAAGTAAATAACTGACAGTACGGAGCCCGCAACTGTAGCGATGGATGTTATTGAGGTTTCAGTACATAAGAGAAACGCTACTGCTCCGACCAGTATTGTGCCAAGAAGCCACCAGTAATTCCTGAATAGCCAGAATTTGAGTTTTACGCCGATACGCATTCGGTGTTCCTAACAGTGATTAGATGGAGGGCGGTACTAATCCGATAGTAGAGCCTTCCATCTAACTCCGCGCTATCGTCATCGCCGCCCTGGAAAAATTCTTTTCAAATCATGGCATTACCAGCCACCCCCTGATGTCTGGATGTATTCGCTTGACTTCCTCTTTTTGCTCTACCATTACTACTGTACAAAAAAACAGCCAAGGAGTCGGCCATGGAAACCTCCAGCAAACCTCGCCTGCAGGAGCAGTTCAGGGCGGTGATGCGCTTGCATCATTACAGCATCCGGACAGAAAAATCCTACTGGTACTGGATTCGCTATTTCATCCGTTTCCATAAACTGCGCCATCCACTGGAGCTTGGTGCTACCGAGGTCAATGCTTTTCTCACTTGGTTGGCAGTTGAGCGTCAGGTGGCTGCCGCCACCCAGAATCTGGCACTCAATTCGCTGGTTTTCCTATACGACAAGGTCTTGCAACAACCGCTCGGGCAAGTGGGTGAGGTGGTGCGCGCAAAACGCTCAGCGCGTATTCCCTGCGTACTTACGCATGAGGAAGCCACGGCGCTCATTGCCAGGCTCGGCCAACCGCATCAGCTACTGGCTTCGCTGATGTATGGCGCCGGCTTGCGGGTGGTGGAAGCTGCACGTTTGCGTATCAAGGATGTGGATTTCGATAAGCAGATCATCACCATTCATGACGGTAAAGGCGCCAAAGACCGAACGACACTTCTACCGGCGCCCCTGAGCACACAGCTGCTGGAGCGCAGAGAACGTATGTTTCGCGCCTGGAAGCAGCGGGACAGTTTTTATCACGCGCCCGTCAGCCTGCCATTTGCGCTACGTCGCAAATACCCCAAGGCCGGACGTTCATTCGAGTGGCAGTGGCTGTTCCCGTCGACCGGACTTTGCACGGATGAGGACGGGCAGATCGTTCGTCATCACCTTCATGTCAGTGCAATTCAGAAAGCTGTCAGGCATGCCGTGCGGCAATCCAATCTGCACAAGTCTGCCAGTTGCCATACCTTTCGCCACAGTTTCGCCACCGAGCTACTGCGTCGGGGGAGTGACATTCGCACAGTGCAGACGCTACTGGGGCATGCGGATATACGTACGACGCAGATTTATACGCATGTGCTGGGCCAGGGGTTTGCCGGTGTAGTCAGCCCGCTGGGGTGAGCGCGGCAAGCTCTTGGCTGGGTTGTCGCGACCGCCATCCCCGGATTGCATCCGGGCTACAGGGTCTGTGCCGCTAAGCCTTGGGCAGCGCCTCCAGCACCTGCCGATACAACGCCTGCAAACGCAGGGCATCCTCTTCTTCCAATGTCTCTTGCTGCAGGCGGCGGGCGAAGACGTCCTCCACGCTCAGCTCGTCCAACGTTTCCCGTGCTTCGCTGGCCAGGCTAGCCATGGCGTTGCCGCGTTCACGACGGATACGCAGCACCTCCACGGGACACCCTTCGCACAGGGCATTGATGCGGCTTTGCAGGTCGCTCAGGTAGTCGTCGGTGCTCACTTGCACTTCCAGCCATACGGGCCGCTCGGGTGTGCCCTGTGCAGCTGCCTCGGTGATGGAGCCTGCCAACTCCTTGAGCGAGCCGCGCAGGCTGGCCATGGGCTGGAATACCGGCACGGGCAGTGGCGTGATCGACTGCAGGGTGGCGCCTTCGAACGTCAGCAGCAGGACTTCCTTCTGCTGGCGCGCCTCGTCGAAGGACAGGGCAATGGGCGAGCCGCTATAGCGGATGTGCTCCAGGCCGCCGACCTTCTGCGGGCGGTGGATATGGCCAAGGGCGATATAGTCAGCCCGCGGGAAGGCGCTGGTGGGGAAGGCTTCCAGGCTGCCGACGTAGATTTCCCGTACCGATTCGCTGGCACTGGCGCCAACCGTGGTGAGGTGACCGGTGGCGATGATCGGTAGCGTCAGGCCCAGCTCATCACGCTTGCTCGCCGCCAGCTCGTACAGTTCTCGGTAATGCTCAGCGATGGCTTGCTGCAGCGATTGTTGTTTGTCCTGCGCGCTCTGCCCCGCCTGGCTGGCCAGCACGTCGCGCGGGCGGATGAAGGGAATGGCGCAGAGAATGGCGCCCGGCTGGCCAGTACGATCATTGAGTACCAGTACCTGTTCAGCCAAGTCGACGCCTACGCTCGGCACCACCTGCGTGCCCAGTTGCCCCAGCAGGCTACGGCTTTCACCAAGCATGGCCGGCGAGTCGTGGTTGCCGCCGAGTACCACCAGGGCGCAGCCGGCGTCGCGCAACTCAACCACCAGCCGGTAGTACTGCTCGCGGGCATAACTGGGCGGTGCGCCGGTGTCGAACACATCACCGGCGATCAACAGCACGTCCACGTCGTGCACGCGCACTTGCTCCAGCAGCCAGGCGCAGAAGGCCTGGTGCTCGGCCTGCCGAGTCTTGCCCATGAAATGCTGGCCCAGGTGCCAGTCGGAGGTGTGCAGGATGCGCAAGCTCATAGCGGCCAGTCCTGTACGACGACATGAGTCTTGACCCGCTGCATCTGCGGGAAGGCCTCGATGGCCGCGCGCACTTCGCTCAGGCGCGCCATGCTCGGCGCCTCGACCAGTACCAGCATGTCGGTCTCGCCGCTGATGCCACTGCAATGGCGGATTTCCGGGTATTCGCGCATACGCTCGACGTAATCCTGACAACGGGCGTTTTGGTAGAAAAGCTCGAGATAAGCCCTGACTCCACCTTCGCCCGGCACCGCGACCTGGGCGTGATAACCACGAATCACCCCGCTCTCCTCCAGATAGCGAATCCGCTCGCTGACCGCCGAACGTGACAGATTGATCTCACGGGCGATCTGGCTGACGGAGGTGCGCGCATCGCTGCGCAGCAGAGTGAGGATCTGGCGATCGAACTTGTCCACGGGAGCTTCTCGGGCGGCAATCGGATTGACGGTGAAAACCGCCATTTCGTCGGCAAAAGGCGACAGCCTGCAACTGGCCGGCGCCCTACCATGGCGGTATCTGGAAAATGATGAGCATACCCCATGAGTCGATTGAACAAGGAATTGGGCCTGCTGCAGGGCATCGCCCTGCTCAGCACCTCGCTGCTCGGCACCGGCATATTCGTGGTGCCGGCACTGGCAGCCACGGCAGCCGGCGAAGCGTCGCTGTGGGCATGGATGATCTTGATTGCCCTGGTACTACCGGTGGCGTTCACCTTCGCCCAGTTGGGCAAGCGCTTCCCTCATGCCGGCGGCGCGCCGCACCTGATCGGCCGCGCCTTCGGTCTGCGCATGGAGGGCGTCAGCGCCCTGCTGTTTCTCGCCGTGTTGCCGGTCGGTTTGCCGGCGGCTCTGCATATCGCCAGCGGCTTCTGGCTGGCGTTGTTCGACCTCGATCGCAGCGGACTGCTGCTCATCGAACTGGCGACGCTGGGCGCCATTCTCCTGCTTGGCCAGCGCCCACCGAAAGCATCGGGCATGCTGCAGGGGCTGATCGCCGTGGCCATCGTCGCCAGCGTGGCGCTGATCTGGTGGGTCGGCGACCTGCCGCGCGCCAGCCAACCGTTGCTGCCGCCGATGGACGGCCAGTGGCACTTGCTGCCGACGGCGCTGGGGGTGATGTTCTGGTGCTTCGTCGGCATAGAGGCCTTCACTCACCTGGGCGAGGAGTTCAAACACCCCGAGCGCGACTTCCCGCTGGCACTGTTGCTCGGCGTGGTGCTGGCCGGCCTGGTGTACTGGGCCTGCTCGGTCGCGGTGCTGAGCTTTGCCACTTACGGCGACGTGCACAGCGACATCACCGCCCTGCCCCGTCTGTTCGAACAGCTGCTGGGTGAGCACGCACGCGTGCTGGTGGCGGTGCTCGGTTGCCTGGCCTGCTTCGCCTCGATGAACGTGTACATCCAGGGCTTCGCCCGGCTGATCTGGAGCCTGGCCGATGAAGGCCGTCTGCCGGCCAGGCTGGCCGTGCGCAACCGTCATGGTGTACCCGGCAAAGCCTTGCTGCTGGTAGTGATCAGCTGCGCGCTGTGCGCCATGCTCTCGGCCACCTTGAACCTGTCGGTGGACGATCTGATCCGCTATGCCAACGGCAACTTCGTGCTGATCTACCTGTTGAGCATGGCCGCTGGCTGGGTGCTGCTCAGTGGCGTCTGGCGTCTGCTTGCCGGTCTCAGTGCGCTGCTCTGCGCTGGGGTGCTGCTGATGCTTGGCGGCGATGCGCTGTATGCAGTGGCATTGCTTGGGGTGTTGCTGCTGCTTGATCGCCTGCGCTCGCTGGGTAAGGCGCTGGCCTAGCGCAGGAGACAATAAGCACGGCAACGCAGCTTGCACCTTCCCGGCAGGTGACGGTCGAAAACGGCGTAACCCGAGCGGTATCGCCGCCGATGCGTGACCATCGTTGCTCGAGGGTTCTATCCTTGAAGCGACAAACGCTGAAAGGAAGCCCCATGCTCCGCGTACTCAATGACCTGAAAATCATGATCCTGGCCAACCTGTGGATCGTCCCGGTGGTGGCAGGCCTGGTCTGGGCACTGTTCCAGTTCGTCGCGCCGCCACCACCGATGAGCGCCAGCATGGCCACCGGCACCCAAGGGGGCGCCTACCAGCAGTTTGCCGAACGCCTGAAGGAAGAGTTGGCCAAGGAAGGTTTTGAACTGAACCTGGTACCGACCTCAGGCTCGCGCGACAACCTGCAACGCCTGCTGGCCAAGGACCCGCAAGTGGAGATCGCCTTGGTCCAGAGCGGCCTGGAGCTCCAGCTGGCTCCCGACGAGCAGCGTCAGCTGGAAAGTCTGGGGGCGATTTATCAGGAGCCCCTGTGGCTGTTCTATCGACGAGACGTGAAGCTGGATCGCATTGCCGACCTGCTGCCATTGCGCGTCGGTCTGGGCGGTGAAGGCAGCGGCACCCGTGCCGCCAGCGATGCCATTCTCGGCGCCAATGCCATCGAGCCGGAACAACATCCCGAAAGCTGGCAGAGCATCGGCGGTGGCAAAGCCGCTCGGGCGCTGATGGCCGGCGAACTGGATGCAGCGTTCTTCGTCGGCCCGGCAGAGAACTCACTGGTGCAGCAACTGGCGGCCAACCCGGACATCGCCCTCGCACACTTTCGGCGCGCCGCCGCTTACGAGGCGCGACTGCCGTTCTTCAATCAGGTGAAGGTCGGTGAAGGCCTGCTGGATCTGGCCAGCAACGCACCAGACCGAGATATCGTTACCCTGTCTCCGGTCGCTACCCTGGTGGTCAACGACGACTTCAACCCTGGCCTGGTGCCGCTGTTTCTCGAGGCCAGCCGTGAAGTGATGCGCAGCGGCACCCTACTCGACGCCGCCGGCACCTTTCCCAGTGCCGAGCCTCGCACCTTCGAGCTGCACAAGGATGCCGGGCACTACTACGACAAGGGCCTGCCGATCCTGCAGCGCTACCTGCCGTTTCGCATCGCCTCGCTGGCCGACCGCTACATCATCCTGCTGATCCCCTTGATCGTGGTGATGATCCCACTGCTCAAGGCTGTCGGCCCGATCTACCAGTGGCGCATTCGCGCGCGTATCTACCGCTGGTACAAGTACCTGCGCGAGATCGACCGCAAGCTGCACGCAGGCTCCTTGCCCAACGAGCTGGACAGCGAGATCGAACGCCTGGAGGAGATGGAGGACGAACTCGCGGCTGTGGAAGTGCCGCTGTCGTACTCCAACGAGCTGTACGAACTGCACATGCATGTGCGCTACGTGATCGAACGACTGCGCGAGCTGCAGCGGCGCCGACAGGCGTAGGGCGGACATCGCTTTTCATGTCACCGATGCGCAGCATCTGATGCCGAAGCGGTGGATGGAAAAAGCGTCATCCACCCTACGCTGCAACAGCAACGCCGCCAGTAGAGAAGCATCGCGGCTAAAGCCACTCCCACGGGTGTTCGTGACACCCGCGGGAGGGGCTTTAGCCGCGATCTGCTGTGTGGTCTTCAACGCTTTTCACGGATAGATCCACACCCAGCCCCGCAATCCATTTTCTGCTTCAGGTAAACTTCGCCCTTCGTTTCATTTGCCCATCGAGACCGCCATGCCGATCCGCCACTGCATCGTCCACCTGATCGACAAGAAGCCCGACGGCAGCCCTGCCGTGCTGCACGCTCGCGACAGCGAGCTGGCCACGTCGCAAGCCATGGAGAACCTGCTGGCCGACCTCAACGAGAGCTACAACGCCAAGCAGGGCAAGGCCTGGGGTCTGTTCCACGAAGAATCCGGCGCCTACCCGTTCAGTGGCTGGCTCAAGGCCTATCTCGATGGCGAGCAGGATTTCACCGCCTTCAGCCGTCAGGCCGTCGAACACCTGCAAAAGCTGATGGAGGAATCCAACCTCTCCACCGGCGGTCACGTGCTGCTGGCTCACTACCAACAAGGTATGACCGACTACCTGGCCATCGCCCTGCTGCACCACAGCGAAGGCGTGGCGGTGACCGACGCGCTGGACGTGACCCCGGCCAAGCACCTGGATCTCGGCCAGTTGCACCTGGCCGCGCGCATCAACATCAGCGAGTGGCAGAACAACAAGCAGTCCAAGCAGTACATCTCCTTCATCAAGGGCAAGAACGGCAAGAAGGTCTCGGACTACTTCCGCGACTTCATCGGCTGCCAGGAAGGCGTCGACGGCCCGGGTGAGACCCGTACCCTGCTCAAGGCCTTCAGCGACTTCGTCGAGAGCGAGGATTTGCCCGAGGAGCAGGCGCGCGAGAAGACCAAAACCCTGGTCGGCTACGCCAGCGGCCAGGCCAAGATGGGCGAACCGATCACCCTGGAAGAACTCTCCGGACTGATCGACGAGGAGCGCCCCAAGGCCTTCTACGAGCACATCCGCAACAAGGATTACGGCATGGCTCCGGAGTTTCCGGCGGACAAACGTACCCTGAGCCAATTCCAGCGTTTCACCGGCCGTGCCGAGGGCCTGTCGATCAGTTTCGAGGCGCACCTGCTGGGCTCGAAGGTCGAGTACGACGAGGGCCGCGACATGCTGATCATTCGCCAGTTGCCGACCCAATTGAAGGACCAGCTCAAGCGCCGTCAGGATTGAGATGTAACGAGTGGCTGGATGGCCCGGCGCGGTTTACCCTGACATGACCGTGCCATCACACAAGGATGCGAAACCATGAAGACGATTGTGCTGCTGCTCGCCGCCCTGGCCCTGTGGCAGAACTGGGACAAGATCGAGCGCTGGATCGACCCGCCCCAGGCGCGTAACGCCAGCGGCGAAGTGGTGCTCTACGCCACGCAATGGTGTGGCTACTGCGCCAAGACCCGCGAGCTGTTCGCCGAGGACGGCATCGCCTACCGCGAAGTGAATATCGAGACCGATACCGCCGGCCGCGCCCAATACCAAGCGCTTGGCGGCCGCGGTGTGCCGGTGATCGACCTGCGCGGGCAGGTCATTCACGGTTATGACGTACGCGCCATCCGCGCCGCCTACTGACAGGCGGCGCTACAGCCCTCAACGCGCCTCGATACGGAAGCCCAGGCGCGGGAAGTGCACGTGTACGATGCCGGCACGCTCGTCCTCGCGACGCAGAATCAGCTCGTCACGCCCCGCATGCAGCAACTCGCCCTGCACCGGGTCGACACCATAGTCCACTGCCGCGATGCTCACCGCCTGGCCCGCCTTGAAGCCATTGGGGTCGACGAAATCTTCGTTCGGCAGCGCTGCCGGAGTCGCTTCACGCGCCACTGCGATCGCCTGTTCGCTGCTCATCTCGCTCAGCGAGCCATGGCCGAAGCCGAGCACACGGGCAAGCCACGCAGCGACCTCAGGGTAATCGTCGACCAGTGGCGCGGTGACCGGCGTACCGCGCAGGAACCACAAACAGTGAGCTACGGAAAAATCGGCGAGCGACGCTTCACCGAAAAGGAAATCGCCCTGCTCGCCTTGCAGTTGGCGTTGCAAGACACCCATCAGCGCCGGCCATTGATGCTTGGCCTGCTCTAACGGCAGACGACTCGCCGTACCGCCGGAAAACAGCGCACCACGGTCGGCAGCAAAGGCCTTGGCAAACTCCGGCGGGACCTTGGCGAAGCGCAGCGCCATCGACTCGGGTTGGAACACCAGCGCAACGGCATGCTGGAACAGCACCGAGTCGGCCCACTGCGCCAGCAGGCTGACATTGAACGCCTGAGCTTCGGGCAGCAGCGCCGGGGTGGCCTTCTCGGCGTCCAGGCGACGGACGATCAGCGCGGTATCGCAATAGATGTCGGCGCCGACCTGCAGCACCGGGGTCTTGCGGTAGCCACCAGTCAGCGCAGTGAGATCGGGCTTGGGCATCAGCGGCGGGATCATCACCGAACGCCAGGACAGTTGCTTGAAGCCCAACATCAGGCGGGCCTTCTCGGCGAACGGCGAGGTCGGATAGTGATGAAGGATCAACTCATGCATGGCGCGCTCCGCGTCGGATCAAAGCCCTCAGCTTACCCGCGCGGCACGTGCACGCAACCGCCTCAGGCTGATGAGCCACCATCAACGGCCAGAATGAGCGCTTCTTTGGCGCTTTTGCTCAGGCGCTTGATCGCCCGTTCACGGCGCAATGCATCGCCCTTGCCGGCACAGGCTTCGATATAGGCCAGCGCCAGCGCCGGGCTGGTATGGAAGAAGCGAGCGCCCTTGCCACTCTGGTGCTGGGCGAAACGCCGCTGCGGATCATCGCTGATGCCGCAATACAGAGCGCCATTGGCGGCGCGCACCAGATAGACGAACCAGGCTTTTTCGACTGCTGCATTCATCCGCGAGCAGGAAACCACTCACGCGCCGAGCGCCACAGGCACATGCCGACGAAGTAGGCTGAAGCCAACCACCAGAGCGCCAGCAGCCAGAACTGGCTGACCGGGTACTGCAGAATCAGCAACGCGCTGGAGAGCATCCAGACGAAGGTCACGAGGATGTTCAGCGGCATGAACTGACGCACGCGAAACGGGTGCAGGAACTTCATCTTGGTGAGGGTCAGGCCGGCCAGCAGGACGATCATGGCCAGGGTGATCCAGGGGTGCACGTCGAGGATGTAGAAATACAGCACGACCACGTTCCACGCCGCCGGGAAGCCGACGAAGTAGTTGTCCTTGCTCTTCATGTTCAGGTTGCAGAAGCAGAACAGCGAGGACAGCAGAATCAGGCCCACGGCGAACAGCGGCGTGTAATCCGGCAGCGGAATGAAGCGATAGAGGAAGATCGCGGGGATAAATACGTAGGTGAGGTAGTCGATCACCAGGTCGAGTGTGGAGCCGTCGAAGTGCGGCAGCACACCCTTGACGTCGTAACGCCGTGCCAGCGAACCATCCAGCCCATCGACCAGCAGCGCCAGGCCGAGCCACAACAGGCATTGCTTGGGTTGGCCGTCGAGTACGGCCAACAATGCCAGGAGGGCGAGGATCACGCCGCTGGCGGTAACAGCGTGGACCCCCCAGGCTTTGGCCTGTTTTACGGCAACGATCAGTTCGGTCACGGCAGGTCTCGATTGGCAGTGGAGGTGCGGCACCCGGTGTGCGCACTCTTTATTGAAGGCTAAGACCGGATAGCCTACCACTGCGTTCATTCGCCCGCCTCAGCGCGTACCGCGAAACTGGGCCAGACCACGTGCCGCCTGTCGACGAATGGCGGCCTGAACCGGTGGCGCCCACCCCAGCAGAAGCCCTTTGCCACCTAGCGCCTGACGTGCCCAGCGCCATAGATCGAAGTGATCGCGATGTTCGACGATCAACCCGTCGCGAAACACGAAGCGCGCCTGGATGTGGTTGACCACCTGACGACCGGTGGCACTGAAACGGTAGCTGGCGACCCAGCGCGCACTGCCGGCATGATCGTCGGCATGCACCGAATCGAAGGTCAGCGAGAAAACCTCGGCGCGACTACACAGCATGCGCCACATATCGCCAGCCTCAGCACCGTGCAGGTCGACGAAGACCGGGTCGGAGAAACGCACATCTTCGGCGTAGCAGCCTGCCATGGTCTCGGCATCTAGCTTCTGGAAGGCGCTGTAGAAACGCTGGATCAGATCGGCATTGGGGTGGCTCATGAGTCGCTCCTACAGGCTTTTAATTACGTAGGGTGCGCCGCGCGCACCGCTGTCACTGCGTCGCTCACTGGTGCGCACGGCGCACCCTGCACGTTCGCAAGGATGGTTCACTCCAGTCTGTTCGTCCGGCGGGGACGTGGCGATTGGCTATAAAGACAACTTTGTGTCAATAATCGCCAACTTCACTCCAGGCCATCGTCATGCTGCGCATCGCCTTGTACGTCTGCCCACAAACCGTCTGTTCCAGCCTGAGCATGGCGCAGGATGCCTTCAGCCTGGCCAATCGCCTGGCCGGCACAGCGCACTTTCAGCTGCAGCGTTTCAGCCTCGATGGCCAGCCCGTGCAGTTGGATTTCGCGCAGATTCAGGTCGATGGTGGCCTACCGTTGGCCGAACAGGCCGATCTGCTGATTATGCCGGCCACCGGCAGCGCCATCAGCCGTACCCTGGAGAGCAACACCAAGCTGCTGCCCTGGCTGGCCCGACGCGAGCAGCAGCAACTGGCGAGCCTGTGCAGCAGCGCCTTCCTGCTGGCGGCTGCCGGCCTGCTCGATGGTCGTCAGGCGACTACCCACTGGGCCCTGGCTGACGCCTTCGCCCGGCATTTTCCTCAGGTGAAACTGCGCAGCGACTTGCTGTTGACCGAGGATGGCCCGTTTTTCTGCTCCGGCGGAGCCCAGGCCGGGCTCGACCTGTGTCTGCACCTGATTGCCCTGCATGCTGGTGAATGGCTGGCGCAGCAGGTTGCCAGCGCCATGGTGATCGAACGCCAGCGCGGCACGCAGACCCGTTTCGCGCCGCTGCTGCCCAGCAACGACGATAAAGCCCTTGCCCCGCTTCTGACCTGGCTACGCGAGCACCACGCCGAGGCGATCGATCTAAACCGCCTTGCGCAGCAGGCGCACTGTTCACCGCGTACCCTGCTGCGCCGTTTCAAGCAGGCCACCGGGCTGACCCCAGGCGATTACCTGCAACGCCTGCGCATCAGCCTGGCGCAGCAAGCGCTGGTCGGCTCGTCGCAGTCGCTGGAACAGATCGCCAGCCAGGTCGGGTTCACCGACCGTGCGACCTTCGCCAAGCGCTTCAAGCAGTTGTGCGGGGAAACGCCGGGCGCCTTCCGCAAGCGCATGCGGCTAAGTTAAAACCAGGCAATGAAAAAGGGAGCCCGAAGGCTCCCTGATCGATGGCGCAAAGCCGACTCAGTGCAGGATCTGGCTGAGAAACAGCTTGGTGCGCTCGTTCTGCGGGTTGGTGAAGAAGGCGTTCGGCTCTGCCTCTTCCACGATCTCGCCCTTGTCCATGAAGATCACGCGGTTGGCCACGGTGCGGGCAAAGCCCATCTCATGGGTCACGCAGAGCATGGTCATGCCGTCTTCGGCCAGACCGATCATGGTGTCGAGCACCTCTTTCACCATTTCCGGGTCGAGGGCCGAGGTCGGCTCGTCGAACAGCATGATCTTCGGCTTCATGCACAGCGCGCGGGCAATCGCCACACGCTGTTGCTGACCACCGGAGAGCTGGCCCGGAAACTTGTTTGCCTGCTCAGGGATACGCACGCGCTCGAGAAAGTGCATGGCAATTTCCTCGGCCTGGCGCTTGGGCATCTTGCGTACCCACATCGGCGCCAGGGTGCAGTTCTGCAGCACGGTGAGGTGCGGGAACAGGTTGAAGTGCTGGAACACCATGCCCACTTCGCGGCGAATCGCCTCGATGTGCTTGAGGTCGCTGGTCAACTCGGTGCCATCGACCACGATGCGCCCTTGCTGGTGCTCTTCCAGACGGTTGATGCAGCGAATGGTGGTGGACTTGCCCGAACCGGACGGCCCACACAGAACGATACGCTCGCCCTGCTGCACGCTCAGGTTGATGTCCTTGAGCACGTGGAACTGGCCGTACCATTTGTTCACGCCCTGCAGCAGGATCATCGGCTCGGCGCTGGGTTGTTTGATTGCTTCACTCATGACTCACTCCTAACGCTTGTGGCCGGTATCCAGCTTCCGCTCGAGATGCAGCGAATAGCGGGACATGCCGAAACAGAAAATCCAGAAGATCAGCGCGGCGAACACGTAGCCCTCGGTGGCCATGCCCAGCCACGCCGGGTCGGTGGTCGCCTGCTTGATGCTGTTGAGCAGATCGAACAGGCCGATGATGATCACCAGGCTGGTGTCCTTGAACAGGGCGATGAAGACGTTGACGATGCCCGGAATCACCAGCTTCAGCGCCTGCGGCAGGATCACCAGGCCCATCATCCGCCAGTAGCCCAGGCCCATGGCCGCAGCGGCTTCGTACTGGCCCTTGGGAATGGCCTGCAAGCCACCACGCACCACTTCGGCGATGTAGGCGGACTGGAACAGGATCACCCCGATCAGCGCACGCATCAGCTTGTCGAAATGCATGCCTTCGGGCAGGAACAGCGGCAACATCACCGAGGACATGAACAGCACAGTGATCAACGGCACACCGCGCCAGAACTCGATGAAGGTGACGCAGATGACCTTGATCGCCGGCAGGTTGGAGCGTCGCCCCAGCGCCAGCAGGATGCCCAGCGGCAACGCACCGGTGATGCCGACAGCAGCGATCACCAGGGTCAGCATCAGGCCGCCCCAACGGCTGGTGGAAACCACGTCCAGGCCGAATACACCACCGTGCAGCAGGGTCCAGGCGATGAACGGATAGATCGCCAGGAAAGCCAGACCGTACACCGCCTTGCGCGGCATCTGCGGCACGAACAGCGGCGCCATGCCGATGATCGCCAGCCACAGAGTGGCATCCACACGCCAGCGCAACTCGGTCGGGTAGAAGCCGTACATGAACTGACCGAAGCGCTGTTGGATGAACACCCAGCACGCGCCTTCCTTGGTGCAGTCGGCGCGAGTGCTGCCGACCCAGTTGGCATCGATGATCGCCCACTGCAGCAGCGGCGGCACGATCAACCAGATCAGGTACAGCGCAAAAACGGTCAGCAGGCTGTTGAACCAGTTGGAAAACAGGTTGGCCTTGAGCCAGCCCACCACACCGACGCTCATGCGCGGTGGCGGCAGGTCCGGTTTGAATGTATGAGTCTGCATGGCTGCTCCTTACCGCTCAGTCAGCGCAATGCGCTTGTTGTACCAGTTCATCAGCAGGGAAATGCTGATGCTGATCGCCAGATACACGCTCATGGTGATGGCGATCACCTCGATGGCCTGGCCGGTCTGGTTGAGCACAGTGCCGGCGAACAGCGACACCATGTCCGGGTAGCCGATACCGGCAGCCAGGGACGAGTTCTTCGCCAGGTTGAGGTACTGACTGGTCAGCGGCGGAATGATCACACGCAGCGCCTGCGGGATGATCACCAGACGCAAAGTGACGCCCGGACGCAAACCCAGCGAGCGCGCGGCTTCGGTCTGACCATGGCTGACCGCCATGATCCCGGAGCGCACGTTCTCGGCGATGAATGCCGCGGTGTAGATGGTCAATGCCAGGGTCAGCGCCATCAGCTCGGGGATCATCACCCAGCCGCCACGGAAGTTGAAACCGGTCAGCTCCGGCACACTCCACACCAGCGGATTGCCCGCGACCAGCGCGGTCAGGCCAGGAATCACCACGATCAGCGCCAACGATGTCCACAGCAGCGGAAAGATCTGGCCGGTGGCTTCACGGCGTTTCTTGGCCCAGCGCCCGAGGGCGATGATGCCGACGATGGTCGCTAGCAGCACCACGGCGAACAGACCGAAGCTCTCCGAAGGGCTCGGCGCCGGCATGTACAGACCACGGCTGTTGAGGAAGAAGACTTCACCCACGTCCAGGCTTTGCCGAGGACCAGGCAGGGCAAGGAAGACCGCGAAATACCAGAAGAGGATCTGCAGCAACGGCGGAATGTTGCGGAAGATCTCGATGTAAACGGTGGCCAGCTTGCTGATCAGCCAGTTAGGCGACAGCCGTGCCACACCCAGCAGAAAGCCAAGGATGGAGGCCAGCACGATACCGATAAAAGACACCAGCAGGGTATTGAGCAAGCCGACCAGAAACACACGGGCGTAGCTGTCGCTTTCCGTGTAGTCGATCAGATGCTGGGCAATACCGAAACCGGCGCTGTTATTGAGAAAAGCGAAGCCGGAAATGATCCCGCGCTTCTCCAGGTTAGCCTGGGTGTTCTGGAAGAGAAACCAGCCGAGCGCCACAACGGCGATAACGGCAATGATCTGGAAAGCCCAAGCACGCACCTGCGGATCGTTCAGAAGCGATCCTCGCGGGCGCGGGGCATTAGCAGTCGTTTGCATAACAACCCTCATGGAAGCCCCGGCCGCACGCAAGCCAGCCGGAGTTCACGTAATCGGAAACGACAGCGGCAGGCTCCGAGAACCGGTCCATAGTCTGCTGCGCGTCGGGCCTGCTTCGTCAAAAACAGGCTCAGAATGCTCATTTACAACTCGTAAACTGCGCTTCTTCGCCTGTTTTTTCCTTGCATGCCTCTAGCTCGCGAGCCTATGAACAGATTCTCGCCTGCCGCTGTGGACGGTCAACGCACCGGCGGTGCGTACTGCAGACCACCCTTGTTCCACAGGGCGTTGAGACCACGCTCGATCTTCAGCTCGCTGCCGGCGCCAACGTTACGGTCGAAGGACTCGCCGTAGTTACCGACTTGCTTGACGATCTGTACTGCCCAGTCTTTCGGCAGCTTGAGGTCTTTACCGAATTCACCTTCAGTACCCAGCAGACGTGCTACGTCCGGGTTCTTGGTGTCTTTGGCAGTGGCTTCGACGTTGGCCGAGGTCACACCCAGCTCTTCGGCGTTGACCATGGCGAACAGGGTCCAGCGCACGATATCGAACCACTCTTCGTCACCCTGGCGCACGACCGGGCCCAGAGGTTCCTTGGAGATGACTTCCGGCAGCACGACATAGTCGTCCGGGTTGGCCAGTTTGATGCGCTGTGCGTACAGCTGCGACTGGTCGGAGGTCAGCACGTCGCAACGGCCAGCTTCGACCGACTTGGCGCTCTCGTCAGAGGTATCGTAGGTGATGGGGGTGTACTTCATGCCATTGGCACGGAAGTAGTCGGAGAGGTTCAGCTCGGTGGTGGTGCCGGCCTGGATGCAGACGGTAGCCCCGTCCAGTTCCTTGGCGCTGGAAACGCCCAGCTTCTTGTTAACCAAAAAGCCCTGGCCGTCGTAGTAGTTGGTACCAGTGAAGTTCAGGCCCAGTGCGGCGTCGCGCGAGCTGGTCCAGGTGGTGTTACGCGACAGGATGTCGACTTCGCCGGACTGCAGCGCAGTGAAGCGCTCCTTGGCGGTCAGCGGGCTATAACGCACTTTGGTAGCGTCGCCGAATACAGCGGCGGCAACAGCGCGGCAGACGTCAACGTCCATACCCAGGTAGTTGCCTTTTTCATCGGCGTAGGAGAAGCCAGGCAGACCGTCGCTGATACCGCACTGCACGAAGCCTTTCTTCTGCACTGCATCCAGGGTGGCGCCTGCCTGAGCAAAGCCACTGACACCGAGCACAGCTGCGGTGGTCAGCACAGCCAGGGTGGATTTCACCATCTTCATCAAAAACCTCCAGTTGCTCTTGTTGTGTTGGAGTCTCCGTCCGCCTTCCCCACCCTTTTGAGGCACGCGATCCGCTGGCAGCAACGGCATCGACGAGAAGTTCGAACGTCAGGCGGGAGTCTAGTCGGCTTTACCCTCTGCTGGCCAACTGCTCCTGCCCAGCCCATTGGTTGAACGGGCCTGAGACGGATCGTCATCCGTCTGGACGATTGATCGCCCTGACGGTCTATTAGGAACCCCACACAGCAGATTCCTGCCTGTTGAGCGGTGCGCAGTGGCACAGTGTTACCGTTACCGCACCGCGTCGTCAGTTCAGATGAGCCTTAGCAAGCCCCGTACCAGCACATGGCAAATGGCCGGATATGGAAGGGTCAAGGGCAAAAGATTCACCCGTGCGACAACTTATTCACAGATTAGCCAAGCCTTGAACAGGGCGCCGCCCCAAATTAAGGCGCCCGCACCACACTGGAGCTACCAATGACCGCACCCATGATTTTGCAGCCCCCACAGGCCGCCAACGCCACCGTGATCTGGCTGCACGGGCTGGGGGCTGACCGCTACGATTTCCTCCCGGTCGCCGAGATGCTGCAAGAGCGCCTGCCCAGCACACGCTTCATCCTGCCGCAGGCGCCCACCCGCCCGGTGACCATCAACGGCGGCTGGAGCATGCCGAGCTGGTACGACATTCTCGCCATGACCCCGGCCCGGGCCATCGACCAAGCGCAGCTGGAGGAATCCGCCGACCAGGTGATCGCCCTGATCGAAGCCGAGCGTGCAGATGGCATCGCCGCTGAACGCATTGTCCTGGCGGGCTTCTCCCAAGGTGGCGCGGTGGTGCTGCACACCGCCTTCGTGCGCTATCTGCAACCCCTCGGCGGGGTACTGGCGCTGTCGACCTATGCGCCGACTTTCAGCGATGAGGTGCCCCTGGCGGATACAAAAAGACAACTGCCGGTGCTTTGTTTGCATGGCAGATTCGACGACGTGGTGCCCCCGGACATGGGACGCGCCGCGTATGACCGCCTGCACGCCTGCGGGGTGCCGGTGCAATGGCGCGACTATCCGATGGCCCACGAAGTGCTACCGGAAGAGATTCGCGATATCGCCGAATGGTTGAGCCAATTGCTGGCAGACTGACCGAACCGAAGAGATGCACAATAAATGAGCACAGCGCCCCTCATTCGTAGCCTGCAGGATATTCAACAGATCGAGAGCACGCCGCTGAGCGATCGCGGCCTGCCCGAGAGCACCTTTGATCTGATCCGCCGCACGGCCCAGGCCAGTCCGCATGCACCAGCGCTGTCGTTCATCCTCCAGGGCACGGCCGAAGAAGCCCCGCTACGCCTGAACTACACCGAGTTGCTCGGCAAAATCACCCAGACGGCCAACGCCTTCCATCGTCTGGGCCTGCGCCCGGGCAAGGCGGTGTCATTCCTGCTGCCCAACCTGCCGCAGACTCACTACACCATCTGGGGCGGTGAGGCAGCCGGCATCGTCAACGCGATCAACCCGCTGCTCGACGCCGAGCATATCGCCGAGCTGATCCACGCGTCGGACTCCGAACTGCTGGTGACCCTGGCGCCCTTCCCCGATACCGACCTGTGGGACAAGGTCAACGCTCTGCGCGATCAGCTGCCGGAGTTGAAAGCGATTCTCTGCGTGGATATGGCCAACCTGCTGCCGGAGCCACAACGCAGCGCACTCAAGGCCCAGCGCGGCCCGCTACCAGAGGGCGTGCTGGACTTCGACGAGACCATCGCCGCCTGCCCAGCCGATCATCTGGAAAGTGGCCGCGTGATCGCCGCCGACGATATCGCCAGCTACTTCCACACCGGTGGTACCACAGGCACGCCAAAACTGGCGCCGCACAGCCACGGCAACGAAGTGGCGATGGCCTACAGCATGAACCTGGTGACTCGCTTCGGCGTCGGCGACGTAACACTCTGCGGCCTGCCGCTGTTTCACGTCAACGGCGTCATCGTCACCGGCCTGGCGGCTTTCATCGGCGGTGCCGAAGTGCTGCTGGCCACACCTCAGGGCTATCGCAACACCACCTTGATCGGCAATTTCTGGAAGGTCATCGAACGCCACAAGGTCAGCTTCTTCAGCGGTGTGCCCACCATTTATGCCGGCCTCCTGCAGATTCCTAGCGAAGGCCATGACCTGTCCTCGCTGAAGTACGCCCTGTGCGGCGCTGCGCCCATGCCGGTGGAGCTGATTCGCCAGTTCGAGGCCAAGACGGGGCTGACTCTGCTCGAAGGCTATGGTCTGACCGAGGGCACCTGCGGCAGCTGCGCCAACCCTCCGGCCGGCGAGCGCCGCCCCGGCTCGATCGGCCTGCCGATGCCCTACTGCGAAGTGCGTATCAAGGTACTCGACGAGCAGGGGCAATATCTGCGCGAAGCCGCGCCCAACGAAATCGGCAACCTGTGCATCCGCGGCGCCACGGTGTTCAAGGGCTATCTGCAGGCGAGCAAGAACGCCGGTATCTGGGTCGATGGCGACTGGTTCAATACCGGTGACCTCGGCCGCGTCGATACCGACGGCTACATCTGGCTGACCGGTCGCAGCAAGGATCTGATCATCCGCGGCGGCCACAATATCGACCCGCAGATGATCGAGGAAGCGCTGCACAAGCACCCGGCAGTGGCCATGGCCGCTGCAGTGGGCAAGCCAGACGAGAAGGCCGGCGAACTGCCGGTGGTCTACGTCCAGCTCAAACCCGGTGCACAGGCCAGCGAGGTCGAATTGCTGGAGCATGCCGCCGCCCATATCCCCGAGCGCGCCGCTGTACCCAAGGACGCCTGGATCATCGATGCCATTCCGCTCACCGCGGTGGGCAAGACCTTCAAACCAGCGCTGCGCTTCGATGCCATCGCCCGGGTTTACCAGGCGGCTATCGATGAGCTGCACCCGGCTGTTCGGGTTGAAGTGCTGAGCGATGACAAGGCAGGTCAATTGGCCCACATCCACCTGCCGAATCAGGATCAGGCCTTGGCTGCCAGCATTGGCGAACGGCTGTCCGGCTACGCGGTGGGCCATCGCATCCACTTCGCAGCGTGATCCAGAGCGCGCAAGGACGCGCGCCAGTTAACAGCTTTGCACTTTCGTGCAACCACTGGTCGGCCGAGCCACTGGCAGACATTGCCACGCCTGGAGCCCGGGAATAATGTCGAACGCTATTCGTAGACACGACAGGGAGCGTTGGTGGTGCCCTCAGGCCTATTCGCCCGGCCAGGCCCGACGAGATCGCAATGAAACCGGCGCACTGGCAGGCAGACCTGCAGCAAGTTCAGCACCTGCGACTATTTCAGAATGTCGCGACCAGCAGCCTGGATCAGTTGCTGCAGGAGTTTCGCGCGTGCGAGTTGGAAGCCGGCGAAGTGTTGCTCTCCCCCTTCAATCGCAACCAGTACCTCTATCTGCTGATCGAGGGCCAGTTGCGCGTCTATCTCGGCTCACTGGACAACCAGGCCGTGAGCACCCTCGAAGTCGGCGACTGCGCGGGTGAAATCAGCTTCATCGACAACGAACATCCGTCCGCCTACGTGGTGGCCGAGCGCCCCTCCACGGTGCTGCGCCTGCATCGCGAATCGCTGGTCGCGCTGTTTCAGCAATCACCGCAGATGATGCAGAACCTACTGGAACTGCTCTGTGAGCGTGTGCGCCAGGGCAACCGGCAGATTCTCGACAGCGAGCAGAATGCCAATGTCGACACCCTCACCGGTTGCTTCAACCGACGCTGGCTGGAGCACGTCTTCGAACGCGAAAGCACCCGCTGCGCCTTCAACGACGACCCCATCTCGCTGCTGATGCTCGATGTCGACCACTTCAAGGCCTACAACGACCAGCACGGTCATCTTGCAGGGGACTACGCCCTGTGCATGGTGGCTCACACCTTGCGCAGTCAGTTGCGGCCCAAGGACAGCCTGATCCGCTTCGGTGGCGAGGAGTTCGTCATTCTACTGCCGGAGATCTGTGCCGAGGCGGCACGCAGTATCGGCGAACGCCTGCGCCTCAGCCTGGAGCAGATATCCTCCTTCTATTCGCCAGTCGGCGTTCTGCCGGGCGTCACCATCTCCATTGGCCTGGCGCAGATGCAGCATCAGGACAGCCTGCAGGGCCTGATCGCGCGTGCCGATGCCGCGCTGTACCAGGCCAAGCAGCAGGGGCGTAACTGCCTCAGCGGCTGACACCCCGCGTCGCGCTTCCCTGCTAGAGTGGCGCACATAACAACACGCCTGGATGGCTTCTCATGCGCAAACTGCTGATCGCTGTGCTTCTGCTCGTCCCCCTTTCCGCCCTCGCCGTTCTGGGCCTGCCCCAGGTACTCGACGCACAGATGAACAGCGTGGCTAGCCCACCGCCCTATCCGACCAGCGCCAGCGCACAGAAGCTGCACCAAGGGCTGTTCGTCGCCGACCTGCACGACGACGCCCTGCTCTGGGAGCGCGACCTGCTCAAGCGTTACGACTACGGCCACTCCGACCTGCCACGCATGCTCGAAGGGCGTCTCGGCCTGCAGGTGTTCTCCACCGTGACCAAGACCCCACGCGGGCTGAACATGGAGAGCAACGGCGCCGACAGCGACAACATTACCCTGCTGGCCATGGCCCAGCGCTGGCCACGGGAAACCTGGAGTAGCCTGCTACAGCGCGCCCTGTACCAGGCGCAGAAACTCAAGGACGCCAGCGCCGGCAGCGATGGGCGCCTGGTGCTGATCCGCACCCGCGCCGACCTGGCGAATTTCGTCGATGCCTGGGAAAAGGACCCGCGCCGCGTCGCCGGCCTGCTCGCCACCGAAGGCCTGCAGCCTATCGAAGGCAAGCTGGAGAACATCGACGTGCTGTATGACGCGGGTTTCCGCATCGCCGGCCTGACTCACTTCTTCGACAACGAAGTCGGCGGCTCGGCCCATGGCCTGGAAAAAGGCGGGCTGACCCCACTGGGGCGCCTGGTCATCGCGCGCCTGGAAGAAAAATCCATGCTGGTGGACCTGGCCCACGCTTCGCGCCCGTTGATCGATGATGTACTGGCCATGGCCAAGCGCCCGGTGCTGGTCTCGCACACCGGCGTCGAAGGCACCTGCGCCGGCACCCGCAACCTCAGCGACAAGCACCTGCAGGCCATCGCTGCCACGGGCGGGGTGATCGGCATCGGCTACTGGAGCACCGCCGTTTGCGACACCTCGGTCGCCGCCATCGTCAAAGCCATCCGTTATGCGGCGGACAAGGTCGGCGTCGAACATGTCGCCCTGGGCTCGGACTTCAATGGCACCGTGCACACCCCGTTCGACGTCACCGGCCTGGCGCAAATTACCGAGGGGCTGCAAGCCGCCGGCTTCGACAATGACGCCATTGCCGCGATCATGGGCGGCAATGTACAGCGCCTGCTGCTGGCCAGCCTGCCGGAGAAATGAGGTGCTGGGCGCACGGTCCTCTTGACAGACGCGAGCGAAGCACTTCGCCACGCCCGCGTCTTGCATTACACTGGCGGGCGTTCACTCCTTAACCAGTCGATGAGAAGCCCGTGCTCAAAGCACTCAAGAAAATGTTCGGCAAAGCCGAAGACGAGCAGCCACAACCAGCGCCGTCATCCGTAGCAGCGCCCGCCCAGAGCGGTGACGCAGAGCAGAAGCGCCCACGCAAGAACAAGCCCGCCCGCCCTGCCAGCGAGAGCGCAGGCGATAGCCCGGCGCCGCAACAATCCCGCCCGCCCAAGGCCGACAAACCGCGTCGCGAGCGCCCAGCCAAGCCAGTCGACACCTGGAAGCTGGAAGATTTCGTGGTCGAGCCGGCCGAAGGCAAGACCCGTTTCCATGACTTCAAGCTCGCCCCCGAGCTGATGCACGCCATTCACGACCTCGGTTTCCCCTACTGCACGCCGATCCAGGCTGGCGTACTGGGCTACACCCTCAAGGGTCAGGACGCCATCGGCCGCGCCCAGACCGGCACCGGCAAGACCGCGGCGTTCCTCATCTCGATCATCACCCAGCTGCTGCAGACCCCGGCGCCGAAAGAGCGCTACATGGGCGAGCCGCGCGCGCTGATCATCGCGCCGACCCGCGAACTGGTGGTGCAGATCGCCAAGGACGCCGCCGAGCTGACCAAATACACCGGCCTCAACGTCATGCAATTCGTCGGTGGCATGGACTTCGACAAACAACTCAAGCAGCTGGAATCGCGCTTCTGCGACATCCTCGTGGCCACCCCGGGCCGCCTGCTGGACTTCAACCAGCGCGGCGAAGTGCACCTGGACATGGTCGAGGTGATGGTGCTGGACGAAGCCGATCGCATGCTCGACATGGGCTTCATCCCTCAGGTGCGCCAGATCATCCGCCAGACGCCGATGAAGGGTGACCGCCAGACCCTGCTGTTCTCAGCCACCTTCACCGACGACGTGATGAACCTGGCCAAGCAGTGGACGGTCAACCCGGCCATCGTCGAGATCGAGCCAGAGAACGTCGCCAGCGACACCGTCGAGCAGCACGTCTACGCCGTAGCCTCGGCTGACAAGTACAAACTGCTGTACAACCTGATCAGCCAGAACGACTGGACGCGGGTCATGGTCTTCGCCAACCGCAAGGACGAAGTCCGGCGCATCGAAGAGCGCCTGACCCGCGACGGCATCAGCGCCGTGCAGATGTCCGGCGACATTCCGCAGCACAAGCGTATCCGCGCACTGGAAGGCTTCCGCGAAGGCAAGATCCGCGTCATGGTCGCCACCGACGTCGCCGGTCGTGGCATCCACGTCGATGCCATCAGCCACGTGATCAACTTCACCCTGCCGGAAGACCCGGACGACTACGTGCACCGCATCGGCCGCACCGGCCGCGCCGGCACCAGCGGCACCTCGATCAGCTTCGCCGGTGAGGACGACGCCTTCGCCCTGCCGCCAATCGAAGAGCTGATCGGCCGCAAGATCCAGTGCGAAATGCCGCCGGACGAGCTGCTCAAGCCGGTGCCGCGCAAGCACTGATAAGGCCGAAGCAGAACAAAGGCGAAGCCCTCCAGCTTCGCCTTTTTCATTTGACCCCGTTGATTGATACGCCATGCAACACTACGACTACCTCATCATCGGCGCCGGCATTGCCGGCGCTTCAACCGGCTACTTTCTCGCCAGCCATGGCAAGACGCTGCTGCTCGAACGCGAGGCGCAGCCCGGCTACCACTCCACTGGCCGTTCAGCCGCGCTCTACACCGTGGCCTACGGCACGCCACAGGTCCGCGCGCTGACCGCTGCCAGTCGCGCCTTTTACGATGCCCCACCAGCCGGTTTTGCCGAGCATCCTCTGCTCACGCCACGTGGCGAGTTGGTGGTGGACTTCAGCGGTGACGCAGCCGAGCTGCAGCGCCAGTACGAGCAGGCCCGTGAGCATGTTGCAGAGGCTCGCCTGCTCAGTGCTGACGAGGCCTGCGCGCTGGTTCCGGTGTTGCGCCGCGAGCTCGTGCACGGTGCGCTGTTCGACCCCAGCGCCGCTGACATCGACACCGCCGCGCTGCACCAGGGTTACCTGCGTGGTATCCGCCAACAGGGCGGGGAGATTCATTGCCAGCGCGAGGTCATCAGCATCAGCCGCCTCGCCGACGGCTGGCAGGTGGATTGCGCCGGGCAGAGCTATCGCGCGAGCGTATTGATCAATGCCGCCGGTGCCTGGTGCGACGAGATCGCGCGTCTGGCCGGCCTACCCGGCATCGGTTTACAGCCCAAGCGCCGCGCCGCCTTCACTTTCAACGGCCCGACAGGCATCGACTGCCAGCACTGGCCGGCACTGGTGAGCCTGGATGAATCGTTCTACTTCAAGCCCGATGCCGGTCTCTTGCTCGGCTCGCCAGCCAATGCCGACCCAGTGGCGCCGCATGACGTGCAGCCTGAAGAGCTGGACATCGCCCTGGGCATCCACCAGATCGAAACCCACACCACGCTGCAGATTCGTCGTCCGGCGCATACTTGGGCCGGCCTGCGCAGCTTTGTCGCCGATGGCGATCTGGTCGGAGGTTTCGATACCCAGGCCGAAAACTTCTTCTGGGTGGCAGCGCAGGGCGGCTACGGCATCCAGACCAGCGCCGCGATGGGTCAGGCCTGCGCGGCCCTGATCCGCAAGCAACCCTTGCCGCAATCTTTGCTCGAGGCGGGCCTGAGTGAAGCAATGCTCAGCCCGGCACGGCTGTCGTCATGCCAGGTGCACTGATCAGGCTGGTGCAGGCCTCGCTGCTGCTGCCCACCACAGCCCTGTTCATCGGCCTGCTGACCTATCACCTGCAGCAGGGAGGGCTTGGACTGGCCTGGCCTGGCCGCTGCCGGCGGAGCCTGACGGTCAGATCGCCATCGAGTTGGCGCTGGCCTGTCTGCCGGCATTCGCGCTGTTTCTGCTGGCTGCTGCCAGCGGCATGCTGAAGCATCGCCTCGTCGTCCTGGCAGCGTTCGGCCTGTGCGCCGCTATCGCCGCTTACTGCGCGGTCAATCTGCTCGCCAGTGCCTACGGCAATACCTGGACGACCGGCGAAATCCTTCGCGGGCTGTTTCTCGCACAATTGCCGCAGTTGGGCCTGGCGTCCTTGCCGGGCCTGGCGTTGACAGCGCTGCTGGAGCGGCTCAACCACCCACGCCCTTGAGTGCGTCCTGCTCCCGCTCGGCCGCTTCTTCATGCTTGGCCGAGCGGTCTAGCTCGCGACGGAAACCGCCAGCCTTGTTCAGGCTCAACTCCAACACCCGATCACGCCCTCCCTCTGCGATCAGGTAACGGCCATCGTCCAGTGGCAAGATCGCCTGCGGCGCCTTGAGGAATGACAACACGGTGGTCTGCGCGCCTTGGGCATCGACCAGCAGCAGACGGGCGCGATGAGTCGAGTCCTCGCTGATCCACAGGCCCTGCTCGTCGCAAAGCATGAACGTCGGATTACGCAGCCCGTCGATCACCACCGGATCGCGGCCGTCCTCGCGCAGCTCGCGAATCACACCGGTTTCCTTTTCGCTGTAGAGCATACGGCCGTCCGTGCAGCGGGTGATCGACTCGGTTTCCGAGAGGTTGTCACGCACCACGCTCAGTTGCCGGTCATCCCAGCGGTAGCGCCATAGCCGACCGTTGCCCTTGCGGTCCTCGATGGCATAGAGGTAGTGACCGTCATCCCACAGCCCCTGCACCTGATCGCCCGCGAACAGTTCGGAAACACGCTTACCTTGCAGGAAGCTGACCGGCTTGCCGCCCGACTCCTGACTGAACACCAGGCCACCACGGGCGCTGAGCAGGCCATCGGGTTTGGACAGGCCTTCGACCACCACTTCGCGGTCACCGTCGGGCTGCATCAACAGGATGCTGCCGCGGCCATCCTGCAGTTCCTGGCTGACCAGAATCCCGCCATCCGCTGCTCGCGCCAGCCCGGCCGCCTTCTGCACGTCGTCGTAGGCAACGCGGTACGACCAGCCGCTGGCGGCCTGCACCGGAAAGAAGTACTGCCAGGCAAAAAACATCAGGGCGGCGGCGACCAGCGCGGCAGCCGCCAGAAGTGCGCTTTTCAGCAAACGCAGGGACATGTTCATGTTCACAGACTCGCAAAATGTTCGTAGAGAATCGTCGCGCCAACCAGCATCAGCACCACACCGCCGACGATCTCGGCACGCTTGCCGACCAGTTGGCCCAGCATACGACCAAGCAACATGCCCAATGTCACCATCAGGGTGGTGGCCAGACCGATACACAGTGCAGCGACCAGGATGTTCACCTCGACGAAAGCCAGGCTCACGCCAACGGCCAGCGCGTCGATGCTGGTGGCCACGGCAGTGACGGCCAGCACCCAGAAGGAATGGCGCGAGGGTTTATCTTCAGACGCATCGTCATCTGCGCTGAGCCCGGCATGGATCATGTGCACACCGAGCCCAACCAGCAGCACGAAGGCGATCCAGTGATCCCACTCGAGGACGAAACGGCTGGCCGCCTGGCCGATCAGCCAGCCGATGATCGGCGTGATGGCTTCGATGGTGCCGAAGATCAAGCCGGCACGCAGGGCTTCGGCAAAGCGTGGCTTGTGCAGGCCCGAGCCCTTGCCGATGGCAGCCGCGAAGGCATCCGTCGACATGGCGAACGATAGAAGAAGCAGCGAGAGAGGATTCAAGGGAAACTCCAGCCGGGCCTGAGTCAACGACAAGCCACTGCGCGCCCGACCTGGCACAGGACTGTCGTTGGTCTCACCAATCCCAGCGGATGCGTTGGCCACGGCAGGTTGCCGAGAATGTTGACCAACGCGCCGACGCTAGCGCGACGGCAGGCTACTCCCCAAAGAGGCGCGCAGGATAAACCCACGCACGCCGGGGCGGAAGTGGCGGCGCCCAGCAACCGCTCAGCGGTAGCCTGCGCCACCGACCAGGCATCAGGTTTCGACGCCCTGCTCGAGCGTTTTCTCGGGCTCCACCTGCGGCGTCTCGGCGCCCTGCTCTTCCTCCTTGTCGTCCTTGCCAAGTGTTCGGTTGGTGGACTCCTGCAGGGAGTCCACCTGGCGGTTGACCTCATCCACCACCTCGCCGACCGAGTCACTGATCAGCGCCTGCGCTTCCTTCTTCGCCTCTTCGGCGAGCTTCTGTGCGGACTGCTCGGCGGCGTCGCAGCCCGCCAGGGCGATCAGTGCCAGACCAAGTGCGGCAGGCGCCAAGCGGTGTTTCCAAGGGTTTTGCATCAGGTTTCTCCAGTGTCGAAGTCCCGGCCACACACGGGGCGTAGCCGGGCAAAAAGCTTATTCGTCAGATCTTGGCGGGCGGCTGGCCGCGGGTCTTGTACAGCGACAGCAGCACGCCACCGATCAGCAGGCCCAGGGTCACGCTCAGCGACACCACGGCCGGAATCTTGCCGATGATGCCGACCAGGAAGATCTTCGCGCCGATGAACACCAGCACCAGAGCCAATGCGTACTTCAGGTAGGCGAAGCGGTGGATCAGCGCCGCCAGGGCGAAGTACAGGGCGCGCAAGCCGAGGATGGCGAAGATGTTCGAGGTATAGACGATGAACGGGTCCTGGGTGATGGCGAAGATCGCCGGCACGCTGTCGATGGCGAACACCAGGTCGGCGCACTCGATCATGATCAGCGCCAGGAACAGCGGCGTCACCCACAGCACGCTGCGTCCCTTGCCATCGTCCTGGCGCACGAAGAAGCGTTGGCCATGCAGCTCATCGGTCACGCGTAGGTGCTTGCGCAGGAACTTCACCAGCACGTTGTTCTGCAAGTCCGGCGCATCGTCGAGCTTGGAGAACAGCATCTTGATACCGGTGAAGAACAGGAAGGCACCGAACACGTAGAGGATCCAGTCGAACTCGTGGATCAGTGCGGCGCCGAGGCCGATCATGATCGCCCGCAGCACCAGGACGCCCATGATTCCCCAGAACAGCACCTTGTGTTGGTACTGCCGCGGGATGGCGAGGAAGCTGAAGATCATGGCCATGAGAAACACGTTGTCCATCGACAGCGATTTCTCGATCAGAAAGCCGGTGAGGTAATCCATGCTGGCGTCGCCGCCCTTCTGGAAGAACACCCAGACACCGAACAGCAGACCCGCAGTGATGTAGCCGGCGGACAGCAACAGGCTCTCGCGCACGCCGATCTCGCGATTATCGCGATGCAGCACGCCAAGGTCGAAGGCCAGCAGGGAGATGACGACAGCGATGAAGACCAGCCACAACCAGGTGGCCGTGCCGAGGAAGTCGGCGAAGAGGAACGGTTCTAGGGCAGTCATGAGCCCCTCCTACAGTCAGATTGAACAGACTGTGATTCCGACATCGCGGTGTTAACCGCCAGAGGGGCCCGGCATCACGGGCGCAAATATATTCAGGCCGCGAGCGCCGCTCAACGAGGCGAATTTTACAAGGTATTTCAAGGCAATTAGCCCGTCTCTCGGCGCGGATGGCCTGCCCAGAGCGGCCGCCAGCGAATTTCAGAACAGCCCGAGCTGCCCGTCCACCAGGCGCTCGAACTCGCCGCCGACGAACGGCAGGATGGCGTCGGCCACCGGTTTCAGCTGGCGGCTGATGTAGTGCTCGTAGTCCACCGGCGACAGCAGGCGCTCCAGCGGTTGCGGCCCGCCGGTGGTGATCAGGTAGCTGATCCAGCCGCCACGCTGGTACTGCAGGGGCCGGCCAAGGCGCTGGTTGTGCTCGTCAGCCAGGCGCGCGGCGCGTACGTGCGGCGGCACGTTGCGCTGGTAGTCGTCGAGGCGTCGGCGCAGGCGCTTGCGATACACCAGCAACTCGTCCAGCTCACCGGCCAGGGTGCGTTTGACATACTCGCGCACGTAGTCCTCATAGGGCTGGCCGGCGAACACCAGGCGGTACAGCTCCTGCTGAAAGCGCTGGGCCAGCGGCGACCAGTCGGTACGCACCGTTTCCAGGCCCTTGAACACCATGCGTTCGCTGCCGTCGGCGCCGAGCACCAGGCCGGCGTAGCGCTTCTTGCTGCCCTCCTCGGTGCCGCGAATGGTGGGCATGAGAAAGCGCCGATAATGGGTCTCGAACTGCAGTTCCAGGGCGCTGGTCAGGCCGTACTCATTCTGCAGATGCTCGCGCCACCAGGTATTCACACGGGCCACCAGCGCGCGGCCGATGCGCGTCGCCTCATCCTCATCGTGAGCGCGACCGAGCCAGACGAAGGTGGAGTCGGTGTCGCCGTAGATCACCGCATGGCCTTCGGCTTCGATCAGCTCGCGGGTACGCTTCATGATCTGGTGCCCGCGCAGGGTGATCGACGACGCCAGGCGCGGGTCGAAGAAGCGGCAGCCACTGGAGCCAAGCACGCCGTAGAAGGCGTTCATGATGATCTTCAGCGCCTGCGACAAGGCCGCATTACCGTCGCGCTTGGCCGCCTCACGCCCCTGCCAGACGCGCTCGACGATGGCCGGAAGGCAATGCCGGGTACGCGAGAAGCGCGCGCCGCGAAAACCTTCCACCGAGTGCTCGTCATCCGGCTGGTGCAAGCCTTCGACCAGGCCTAGCGGGTCGATCAGAAAGCTGCGGATGATCGATGGATACAGGCTCTTGTAGTCCAGCACCAGCACCGAATCGTAGAGACCGGGGCGCGAGTCCATGACGAAGCCGCCAGGGCTGTTCTCGCCACGAATATCGCCGAGGTTCGGCGCGACGTAGCCCAGGCGGTGCATGGGCGGCAGGTACAAGTGGGTGAAGGCCGCCACCGAGCCGCCGCTGCGATCGGCCGCCAGGCCGGTGACACTGGAGCGCTCCAGGAGGAAGGTGAGCAGATCGGTATAAGCGAAAATACGCGTGACCAGCTCGCAATCCTTGAGGTTGTACAGGGCCAGCGCCGGCTTGTCCTCGTCGAACATGCGCTGGATCTCGTCCATCCGCGCATAGGGCGTATCGATGGCCTTGCCCTCGCCGAGCAACGTCTGCGCCACCGACTCCAGACTGAACGAGGGGAAGCTCCAGGTCGCCGAACGTAGCGCCTCGATGCCATCGATGATCAGCCGCCCGGCCGCTTCGGCGAAGTAGTGCTGGCTGCTGTTGTGCTGGCGCCAGCCCATCACGTCACCGCCACGCCCCAGCAGCAGCGGCACCTTGAACTGCTCGGCATGCTCGCGCAGCACGCGCAGGTCGAACTGCACCAGATTCCAGCCGATGATGGCGTCCGGATCATGCCGCCGCAGCCAGTCATTCAGACGTTCGAGCAGCACCTTGCGGCTGTCGCAGTACTCCAGGTCGAAGTCGACGATGCGGGCATCGCCATTGGCCGGACCGAGCATATACACCTGGCGCTGACCGCAGCCTTCCAGGGCGATGGAATACAGCTCGCCACGGGCGCTGGTCTCGATATCCAGCGACACCAGGCGCAACGTCGGGCGGTAATCAGGCGCGGGTTTCAGCGACTTGCAGAGCAGGCTGCCGTCCTGCTGCTCAACGCCCTCGAAGCTGACTGAAGCGGTGATGAAACGCTCCATCAGGTAGCGATCTGGCGGACGGATATCGGCCTCGTACACATCCACGCCGACCTGACGCAGCTTCTTCTCCAGCTGCAGTAACTGACGGTACTGGCGGCAGTACAGGCCCAACACCGGGCGACGCTTGAAATCGCGCAAGGCCAACTCGCGCAGCTCAATGCCTTTCTCATTACGCAACAACGGCTCGGCCCAGGCACGCTGCTCGGCCGGGATGAACGCCACCACGTCCTGGCATGGCAGGCGCACCTGGCGCGGGCCGGCATCGGTCGCCAGCCAGAAGGCCACTTCAGTGCCCTCCGGCGTGTCACGCCAATGGCGGCTAAGCACGAAGCCTTGCTGGGGTTGCGTCATCATCGTTTCAGGCAAGCACGATCAGCCCCCTCTCCCATGAATGGGAGAGGGGAGAAAACAGCCTCTGCAGTTGCCCATTACCTCGAACCAAACTGGCCGAGCATTCTACGCCAGCGGTTACAATGGCGCCTTTTCCGCGGAACAACGCGATGAGCGACACACCTCCCTACGGCACCGGCGATGCGTCCTACCAGGCCGCTGGCGGCATCGACGGCCTGCGCCGTCTGGTCGATAACTTCTACCGGCTGATGGACGAACACCCCGAAGCCGCCGCCCTGCGCGCCCTGCACCCAGCCGACCTGAGCGCCTCACGCGACAAGCTGGCGTGCTTCCTCAGTGGCTGGCTTGGCGGGCCACGGCTGTTTGCCGAGAAATACGGCAGCATCAGCATCCCGGCCTTTCATGCGCAGTGGCCAATCGACCAGACACTGGCCGAAAGCTGGCTGAGCTGCATGGCCGGCGCCATCGCCCTGCAGAACTATGACCCGGCGTTCGCCGACTACCTGCTGGTTCAACTGCGCGTGCCCGCCGAACGCTCCGTGCAAGCCAGCCAAAACCGTCACCGCAAGGAAACCTGACATGACTGACCAACTGATCATCGAAGACCTGCAATTGGGCGACGGCAAGGCCGTGGTCAAGGGCGCCCTGATCACAACTCAATATCGCGGCTGGCTGACCGATGGCAGCGAGTTCGACTCGTCCTACTCGCGCGGCAAACCGTTCCAGTGCGTGATCGGCACTGGCCGGGTAATCAAGGGCTGGGATCAGGGCCTGATGGGCATGCAGGTCGGCGGCAAACGCAAGCTGCAAGTGCCGGGGCATCTGGGTTATGGCGAGCGCAGCATGGGCGCGATTCCGCCCAACTCCGACCTGACCTTCGAAATCGAGCTGCTAGAAGTGCTGACCCGCGATGACTGATACCGCCCTCGCCACCCTGCGCGAGCCCCTGCTGCTGGCATTGGAGAATCACCCCGGTACCGAGACCCGCCGCCTGTTCCATGGCCGTGGTCGCTGCTGGCCGGGGCTGGAGCAGATCACCGTCGACTGGCTGTCCGGCGTTGTGCTGGTGATGCTGTTTCGCGAGCCGTCGCCGGCACTGCGACCGCTGCTTATGGAACTGCTGGAAACGCCGCAATGGCATGCCAGCGGCGCACGCGGCCTGTTGCTGCAACACCGCTACGTGCTGGGCAGCGAGAGTGAATGGCTGGCCGGCGAGCCGCAGGCGCAATGGCCGATCATCGAGGACGGCCTGCACTACCTGCTCGACCTGGGCAGCAAGCAGAACAGCGGGCTGTTCCTCGATATGCGCCTGGGCCGCCAGTGGGTGCGCGAGCAGGCCGCCGGCAAGCGCGTGCTCAACCTGTTCGCCTACACCTGCGGTTTCTCCGTGGCCGCCATCGCTGGCGATGCCGCGCATGTGGTCAATCTGGATATGGCCCGTGCGGCCCTGTCGCGCGGGCGCGACAACCATCGCCTGAACGGGCACGACCTCTCCCGAGTGGAGTTTCTCGGTCACGAGCTGTTCAAGTCCTGGGGCAAGGTTCGCAAAAGCGGCCCGTACGACCTGGTGATCATCGACCCGCCAAGCTTCCAGAAAGGCAGCTTCGCCCTCACCCAAGATTACGCCAAGATTCTCCGGCGCCTGCCTGAGCTGCTGACCGGACACGGTACCGTGCTGGCCTGCGTCAACGACCCAGATATCGGCCCAGATTTCATCATCGACGGCATGGCAGCCGAAGCGCCGCAACTGCGCTTCGTCGAGCGCCTGGACAACCCGCCGGAGTTTCCCGACATTTCGCCCGAGAGCGGCCTGAAGGCGCTGGTGTTCCAGGCTCCGTAGGGTGCGCCGTGCGCACCGCCAGCCAACGCTGACAGACCCGGTGCGCACAGCGCACCCTACCGAATGCCCAGCCGCCTGGCCAAGCGGCTGAGGTTGGCGCGATCCACGCCCAGCTCACGCGCCGCATCGGCCCACTTGCCCTGATGGCGCGCCAGGCACTGTTCGATCAACTGGCGCTGAAAAGCGTCAACCGCCGTGCGCAGCTCCACACCTTCCGGCACCGGCTCGCCGGACGCCAACACGGCCTCGACGGCTGCGCTCGCCTCACTGCTCGGCAAGTCCAGATCCTGCATATCCAGGCTGAGAATGCGCGGTCGCTCGCCATGGCGCGCCAGCGCCTTGATCGCCGCGCGGCCGATCAGGTGCTCCAGCTCGCGCACGTTGCCTGGCCAGTCGTGGCCCAGCAGCGCCTTCTGCGCCTCGGCACTCAGGCGCAGGCTGCGCAGCCCGAGCCGGGCGCGGTTCTCTTCGAGGAAGTAGCCGGCCAGCAACAGCACATCGCGGCCGCGCTCCCGCAGCGGCGGCACCGGCAACGGGTAGACGCTCAGGCGGTGATAGAGATCGGCGCGAAACCGTCCGGCACGCACTTCGGCCGCCAGATCGCGGTTGGTGGCGGCGATCACTCGCACATCGACGCGGTGCTCGCGATCCGAGCCAACCCGTTGCAACTGGCCGCTCTGCAGCACGCGCAACAGCTTGGCCTGAATCGCCAGCGGCAGCTCACCTACTTCGTCGAGGAACAGGCTGCCACCATCGGCCAGCTCGAACTTGCCGCTGCGCTCGCTCATCGCGCCAGAGAAGGCGCCGCGTACATGGCCGAACAGTTCACTCTCTACCAATGCATCGGGCAACGCCGCGCAGTTGATGCTGACCAGCGGCCGCTGCGCACGCGGCGAGGCGGCGTGGATGGCTTCGGCCACCAGTTCCTTGCCGACACCGGTTTCACCGGTGATCAGTACGGTCAGCGGGCTGTCGCCGACCAGGCGGATTTCGTCCTGCAGCTTGCGCAGCGCCGCGCTCTGCCCCACCAGCTCGCGCGGCTGCTGACGCGCCTGCTTGTACAGTTCGGTGAGCTGGCGCTCGGCCTCGACCCGCTGCGCCAGGCCGCTGATCCGCTGGCTGACCTTGACCGTGGCCGCAGCCAAGCTAGCAAAGGCGTCGAGGCTGTCCAGATCGAGCCGCCCGAAGCTGGCTGGATCGAGCGAGTCCAGGGTCAGCAAACCCCAGAGCTGCTCGTCCAGGTACAGCGGGCAACCGAGGCAATCGTGCACTTCCAGGTGGCCATGCAGCCCCTCTACCAGTCCATCGTAGGGGTCAGGCAGGCCGCAATCAGCAGCGAAACGGGTCGGCCCGGCGTGCTCCAGCAACGCAGCCAGACGCGGATGCTCGCTGACCTTGAAACGTCGTCCCAGGGTATCGGCGCTCAACCCCTCAACCGCCAGGGGCACCAGAATTTCTCCGTCGAGCCGCAGCAGCGCCACGGCATCGCAAGGGAATAACTGGCGCAAGGCCGCGAGCAGTCGGCGATAACGCTCGCCATCGTCCAGCTCGCGAGACAGATCGGCGACCAAGGGAATAAGAGTTTCCAGCAGAGGATTAGCGGTCATTTCGACTACTCAAAGTCTTTATGACCCGTAAACAGAGCGAGTCATTAAAACAACAATAAAAGCAAGCCACTGATATTTAAGGATTATTTACCTGGCACGCTTACTGATAGGTATCTACCGCTAACGCTAGCACGCCACAACCGGCCAGACGAGCCACACCGGCGTCTTTATTTGCCTTGCGGAGATACCCTAATGCTGACCAACGCTCAACGTGACCTGATCAAAGCCACCGTGCCACTGCTGGAAAGCGGCGGCGAAGCGCTCACCACCCATTTCTACCGGATGATGCTCAGTGAGTACCCCGAGGTGCGCCCGCTGTTCAACCAGGCGCACCAGGCCAGCGGCGATCAGCCGCGCGCCCTGGCTAACGGCGTATTGATGTACGCGCGCCATATCGACCGACTCGAAGCCCTCGGCCCGCTGGTACGCCAGGTGGTGAACAAGCACGTCGCCCTGCAGATCCTCCCCGAGCACTACCCCATCGTCGGCAGTTGTCTGCTACGCGCGATTCGAGAGGTGCTGGGTGCCGAGATCGCCACCGATGCGGTGATCGATGCCTGGGCCGTGGCCTACCAGCAACTGGCCGATATCTTTATCGGTGCCGAGGAGCAGCTCTATCAGGACAACGCCAGCGCGCCTGGCGGCTGGCGTGGCGCGCGGGCCTTCCGCGTAGCACGCAAGGTCGTCGAAAGCGCCGAGATCACCTCCTTCCATCTGCTACCTGTCGATGGTGGTGCCCTGCTCGACTACCAGCCGGGCCAGTACATCGGCATGCGCCTGCTGCTGGACGGCGAAGAGGTACGCCGCAACTACTCACTGTCGTCCCTGGCCAACGGCCGTGAATACCGCATCAGCGTCAAGCGCGAGCCTGGCGGCCGTGTGTCCAACCATCTGCATGACGAGGTTCAGGTCGGCGATGTGCTGGACCTGTTCCCGCCCGCTGGCGAGTTCACCCTGAGCGAGTCGGACAAGCCGCTGGCCCTGATCAGCGCCGGCGTCGGCATCACCCCGGCACTGGCCATGCTCGACGCGGCGCGGCACAGCGGCCGGCCCATCCATTTCATCCACTGCGCACGCAATGCCGAGGTGCATGCCTTCCGCGACTGGGTCGATGCCCATGCCGCCGAGCATCCGCAGATTCGCCACTACGTGTGCTACAGCGAGCCGCGCGCGGGTGACCGGGCCGACGCCGAGGGTTTTCTCAGCCGCGATCTGCTGGAGCAATGGCTGCCGGCCGAGCGCGATCTGGACGCCTACTTCCTCGGCCCGAAACCCTTCATGGCGCAGGTCAAGCGCCACCTGCAGGCACTGGGCGTACCGGCCGAGCAGAGCCGCTATGAGTTCTTCGGCCCGGCCTCGGCTCTGGATAGCTGAACGATGAGGAGGTGAACCATGTACCCACTGAATCTTCCACCGCTGCAGATTCTGCACTTGTCCAGCCAGTTGCTCTGGGCCGGCCTGATCCTGCTGCTGGTGGGGCTGGTGGCAGCCTATGGCCTGGAGAAGCACCTGAACATGCCGACGCTGGTGCTGGCGCACAGCCTGACACTACTCGGTCCCAGCATCTTGAAGATCGGTTATGTGCTGCGCCTGGTCGCGCAGCAACGCCTGAAAGACGAGGCATGCGCACATGCAATTGCTTGATCGCAAGCGGGCACTGGCCATCGCGCCCTTCTGGCGCCTGGGCTTTCGCCCGTTCTTTGTCGCCGGAGCCCTGTTCGCCGTGCTCGCCATCGCCCTCTGGGCGGCGGCGCTGCACGGGCTGACCAACCCGGCGGTGCCGGGTGGCATGCTGGCCTGGCATCGCCACGAAATGCCCTTTGGTTTCGGCCTGGCGATCATCGCCGGCTTCCTGCTCACTGCCGTGCAGACCTGGACTGGGAGTCCGGGCCTCAGCGGCCGCCTTCTGGTCGCACTGTTCGGGCTGTGGTTGGCCGCGCGCCTGGTGTGGTTCTTCCCCGTGCCACTGGCACTGCTGATCGCACTGCAACTGGCCTTTATCGGCCTGTTCATTGCTCAGATGGCACGCCAGCTGATCACCGCCCGGCAACGCAACAACTACCCGATCCTGCTGGTGCTGAGCCTGCTCGCGCTGTGTCAGTCCGTCACGCTCGCCGGCCTGGTACACGGCGACGATAGCCTGCAACGCCGTGGCGCACTGGCCGCACTGTGGCTGATTGCAGTCATGCTGAGCCTGATCGGTGGCCGGGTGATTCCCTTCTTCACCCAGCGCGGCCTGGGTCGGGTCGAGGCCTTCGCCGCCCATCCCCGGCAGGATCGTTTGCTGCTGGTCTGCGGCGTGCTGGTCGCCGCCCTGTTCGCCAGCGGGCATAACCTGCTGGCCCGCTCCTGGCTGGCCGTGCCGTTCATCGTGCTGAGCGTGCTGCACGGCCTGCGTCTTTGGCGCTGGCATCTGCGCTGCATCTGGGGCGTGCCGCTGCTGTGGTCGCTCCACCTGGGCTACGCCTGGCTTCTACTCGCGACGCTCGGCATGGCTGCGTGGCACCTAGGCTGGTTGACGCAACCCAGCCTGGCCAACCACGCCCTGGCGGTGGGTGCGATGGGTGGGCTGATCCTGGCGATGATGGCGCGGGTCAGCCTCGGCCACACCGGCCGCGCATTGCAACCGCCCCGGGCGATGTCGTGGGCTTTCGGCTTACTCAATCTAGGCGCGCTGATTCGGGTCTCGGCAGGCAGCAGTGGGTTATGGCTGGCGGCGCTCTGCTGGGCCGTAGCCTTCGCCCTGTTCGCCTGGCACTACGCGCCGATGCTGTATCGGGCACGGGTCGACGGACATCCAGGGTGACTGGACTGGCAGTGCCAACACCGTAGGGAGGACTCAGGAGCGCAAGCGAACAGTCAGCCGATTGCTACCGCGAACGGTTCTAAGCCCAATGCAGCCAGACCTCAATCAACCAGCGTGCAGGCCATCACCAGCGCGTCTTCGCGGCCGCCAACAGCCGGGTAGTAATCGCGACGCCGACCGACTTCATTGAAGCCAAAGCGCTCGTACAGGCGATAGGCACTCTGGTTGCTGGCGCGCACTTCAAGGAAGCATTCACGTCCACCCAACTCGTAAGCCTCTTTCATCAGATGTTCGAGCAGGCGCAAGCCAAGACCACGGCCCTGGCTTTCCGGCTTGACGGTGATATTGAGCAGGTGCGCTTCGTCGAGGATCAGATTGATCACGCCGTGACCGACCTGCTGATTACCTTCGAACATAAGCCAGCAGTTATAGGACTTGAGGCTGTCGGTGAAGATGCCGCGCGTCCACGGATGACTGAAGGCGGCGTATTCGATCTTCAGCACGGCATCGAGATCCGCCTCGGTCATCGGGCGGAAGGAAATCGCATCGCTCATTAAGGAAAACTCGAGGGCAAAGACGGGGATTCTCAGGAATGTGCAGGCGCTAGCCAGCGCTGACGAACACGCCGCATCGCCTGCCACAGCTCGCGCTTGCGCGTTGGCTCTTCCATCAGCAGCTCCAGGCCCGGCAAGGCCCAGCAGGTACCCAGCCCCTCGACCTGCAACTCGCGATTGTAGCTGTGCTCGTCACCCTCACCAGCGAAACGAATAGCCGGCAGGCCAACCAGCCACAGGCAGGCGCTCGGCTGCTCTTCCAGACGCGCAGCCACGAAGCTCTGCACGAACTCCAGCGCCGCTTGCGGGCCTTGATCCATATTGCCGCGCACCAGCAGCGGCCAGCGCACCGGCTCGCCGAGCAGTTGCGGGCTGTCCGGCAGGCCGGCGGCGCGCAGCAAATCCTTGAGCAGGATGTAGGCCGGGTCGCGACTCTGGAAAGGCTGCCCGGTGGGCAGCTCCACCAGCAAGGCACAATCGCCGGCCCGCAGCAACTGCAGGGAAAAACGCGGCGGCGGGACACTGACACGAGCCGGCTTTTCCTCGACCTGCTCCGGTTCCGCCACCGGCTCGACAGACGCCTGGCGGGGCTGTGCGCCCGGGCGCGGAATTTCGATCTTCGGCCGCTCGACCGGCGTCTCGCGTACCGGCTCGGCCACCGCAGCCAGCGGTTCGCTCACGATAGCCAGCGGCGGTTCGGCAGGCGGCGGCGCCAGCAACTCGGCACGCGATGGCGCGGCAAAGGGCAGCTCGGTACGCGGCAGCCAGGTGGCTACCTGCATGGCATCGAGGTAGGCGCGACGGCGCAGCTCGGCATTCAAACCAGAAGTATCCAGTGCAGTCATTCGATAGGGGAGCGATTGTCGCGTGAATCGAGGGACGCGGATAGTCCCTGAGCGTCGCCCACCTGTTGCCGCAATAAGGCAATGAAGACCTGCGCCGGCGGGCTCAGGTAGCAAGGTTTGCGCTGCAGCAGGCCGATGCTGCGCGCTGGCGCTTGACTGAGCACGTGCACAGCGAGGCTACCGTCGCTGTTGAAGGTATCGGCGACGCTGGCCGGCAGCAGGGCGAAGCCCAATCCTGCACGCGCCAACGCGGCGGCGCTGCTCATGTAAGCCACTTCCCAGGCAGGATCACGCAGCAATCCCATACGCTGCAGGGTTTCATCGGCCATGCCACGCAGACTGGTGTCGCGGGTGGTGGCGATGTAGTCCTGCTCACGTAGCGCTGCGAGTAACGCCTTGCCGCGCAGGCGCTCTTGACCGCGCACAAGCAGCACCAGGCTGTCGTCGTAGAGCGGCTGGAAATCCAGCGCGCCGAGGTCGTCGGCCGTCGAGGTGATGGCGAAATCCACCTCGGCCGCACTCACCCACTGACGGATTTCCCCGGCGCGGCCGTCGTGCAGGCTGATGTCGATACCGGGATAGCGTCGCCGGTATTCCTGCAACACCCGTGGCAGGGGCTCGATGGCCACCGACGGCAACACGGCGATGCGCAGCGAGCCACTCTCCAGATGCAGTTGCTCATGCGCGTCGTGCACCGCGTTGTCCATGTCACGCAGCAGACGGCGAGCCTGCTCGAGAAAACGCAGGCCGGCGGCGGTCAGCTCCACGCTGCGCGTGTTGCGCGCCAGCAGCGACAAGCCGAGGGCATCTTCGAGTTTGCGTAGGCTGTAGCTAAGCGCCGGTTGCGACAGGTGAACCCGCTCGGCGGCGCGACTGAAACTGCGGTGTTCGGCAATCAGGACGAAGGCCTGAAGCTGGCGAAAGCTGATGTCCATGGTTCGGCAACTTATAAAATTATCTTATCAATTCATATCACATTTCGAATTCACAACTAAATCCATAGGCATCACCCTTGCTGCATACCTGACCGTGAAATGGATCGACAATGACCACAACAGTCCATATCGGGTGCGGCGCGGGCTTCGCCAATGATCGCCCCGATGCCGCGCTGGCGCTAGCCAACGACCTCGCTGGTCGCGACGGCCGACGCTTCCTGTTCTTCGAACTGCTGGCCGAGCGCACCCTGGCCGAAGCCCAGCTACGCCGCCTCAACGATGCCCAGAGCGGCTACGCCCTGCGTCTGTTCGACTTTCTCGAACCGGTGCTGGAGACCTGCCTGGACACTGGCATCGCCATCGTCACCAACGGCGGCGCTGCCAACCCCACCGCCGCCGCCACACGTCTGCGTCAGCAGTTGCAGGGCACGCGACACGCTTCGGCACGCATCGCCTGCGTACTGGGTGACGACCTGCTCGACAGCGACATCGATCTGCAGCAGTGGCTGCCCGCGCAACTCGATGGTGAGGTGGTCTCGGTCAATGTCTACAGCGGTGCCGATGGCATCGTCCAGGCGCTAGATCAGGGCGCCGACATCGTTCTCTGCGGCCGTGTCGCCGACCCCAGCTTGGCGGTCGGACCGCTGCGCCATGCCTTCGGCTGGCAGGCCGATGACTGGGACCGCATCGCCCAGGCCACGGCAGTCGGCCACCTGCTCGAATGCTGCACCCAGGTCAGCGGCGGCTACTTCGCTCACCCCGGCCTGAAGGACGTACCGGACCTGGCCAATGTCGGCTGTCCCATCGCCAGCGTATCGGCCGAGGGACAGATCATCATCAGCAAAGCGGCCGGCACCGGAGGTTGCGTCACCGAACGCACGGTCAAGGAACAACTGCTCTACGAGGTCCACGACCCAGCCAGCTACCTGACACCGGACGTGGTCATGGACCTGAGCCAGGCCCATGTTCGGCAGGTCGCAACCAATCAGGTGGCGGTCGAGGGCGTGCTCGGCAAGCCGCAGCCGACACACCTCAAGGGCCTGGTCGGCCTGCGCGGCAAGTGGTTCGCCGAAGCAGAGATTTCCTACGCAGGCCCCGGCGCCGTGGCTCGGGCAGCGCTGGCGCGCGACATCCTGCTGCAACGCTGCGCCAAGCTGGCGCCGCAGCTCACGCCTTGGATCGATGTGATCGGCGTTGCCAGCCTGTTCAACGACGCTGGCGGTCAGTGGCTGCAGCGGCACCTGGCACAGGCGGCCGATTGCCAGGATGTGCGCCTGCGCATCAGCTTTCTGAATCGTGACAAGGCCCTGCTGGAGCGCCTGCTGCTCGATGCCGAATCGCTCTACACCAACGGCCCCGCCGGCGGTGGCGGTGTACGCCGGCATATCGGCGAATCCCTCGGCACCGCCAGTTTCCTCATCGAACGCACCGCGGTGCGGCAACAGCTGGAGTGGTTCTGATGACCGATGTACTGCTGTGCGACTACGCCCACGCTCGCGCTGGCGACAAGGGCAACACCCTGAGCGTGGCGGTATTCGCCTTCGCCGCCGAGCACTATGCCTGGCTGGCTCGTGAGTTGACCTGCGAACGGGTGACCGAATGCCTGAACCACCGCGCCATTGGCACGGTGAAACGCTACGAGCTGCCGAACCTGGGCGGCCTCAACTTCGTGGTGGAAAACGCCTTGGAAGGCGGCGTCAACGCCAGCCCCGGACTGGACCGGCACGGCAAGAGCCTCAGCTACGCCCTGCTCGGCCTGAGGCTGCCGCCTCCAGACTGAGCCGGCATTTCACCCTGTCTCCAACAATAACAACACCGGAGAGATCGATATGATCACCGCCCTGGGCTTCGGCCTGATGTTTCTCATCGTCACCCTGATCCTGCTGCGCAGAATCAGCCCACTGGTCGCCTTCGTCACCCTGCCGGTGATCGCCAGCGCCCTCGCCGGTTTCGGCCTGAGCGAAATCGGCAAGTTCATCACCGAGGGGCTGAAAGCCGTGGCTCCAACAGCCACGCTGTTCATCTTCGCAATCCTCTACTTCGGCGTCATGCGCGAGCGTGGCCTGTTCGCGCCGCTGGTCAATTTCCTGCTGCGCAGTACCGGCGGCAAGCCGCTGGCGGTAGCGGTAGTCACTGTCGCGGTAACGGCGGTGACCCATCTGGACGGCATAGGTGCCGCGACCTTTCTGCTGGTGATTCCGGCTCTGCTGCCGCTCTACCTGCGCCTGGGCATGAAGCGCGAAATGCTCCTGTGCCTGGTGGTGCTCAGCGCCGGGGTGATGAACATGGTGCCCTGGGGCGGCACCACGGCGCGCGCCTCGGCGGTAACCGGCATCGACGCCTCGCAGTTGTGGATCTCGCTGATTCCCGTGCAGGCAGTCGGCCTGGCACTGGTCATGGCGCTGGCGGTGTTCCTTGGCCTGCGTGCCCAGCGCAGCTTCCAGGGCCATGGCGTGATCGCCGGTCACGAAACCGCGCATGCGGATGAATCTGGCGACGACAGCCGTCAGCTGAGTCCAATGAGCTGGCGCTACTGGGCCAACCTGGCGCTGACCCTGATCATCCTCGCCTGCCTGTTCACTGGTGCCTTTCCGCTGTTCGCCTGCTTCATGGTCGGCCTCGGCGTCGCCCTGGTGCTCAACTACCCGAGCCTGGCGGAGCAGAACCAGGCCGTATTGCGCCACGCCAGCGATGCCATGCAGATGGCCTTGGTAATGCTCGCGGCCGGCATCCTGCTCGGCGTGCTATCCGGCGCAGGCATGTCCGATGGCATGGCGCACTGGATGATCAACGTCCTGCCCGAAGGCTCGGCCAACTGGCTGCACGTGATCATCGGCGCCTTCGGCGTGCCGCTGGGCATGCTGTTCTCGCCGGACGCCTACTACTTCGCCCTGCTGCCGGTGATTCGCGATGTCGCCGTGGCTGCGGGTGTCGACGCCCAAGCCGTAGCCAGCGCCATGCTGATCGGTGAGAACACCGGCTTCGGCATCAGCCCGGTAGTGCCGAGCGTTTACCTGGCCATCGGCCTGGCCGGCGTCGAGCTGTACAAGCACATCCGCTATACCGTGCTGTGGGCTTGGGGCATCAGCCTGGTGATGCTGGCAGCGGCCGTGCTGTTTGGTGTGGTGACAATCTGAGACTGCTCCGAAACGAAAAAGGATCGCCGAGGCGATCCTTTTTTCATTCTGCAGGGCGAATCAGGCGGGCTGATTCCACGGACGGTCGCCGTGCTCATCCTTGATGCGCGTCGGCAGGCCCATTACGTCCAGCAGCGTGAGGAACGGCTCGGCCGGCAACTCTTCGACATTGACCATGCGCTTGGCATCCCATTCGCCACGCGCGACCAGCAGCGCTGCGGCGACTGGCGGTACGCCAGCTGTGTAGGAAATGCCCTGGCTGTCGGTCTCGGCGAAGGCGTCTTCGTGGTCGGCCACGTTATAGATGAACAGCTCGCGCGGCTGGCCATCCTTGGTGCCCTTGACCAGGTCGCCGATGCAGGTCTTGCCGGTGTAGCCCGGCGCCAGCGAGGCGGGGTCCGGCAGCACGGCCTTGACCACCTTAAGCGGTACCACTTCGAGGCCTTCGGCGGTCTTGACCGGCTGCTCGGAGAGCAGGCCGAGGTTCTTCAGCACGGTGAACACGTTGATGTAGTGATCGCCGAAGCTCATCCAGAAGCGCACGTTCGGTACATCGAGGTGCTTGGACAGCGAGTGCACCTCGTCATGGCCGGTCAGGTACAGGTTCTGTACGCCCACCACGGGCAGGTCGTCGGTGCGCTTGACCTCGAACATGCTGTTGGGTGTCCACTGGCTGTTCTGCCAGCTGTAGACCGTACCGGTGAATTCGCGGAAATTGATTTCCGGGTCGAAATTGGTGGCGAAGTACTTGCCGTGCGAACCGGCGTTGACGTCGAGGATGTCGATCGACTCGATCGTGTCGAAGTACTGTTGTTGCGCCAGAGCGGCATAGGAGTTGACTACGCCCGGGTCGAAGCCGACGCCCAGGATCGCGGTCACGCCCTTGTCCTGGCATTCGGCCAGGTGCTTCCACTCGTAGTTGCCGTACCACGGCGGGGTTTCACAGATCTTGCTCGGATCTTCGTGGATGGCGGTGTCCAGATAGGCGACGCCGGTGTCGATACAGGCGCGCAGCACGGACATGTTGAGGAACGCCGAACCGACGTTGATGACGATCTGCGATTCGGTTTCGCGGATCAGTGCCTTGGTCGCTTCCACGTCCAGGGCGTTCAGTGCATAGGCCTTGATCTCGCCGGGCTGCTTGAGCCCGCCCTTGGCCTGCACGCTGTCGATGATGGCCTGGCATTTGGAGATGTTGCGCGACGCAATTGCAATGCGACCTAACTCGTCATTGTGTTGCGCGCACTTATGGGCCACCACCTTGGCAACACCTCCTGCTCCAATGATCAGAACATTCTTCTTCAATTGTTTCACCTCCTGGGTACTGCGTTTTGGACAATTATTACGTTGGAAATCGTAGGGTGGACGACGCTTCATTCGTCCACCGAACACATGCGCCATGGTGGATGGGAAAAGCGTCATCCACCCTACGACAAGATCACGACAGACTGGACAGGTAGTCGTCGAACTCGAACTTGCGCGCCACCTCGACACTACCGTCGAGTTGTTTCACCACGATGGACGGCATCTTCAGACCGTTGAACCAGTTCTTCTTGACCATGGTGTAACCGGCCGCGTCGATGAACGACAGGCGATCACCGATCTGCAGCGGCTTGTCGAACTGGTACTCGCCGAAAATATCGCCCGCCAGGCAGGATTTGCCGCAGACCATGTAGGTATGTTCGCCATCGTTCGGCGCCATCTTGGCGTTGAGGCGATAGATCAGCAGATCGAGCATGTGCGCTTCGATGGAGCTGTCGACCACCGCCAGATGCTTGCCGTTGTACAGGGTGTCGAGCACGGTCACTTCCAGCGAGGCGCTCAGGGTGATCGCCGCTTCGCCCGGCTCCAGATACACCTGCACGCCGTATTTTTCGGAGAAGGCTTTAAGGCGCGCGCAGAAGGCATCGATCGGATAACCCTCGCCGGTGAAGTGGATGCCGCCACCGAGACTGACCCACTCGACCTGAGCGATCAGGTGGCCGAAACGCTCTTCGATGGTGGTGAGCATCTTGTCGAACAGCTCGAAGCTGCCGTTCTCGCAGTTGTTGTGGAACATGAAGCCGGAAATCTGCCCCATGACCTGCTCGATCTTCGCAGGGTCCCACTCGCCGAGGCGGCTGAATGGACGGGCCGGGTCGGCCAGCAGGTAGTCGGAGCTGCTCACCTGCGGGTTGACGCGCAAGCCGCGGATGGTGCCTTCGGTACGCTCGGCGAAGCGTTCGAGCTGGCCGATGGAGTTGAAGATGATCTTGTCGCAGTTGGCGACCATCTCTTCGATCTCGTCGTCGGCCCAGGCCACGCTATAGGCGTGGGTTTCGCCAGCGAATTTCTGCCGGCCCAGCTTCAGCTCATACAGCGACGACGACGTGGTGCCGTCCATGTACTGCTGCATCAGGTCGAACACCGACCAGGTGGCGAAGCATTTCAGCGCCAGCAGCGCCTTGGCACCGGAGTTCTCGCGCACGTAGGCGATCTTCTCCAGGTTGACCAGAAGCTTCTGTTTGTCGATGAGGTAGTACGGCGTCTGGATCATCTCGTCGCCCCAGCAAGGTCGGCCAATGGGCACCATAAAAGGCACCCTGAAAAAAGTGGACGCGAATTGTGCCGATAACCGGCGAATATCGAAAGGGCATTGGGGATTTTTTGTACAACAGGCCATGACCAATATTGGGCCTGTTCGAGCTGACAGGCTAAGAACCTGGGGTTACAGGCCGATGACGCTGCGCGATCACCTTGCCCTGCATCGCAACACCTGCCTCTGATCGATTCGGACTCAAACCGGGCATCCACCTTGCAGTACAATTGCTCCTTTTTCACTTGCCTGGAACCGGCGCCTCGATGATCGATCCCAAGCGCGTTTTGCGCGCCCTCGCCGAACACTGGACGTTGCTCGAACCGCTCTGCGAACGTTTCGACGCGGGCACCCTGAGCCTGGTCGAACTGCGCGGCCAGCTCGCCACGCAGTTGCCCGATGCCACGCCCAGCGACACCACTGCCTTGCTCGACACCTGGATTCGCCTGGACATCCTCGTGCCAGTGGCGAAGAGCCCCAACCGTTTCGAGCTCAACGCGCAGATCCATGATTTTCTCGCCTACCTGCGCCGCGAGCACCGCCTCGGCCTGTGCCTGGAGATCGAAGCCTACCTGCGCCACCTGGAGCGCCTGGCCGGCTACATCCAGGACGCCTTCGAGGTGCGCGACGCCCACGACCTGGCGCGTCAGTTGCGCCTGCTCGACATGCGCGTGCGCGACGTACTGAAGAAGTTGGCCAACGATGAACAAGCGCTGGTCAGCGTGGCCGACCGGGCCAAGACCAGCGACCGGCAGATTCCCCTGCGCCAACGTTACGCCGAGGTGCTGGCCACCTGGGACGAATACGTCGAGCCGATGATCCAGCTGGTCGCCGCTGACGGCGCCTTCGAGCAGGGCGTGCGCCGCGTCGAACAGGTGCTGCTGCGCCTGCTCGGCGATCAACAGCGCCTCGGCCAGTTGGTCGACGACGACCTGCTGCTGCGCACCCATGCGCGCATCCTGGAAATGCAGACCACCGCCCAACTCACCCTGCGCAAGGCCCGCGAATTGCTCCTGCCGCTGCGCGAGGAAGCCCGCCGGCACAACGCAGTGACCCGCGGAGCCGCACTGGCGCTGTCGGTAATCCGCAAAAAAGGCATCGACGCCGTGCCGCAGGCAGCCATGCCGCTGTTCACCCGGCCGCAAAGCAACTTCCTCGGTTCGGCCAGCCAGGTCGAGGCCTACGTCTACGCCCTGGCGCGCTTCGAAGCCAAGCCGGCGCATTTCCCAAAGGCCAGTAGCAGCCGCAAGGGCGGCGCGCCCAAGGCGCCGAAAACCGCGCGGGAAATGATCGAGCGCTGCGAGCAGGCCCTGCCGCTACCGGACCTGATGACCTGGCTGCTGGAACAGGAGCCGGAAGGTGCCACCGACGAGCTGCTCTACTGGTTCTCGCGTCTGTCGCGCGAGGGCCGCTTCCAGCGCGACCGTCTGGAGCGCCAGACCTACCTGACCCGCGAGCATGAAATCAGCATCAGCTCCTATGCGTTGGTGGGCCGCCCCAGTGCCTGATTTTTACGTAGGGTGGACCGGGGTGCGCAGCCGACGCCTTCTTTGCTCCACCTTGTTGATTGCCTTGATCGAGCCTGTAGGAGCGAGCTCTGCTCGCGAACGACTACGGGACGCTTCGCGAGCAGAGCTCGCTCCCACATTCGTCAGATGACTTGCGTATGAACATCGATCTAAAAGAAATGACCCAACTCGCGGCCGCCTTCCGCGACCTGTTCAAGGGCTACCACATCTCGCGCAGCGAGCCAGAGTGCTACGCCCAGCTGTCCAGCATGCAGGATCAGTATCGTGCACTGTTCCGCGCCCTCGGCTTCGAGCTGGTGTGCGACCCGCGCGGCTTCTACTACTTCGTACCCGAGCAGGTGGCGCCGCAGGTGAACAAGACCGCCCAACGCCTGGCGCTGTTCACCTTCATTCTGGTCGAGCACCTGGCTGACCAGGGCCGCGACCCACTCTCGGTACTCGACGGCGGCAGCATCGGTCGCGACGAGTTGCCGGCGTTGCTGGAGAAGTACCGCGATCTGTTCCTGCAGGCCGAAGTCACCACCTTCGAGGAGCTGGAAGACAAGATCATCCGTCGTCTCATCCAGCTCGGCTTCGCCGAGGACAGCAACGGCGTGTACCGCTTCCTGCCACCGATGCACCGTTTCCTCGACGTCTGCCTGTCGGTGCAACACGACCGCGACCTGGCCGCCAGCCTGCACAGCAGCGACCTGCCACTGCCGGCGCCGGTACTGCTGGACGATGAAGGCGACGCCGATCCGGCCGAAGCCGTGGACGTCGAAGAATCCGAGGAAGACGCCCTGGCCCGCGCCATGGCCGAAGAACGCGCCGCACAGGAGATGGACGCATGAGCCAGGAACGCTACGGCATCCGCCGCTTCGCCCTGCTGAACACCGCCGGCTACAGCCTCGGCCTGTTCCCGCTGGAAAACCCGCTGTCGGTCTACGGCGCCAACAACCTGGGTAAATCCGCCTCGATCAACGCCCTGCAGTTCCCCATCCTGGCGCGCATGTCGGACATGAGCTTCGGCAAGTACAGCCTGGAAGCCTCGCGCAAGTTCTACTTCGCCAGCGACACCAGCTACATCCTCGTCGAAGTTGCCCTGCCCCACGGCCCGCACGTGATCGGCGTGGCCGGTCGCGGCCCGGGAGGCGGCTTCGGCCACCAGTTCTTCGCCTATGCCGGCGAGCTGGATCTGCAGCATTACCAGCAGAACGGCACCTGCCTGCGTCAGCGCGAACTGTTCAAGAACCTTGGCCAGGCCGGCATCACCGCCTACGAACTGAAGCCCGACGAACTGCGTCGCCTGCTGGTCGGCGGTCACACTAGCATCCCTCTGGATTTGACGCTGATCCCGCTGCGCTCGACCAGCGAGCAGAGTCTGAAAACCTTCCGCGCCCTGTTTATCAACCTCCTCCATATGAGGGAGATCACCGCGGCGAAACTCAAGCAGCTGTTCCTCGACGCCTTCGAGCACAGCCTGCGCTCGGGCAGCGTCGACTATATCGCCGCGACGGAAGAGGCGTTTCGCGATGTGCGCCGCATGGAGCAGGACTACCAGGCGCTGGTGACTGCCGGCCCGCTGATCGAGGCACTGGCCTCGGGCGTCACTCAGCGCGAGACTCTGCGCGGCAAGCTGCATCGCCTCTCGCCGCTGCTCGACAACCTGCTGGGCACCTGGCACGACTACGCCGATGCGCGCAAGGAAGAGCTGGTGATCCAGGCCGAGCACTATCGCAACGAGCAGGACGGCCTACAGAACGAACAGCGTGGTGGTACCAGCGAGCTGATGCGCCTGGAGCGCGAGATCAGCGAGATCCAGCGCTGGCTGGGCGAACTGTCGGTGCTGAAGAACCGCTTCGCCCTGGTGGAAAACGCCAAGGTGCTGGAAGAGCAACTACTCGCCGCCAAGGACGCCCACGATGAACTGGCCGGTGCCCTGGCGCAGTCGCGCCAGTTCTCCAGCGAAGACCTCGACGAGCGCCTGCGCGATCTGGAAAAACGCCTCAAGTCGGTCAAGCAGCAGCTCGATCACGCCGACAACAACAGCTACTCACGCCTGCGCGAGGAGTTCAGCCAGCAGGACGTCGATCGCCTGATGCGCCTGTTCAACGGCCAGCTGTTCAGCCTGCCGCTGGGCGAAAAAGGCATCCAGGCCGAGGGCGACGATTGGGTCAAGGCGGTCGAAGCGGTGCTGGATCGCTTCAAGGGCGACACCTTCGCCGTGCCGGGCCTGTCCATCGACCTCAGTCATATCGAGCCACCGGCGCTGCAGGCCCTGGCCGACCGCGCGGCCCTGCGCGACCAGAAGGATCGTCTGGAACGCGAACTCAAGCAGCTCAAGACCCAGCAGTCGGTCGCCGCCGACCGCGCCGCCAGCAAGGCCCAGGCCGAGACGCTGTACCAAGCCGTACTGGATGCGCAGAAGGCCCTGGAAGACTTCCGCAAGAGCCAGACCCTGACTGCCGAAGAGCCGCAGAAGCTGGAGCGCCTGGCCGAACTGGAAGGCGCGCAGGACGAGCTCAAGCGCGCCAGCGATGCCTTCGCCGAGCGCGTGCAGCAGCTGTCCGCCAAGCTGCAACTGGTTGGCCGTCAACTGGCCGATCTGGAAGCCAAGGAGCGCACCCTGGAAGACGCCCTGCGTCGTCGCCAGCTGCTGCCAGCCGACCTGCCCTTCGGCACACCGTTCATGGACCCGGTGGACGACTCGCTGGACAACCTGCTGCCGCTGCTCAACGACTACCAGGACACCTGGCAGGCGCTGCAGCGCATCGACGGCCAGATCGAGGCGCTCTACGCCCAGGTACGCCTGAAGGGCGTGGCCAAGTTCGACAGCGAAGATGATGTAGAGCGACGCCTGCAATTGCTGGTCAACGCCTACGCCCATCGCCAGGACGAGGCGCTGACGTTGGCCAAGGCGCGCCGTGCGGCGGTCACCGATATCGCCCGTACCCTGCGCAATATCCGCAGCGACTACGACAACCTGGAACACCAGCTGGCGCTGTTCAACCGCGAGATCAACAAGCGCCAGGTCTCCAACCTGCAAAGCTTCCGCATCGTCCTGGCACCGAACAAGGAAGCCCTGCGCCACATCGATCAGATCATCCACAGCGCCGGCCAGTATGAGGAAGGTGAAACCCTGTCGGTATTCGACCTGTCGCAATCGGCCGATCAGGATGCGAAGAACGAGGAAGCCAAGGACTACCTGTCGCGCCTGGTCGCCGCCAACGGCAACCAGCTGGGCCTGAAGGATCTGTTCGAACTGGCTTTCGAGATCACCAAGGTGCATGGCCAGCCGATCATCCACACCGACATCGATGGCGCTGCTTCCAACGGCACCACGATGACCATCAAGGCGCTGACCAACATGTACCTGTTGCTGCACCTGATGGATCGCGAGCAGGCCGGACGCGTGCGTCTGCCCTACTACCTCGACGAGGCGGCGGATATCGATGAACGCAACCAGCAGGCCCTGATCGAGACCAGTCTGCAGCTCGGCTTCGTGCCGATCCTGGCCTCGGTGAAGCCGCAGGTCTCGGCCCATGTGGCCATCGACCTGGAAGGCGGCAGCGGCCCCAACGGCATCTATATCGACGAGGCGGATTGGAAGTTCATCAAGCCACGCGAAAGTGCCAAGGTCCAAGAGCCTGTGCAGGAGGAAACTGCCGAGCCTGCCTGACCGCATCGCGGCTGAAGCCGCTCCTACGACTCACGCACGTGTAGGAGCGGCTGGGCGGCATTCCGCTTTAGCCGCGAGCTTTTATAGCCGCAAAAATGATTGGCTCATTGCTCCAACACGATCTTCGGCGCCCAATCCAGCCACCCGTCAACAGGCTCGTCGAACAAGGCAAACGTCTGCCCCGGCAATGCCGGCCCGCCCATCTCCGGATTGTTCGGCGTGGCGAAAGCGATACCGCCCTCGATCAATGCCTCCAGCGACTCGGTGCGCACCTTCAGCCCCTTGAACAGGCCGGCATCGACACCGATACCACTGGCATTCCAGAAGCGGCTGCCCGAACGCACCAGCGGCGCATAGCGTGGCTCGATCAGCACATGGATCAATACACGATCTGAGGTCGGTCCGAGCTCGAAATCCACCACCTTGCCCACCGGCACCTCGCGGTAGCTAACGATCACCCCCGGCTTGATCGACCCCCGCCGTGGCGCGCTCAGCACCAGGCGCAAGCCTTCCTCGCGCACAGTCTGGTTCGGCGGACTGGTCAGGGCGGTGAACTCGGTACGGCGGGCGCCTTTCTGCGCCGACAACTGCACCTCCAGATACTGACCGCTGACCAGCGTGCCGAGGTTCGCGGTACGAGTCAGGCTCAGCTCCGGCTTCACCACCCAGAACTGCGTCCCCTCACGGGCGATCTGCTCCGCCGCCTGAGTGATACGCACATTGAGAATCACCGCCTGCAGGTCATCGGTCAGGCTAAGGTTCTCGACCTTGCCTACCTCCAGCCCCTTGTAGCGCAGCAGCGTGCCCGGTTGCAGGCCATCGCCATCGGCCACGCGTATGGTGATCTGCTGCCCCAACTGCAAGGCACTGTCGCGATCAGCATGTAAAGCGAAGCGCTGCACCTGGCGGTCCGACCTCGCCGCCTGCAGGTCTGGCGTCTCGAAAGCGATACCGCCCGCCAGTAGAGTCTGCAACGACTCGCTCTTGACCTCGACACCGGACAATCCACCCTTGAGGGTGATGCCGCTGGCGTTCCAGAAACGCGTGGAAGTATTGACCAGGTGTACGTAGTCCGGCTCGATATGCACGCCCAGCACGACTTGGCTGTTGTCGCGGGCCAGTTGATAACTCTGCACCGAGCCCACCTTGAGCTGCTTGTAGAGCACCGGACTACCGACCTCGATAGAGCCGAGCTGATCGGTGAACAGCACCAGATGCAGTCCCGGTGCCCCCAGATCCAAAGGCGGCGCCTTGCTCCGCGCGACAAAGTTGCGTGCCGGCGGATTGCCCTTTTCTCCCGGCCGCACAGCGATGTAGTTACCTTTGACCAACGCCTCCAGGCCGGTGATACCAGCCAGCGAAATGGAGGGTTTGACCACCCAGAAATCCGAGCCCTCCACCAGGTACTCTTCGGCCAGTGGATTGATCGTCAGCTCGGCCGTGGCGCTATTGAGGTCACGGTCAACCTTCATGGCTTTCAGCGAACCGACCTGGATGCCCTTGTACATGACTGGCGTTCGGCCTTCCTGCAACCCGTCAAAATCGCTGAGTCTCACGACGATCTTGATACCTGCCTGAGCCTCGTCGTAGTCCTCATAAAGCCGAAACGGCAGGGCTGGATCGGTGGGCGGGCTGTCCTTGCGATGCTCGGGCGTGGCAAAGGCGATACCGCCAGCGACGATGCTGGCCAATGACTCACTACGCAGTTTGAACCCGGAGAGGTCGGCATCGACGCTGATCCCGCTGGCATTCCAGAAGCGCGTATGTTTACGCACCAGATGCGCATAAGCGGGTTCGATGAAGACCTTCACCTCAACAGTGTTCTGATCGTCACTGAGGATGTAGCTCTTCACTCGACCAACCTGGATCTGCCGATAAAAAACCGGGCTGTCCCGATTGAGCGAACCAAGCCGCTCTGCCTTGAGCGTGATGTGCAGCCCCGGGACATCGTCCCCCATGGGGGGCTCCTGAGCCAAAGCGGTAAAGCTATAGGTCGGCTCCCCCTCAGTAGCGGGGCTGAAGGTAATGTAGTTACCGGAAACCAGTGTCTCCAGACCGCTGATACCGGCCAGACTGACGTTGGGTTTGACCAGCCAAAAGCGAGTGCCCTCACGCAGATACTGCTCAAGCTCCTTATTGACCTCCAACTGAGCGACAACGCCTCGATTCTTGCCGCTCTGATCAAGACTGGTGGCCGTTACCTTCCCCACTGCCATGCCCTTGTAAATCAGTTCGGTCTTGCCAGCCTGAATGCCTTCGCCGCTAGCGAATATCAGCTCCACCTGTATGCCGGCTTCGCTGTATGCGCGCCACGCCAACCAGCCGCCAATAAGCAATGCAATAAGCGGCAGAACCCAGATGGCTGACCAATTCGAAGCAGGGCGCGTCTTGGCCAGAGGAAGGTCAGTCATGATCGGTTTCCGTGTTATCCCAGATAAGGCGAGGGTCGAAAGTCAGTGCAGCCAGCATGGTCAGTATCACCACACTGGCAAAGGCGGCAGCACCAGCTCCAGCTTCGATACTTGCCAGGCTGCCAAAATTCACTATCGCCACCAGAATGGCGATGACGAATATATCGAGCATCGACCAGCGGCCAATCCACTCGATGAAGCGATACATCAGGATCCGCTGCTTGGCAGACATCGGTTGATGGCGCTGCACCGAATACAACAGTAGGGCAATGCCCACCAGCTTGAAGGTGGGCACCAGAATACTGGCGATAAATACCACCGCGGCAATCGGCAGCATGCCAAAGTGGATAAGCTCCAGTACGCCGCCCATGATAGTCGCAGGTGAACCTTTGCCGAGGCTGTTGACCGTCATGATAGGCAGCAAATTGGCTGGGATATAGAGAATCGCCGACGTCAGCAACAATGCCCATGTCCTGATCAGGCTGTTGGGACGACGGGCATGAATCTGCCCACCACAGCGACTGCAGTACTGGTGCTTGGCCGCGTCGTCGGCTGGATTGAGTTGATGACACTCGTGACAGACCAGCAATCCAGCCTCAATCGCCCGCATGGATATCCTCCCCGGACAAGGCTTCCCAAATCTGATGCGGCGACATGGTGACCTCCAGCCAGACCTGCACCAGCAACAGCGCGATGAAACAGAACAGGCCAAGACCAAGACTCAGGTCAGCCATATCCATGAGTTTCACCATCGCCACCAGGATGCCCATCAGATAAACCTCGAGCATGCCCCACTCACGCATGTGGTGGTAAATCCGGTAGAGCAACAATCCATAGCTACGGCCAAAGTCGATGCGAATACTGAGCAGCACCAACAACTGGCAAAGCAGCTTGAGTAGTGGCACCGCCATGCTGCACAGAAACACCACCACGGCGATGCCCTGCATACCGCTTTCATACAGCCCGATGACACCGCTCCAGACGGTGTCCTGCGAAGTCTGCCCCAGCAGGTTGAGTTGCATGATCGGCAGGAAGTTGGCCGGGACATAGAGCAGCAGAGCCGTCAGCACCAAGGCCAGGCTGCGCCGAACCACATGGTGACGGTGGCTGAACAACTCATAACCACAACGCGGGCACTCGGCACTCTCGCCATCCTGCAACACCGGCTTACGCATCAACAGATCGCACTCATGGCAGGCGACCAACTGCTCGATCGGCAAGGATGACAAGGACGGTTCGCGCGGCGAGTCAGACATGAAAGTCCCCAGCAGAATTCGCGCATTCTACCCGAGCGGCGCTTTTATTGGTGCGTGCCCCAAGCCTGTAGGAGCGAGCTCTGCTCGCGAAGCTACGTAGGGTGCGCCATGTGCACCACGGCCACCGCATCTTGGTCGGTGCGCGCAGCGCCCCCAACGCGATGGCCTGAGCACATTTTCCACGCCACAAAGAAGAAACCCCAGACCGCGTGTGCGATCAGAGGTTTCGTATAGGAGCTTGACGATGTTCCGGCCGGCGCTCCGGCGGCCGGCGCCCCGGGACTCTCACCGCCACACACCATTTTTTGCGCAGATAGAAGAAACCCCAGACCGCTTTCGCGATCTG
>NZ_PJLX01000010.1:0-197321 GCF_002843095.1 Pseudomonas sp. YY-1 | reverse complement strand
CTACTTTTTCAACAGAATCGGCCGATAGCAGTCCCCACATAGTCCAGCTACTCCACCCTCTCCCCTCTTTCAGCGTAAAGTCGCCACCCCCTCTCCCCGGTTTCCGCTCAAACGAATGGCGCCGAACAAGGACTCACCAACATGGACCGTTTACCTAGCATCCTCCCCGCCTTGGCGCTCTGCCTGTTGCCTCTCGCGCATGCCGATACCCGCCAGCCACAACCTTGCGACGCTGCATTGCTGGATTCACTGGCCACCCAGTTGGGACAGCGCGGGTGGACGCCCCCTGACGGGCGCGGCGACGGGCCACTGGTGGCGGCTGCCTGCAAACCCTGGCCGGATGATCCGGCGTTGTCCGTGGTGACCCTGGCTTATCGTGACGCCGAGGACGCAGCGCCAGCGGGCGAGCGCAATCTCAACTGGCTGGTGGCGAAGGTGGACACGCAGAGCGGGCAATTGCGCGAACGTCATGACGACTACCTTGGCGAAGATGCCGCGCTGGAAATCGATGCAAACAGTCTTTGGCTGGATACCGCGCGCTATCACCTTGCACCAGGCGTTCGCGCGTTCGGTGTGGTGGTGCGCAGTGTCGCTCGCGGGGCGAGCTGTCCGGATGCCGACGCCAATAACCTGCTGACGCTGCTGGTGCCGGACGGGCCTCGGCTGAGGCCGGTGTTTGCCACCTATCTGTACTCGTGGACGACGGTAAAGGGCACGTCCTGTGTCACGGGCAGTGACTTCCAATCGGAGCGAGCCGACCTGACGCTGGGCCTTGGGCCGAAGCAAGCCCATGGCTACGCCGACCTGGTGGTAACCGCTCAAGTTCGTGCAGGCTGGCAGGAGCCGGTGCTACGAAGGGTCAGCACCACGGTCCGCTACGACGGCAAGCGCTATCCGTTCGATCAGTTCTCGATGTTCTGGACAAGAGAGCCGCAGCCGTAACGACGAACAGGCAAGAACAAGCCAGCGCTACGCGGCCGTCTAGACTCCTGAGTCTCAACCCACGGTGGGAGACTCAGGATGACCAGCAAGAACACCATCTGCCTCTGGTACGACCGCGACGCGCTGGAGGCTGCGACCTTCTATGCCAGGACCTTTCCCGAGAGCGCCGTGCTGGCGGTCCACCATGCGCCCGGCGATTACCCCAGTGGCCAGCAGGGCGATGTGCTGACGGTGGAGTTCAGCGTGATGGGTATTCCCTGCCTGGGACTCAACGGCGGCCCGGTGTTCCAGCACAACGAGGCGTTCTCGTTTCAGGTCGCCACCGACGATCAGGCAGAGACGGATCGCCTGTGGCACGCAATCATCGACGACGGCGGCCAGGCCAGTGAGTGCGGCTGGTGCAAGGACAAATGGGGCATCTCCTGGCAGATTACTCCGCGCATCCTCAGCGCTGCCATCGCCAACCCCGACCGTGCGGCGGCCAAGCGCGCCTTCGAGGCGATGATGACCATGAGCAAGATCGACATCGCCAGGATCGAGGCGGCGCTCAAGGGCTGATGCCTACACGCGAGGCGTGCCGTCAAAGCGCACCAAAGGCAGCGACGATGGCATCGATCACTGCCCGAACCCGCGCGGTGTGGCGTACGTCCCGATGGGTGACCAGCCAGATGTCATAGGGCGCGTGTTCACGATCCGCCCACAGCCGCACCAGACCGTCGCGCAGGCCCAGAGGCAGCGGCACCTCGCCAATACCAATGCCGGCAGCCAGTGCGCGGCGCACCATCAAGCTCGAGGTACAGGTCATGGCGATACGCCCGTGGGTGATTGGCTCGGCGCCAAGTGTGACCTCGCGCCCACTGTCCAGGTAGGGCTGATAGAGCACCAGGTCGTGACCGGCGAAGGCAGCGCCCGGCTCGGGTATGCCGCGCGCGGCGACATAGTCCGCCGAGGCGAAGGCGGCGCTGCTCCAACGAGCGAGCCGACGCACGATCAGCTCGGGGTTGTCCGGTTTGAGGTTGCGCACGGCGATATCCGCCTCGCGCTTGTTGAGGTTGAGCAATTGCGTTGAAGCATGCAGCTTGACCTCGATGCCAGGGTGTTCGAGGCGCAGCGCAGCAATGGCCGGCATGATGAAGTCGACGGCGAAGGAGTCGGTGGTGGTGATGCGCACTTCACCGCTCATGCGCTCGTCCATACCGAGAATCCGACGCTGCAGATCGGCTGCCGCCGCCTCCATGTCCTGCGCCGCCTTCATCGCCTGCTCTCCCGCACTGGTCAGGCCGTAGCCGGCTGACGTGCGCAGAAACAGAGTGGCGTCGAGGGACTGCTCCAGCGAGGCGAGCCGGCGACCGACCGTGGCTTGATCCACGGCCAGTACACGAGCCGCACCGCGCAAGGTCTGTTCACGGCACAGGGCAAGAAATACGCGAGCATCGTCCCAGTTCATCGCAGGCTCTCTCTGATGCATTTTTGCATTAGTGAACGTTAATAACGCTGCGTTATTTCTTCAGTCAAGCCTCCTATGATCGTGCCATCTCATTCGATGGCGTCCGCCGGACGCTCAGGGGACGATCATGAACAACCACACACAAGGCTCGCTGTGGATGCCGATCTGGGCTGGCCTGTGCGCCAGCCTGGTGGGCATCGGCCTGGCCCGCTTCGCCTACACCCCGTTGATCCCATCGCTGATCGAGGCGCACTGGTTTTCCGCCTCGGCAGTGGTCTACCTGGGCGCCGCCAACCTGGCCGGCTATCTCGTCGGCGCGCTGATCGGCCGGCCGCTCGCCGCGCGTTACTCCAGCGCCAGCGTATTGCGGGCGATGATGCTACTGGTCAGCCTGGCGTTTCTTGCCTGCGCCTGGCCGCTGTCAGTGGCCTGGTTCTTCTCCTGGCGTTTGCTCTCGGGCATCGCCGGTGGCGTGATCATGGTGCTGGCCGCCAGCAGCATCCTGCCGCATGTCGCAGCAGGTCGACGCGGGCTGGCCAGCGGCGCGATCTTCCTCGGTCTGGGCCTGGGCATCGCCGGCTCCGGCACACTGGTGCCGGTACTGCTGGCTCAAGGCCTGGCAACCACCTGGATCGGCCTGGCCGTGGTCGCCCTGCTGCTGACACTGAGCAGTTGGCGCGGCTGGCCAGACGACCTCGCCCAAGCTCCACAACCCGCAGCCCCGCATGCGCCAGCGCAGAGCGCAGGTGGCGTGCGTTTGCTGTTCGCGCAGTACGCGCTGATGGCGACCAGCCTGGTGGCGCCGATGATGTTTCTGGTCGATTACATCAGTCGCGGCCTGGGCGCAGGGAGCCACAGCGGTGCGTTGATATGGACGCTGTATGGCGTCGGTGCCATCGTCGGCCCGGTGGTATACGGCTACCTGGCCGACCACCTGGGTGCCCGCGCCGCGATACGCCTGGTCCTGCTGATACAAGCCACGGCCCTTGCCGTACTGGTGGAGAGTCGTGACCTGCATGTGCTCGGCGCCGCCGTGCTGGTGATCGGCTCCTTCCCACCCGGCATCGTGCCGCTGGCGTTGGCGCGCGTGCATCAACTGGTTGAGGGCCATGCCCGGCAGAACGCCACCTGGAGCCGCGCCACCATCTCCTTCGCCACCTTCCAGGCGCTGGCCGGTTATGCCTATTCGGCGCTGTTCTCCGCCAGCCAGGAGGACTATCGCCTGCTGTTCACGGTCGCGATTGGCGCAGTGCTGCTGGCCTTGCTGCTCGAACTACCGGCACTGCTGGGCAGCCGCGATGCGACACGCCAGCGGGCCGGGATCAGTGGTTAGCGTGAGGCGTTCTTCTTCTGCAGAATCAGCGACGCTTCGTTGTAGGCGCTCTGGAAGGCGTCGCTGCCGATCCAGGCGATCGCGGCGTCTTCGTCTTCATCGTGGAAGATGCCACGGTAGACGATCAGCAGGCCCATCATGAAATCGGTCGCAGCCTCTTCCGACTCCTCGGCGACCACCAGTTCCAGCACCGGGTATTGCAGGAATATCAGGCACAGGGCAAGCAGGCTGATGCCCTCGCCGGCTTTCATCGCCTGGAACAGGTCATCGAAGTGCGCAGGGTCGAAGCCATTCTCTTCGATATCCTTGAAATCGAAGGTGCTCAGGTCGATCTCGACATCATCGAACGGCTCGTTGATCAGCGGGTTGGCGAGAATCGGGTGGACGACATTGGCCTGCGCCTTGGGCTTGCCCATGCGGTTCTGCTTGGCCTTGGTCTTGGCCCGTTGGGCGCGCTTCTTCTGTTTGTCTGGGGAGGCCATGGGGCGGGTTCCTTGGTCGCAGCAGCCATGTTGATGGCCTGGAATGATCAGGCGCTCATTGTATGCAGTCTCGCTCCTCGCTGTCGGAAAATGCTCATGCTCATGCTCATGCTCATGGCTATACCTGTACGAGGCGAGACTGGTCGGCGGCTATCGCACTCTGGCCCTAATGGGCACGGCGGTTTCGCCGAGCAGCTGACAGTGGCCGAATGTCTGGCCACCGCTCAGGGCTTAGAGGTTAGCGATAGTTACCATGAATGCGCTCCAGCTCACCCGTTTCACGCAGATGCTCAAGCGCCTTGGCCCAGGCCACGACCAGCGCATCGTCGCTATCGCGGCTGAAGGCGATATACAGCGAGGAGCGGTACAGCTCGATGGGCACCCGCCTGAGAGAGCCCGGGGCGATACCCAGCTGGCGACTGTAATAGGCCACGCCTGCGTCGGTGTCGCCGATGATTACCTCGGTACGCCCGGCCAACAGCATGCGGTAGAGCTGCTCACTCTCCGTTGCGCTCGTGTCGAGGTTGTCGAACCCCATCGAAGCCAACATCGTTGGCACCAGGCCGGCGTGCCGGGTGGTTATACGTGGGGTGTGCAGCAACTGCTCCAGGGTGTGGATCGGCTGCGCTGCAATGGCCAACTGGTAGGGGTAGATGGATTCCTCGGCGATGGGCCCGACCCACTTGAACAAGGACTCGCGCTCTGGCGTGCGAAACATCGAGTACATGATGGTTCTGGGCTGAGTCTGCAGTACACGAGAGGCACGCATGCTGGGCCTCATTCTAATCTCGAAGTCGTCGCCGGTCAGCGCCATGATGGCTCGCACCACCTCCGTGGCCATGCCGGTGATGTGCTCGTTCTCCCGGTAGTTGTAGGGTGCCCATTCCTCGGTGACGAGCTGATACGTCTCGGCTCTGGCAAGCGCCCCCATCAGCAGGCAGAGCAGCGCGGCGATGAGTATCGAGTGCTTCACGGGTTGTACCTGCTGGAGGGGATGCAGTTTAAGAGCGGCTCTGATCAGGGGGGGCTCGGCAAGCATAGACGTTATGCCGGTGTTGCAGCCTCATGGCCAAAGCCGAAGGTTAAAGTTAACCTTGAGCTCACAACGCTCCTGCCACCGAGATATACCCAGATGAAGATCGGCGAACTGGCGCAACGCACAGGCCTTGCGGCCTCGCGCATTCGCTTCTACGAAAGCATCGGCCTGCTCAAGCTGGTGGAGCGCCAGGCCAACGGCTATCGCAGCTACCCGGAGCAAGCCGTGATGGTGCTCAACCTGATCACCACCGCCCAGCAAGCCGGCTTCAGCCTGGACGAGTTGCGCACCCTGCTGCCGCAGGATCTGACGCAATGGCAACACGGCAAGCTGCTCGACACCCTGCAAGCAAAAGTGCAAGACATCGAGGCACTGGAACAGCGCCTGGCGCAGAGCAAGACGCACCTGCTGGCATTGATCGACGAAATTGAAAGCAAACCGGACGATATCGACTGCGCCGCCAACGCCAGGCGGGTGCTATCGAAGATGAATCTGGGTGAGCCGAGCGAGGCGCCCAAGCGCACGAAGAAATAAGCGAGTGCTCGCTACATCTGTAGGAGCCAGCTTGCTGGCGATCTGCTTGAAAGCACAAAGCATCGCCGGCAAGCCGGCTCCTACGAAAAGCGTTGGCGGCGCGGCCACGCTTCGACGTCGCGTGCGAAACCCATTGACATTAAAGTGAGCTTTAAAGTTAAGGTCGCTGCACCTTCAGTCGAGAAAGCGCCCATGAACCTGTTCGATCCCCTTGCCCTGCCCAACGGCTCGACCATTCCCAACCGCATCGCCAAGGCGGCCATGGAAGAGAACATGGCGGATGCCGACCACGCACCGTCCGAGCACCTGATTCGCCTCTACCAGGCCTGGGCCGACGGTGGAGCAGGTCTGCTGATCAGCGGCAACGTGATGGTCGACAGCCGCGCCATGACCGGTCCCGGCGGCGTGGTGCTGGAAGACGACGCGCAACTGGCCCGTTTCGAACGCTGGGCACGCATCGGCCGCGGCAAAGGGGCGCAGTTCTGGTTGCAGATCAATCATCCCGGCCGGCAGATGCAGTCCAACCTTGGCCAGCCAACCTGGGCGCCTTCGGCCGTAGCGCTGGAGCTGGGAAACCTGTCCAAGCGTTTCGCCACGCCGCAGGAAATGACCCCGGCGGTGATTCAGGACGTGATCGAACGCTTCACCCGCACCGCGCAATTGGGCGAGCAGGCCGGCTTCACGGGCGTGGAAATCCACGCGGCGCACGGCTATCTGCTCAGCCAGTTCCTGTCGCCACTGACCAACCAGCGCAACGACCAATGGGGCGGCTCGCTGGAAAACCGCGCGCGCCTGCTGCTGGAGATTGTCAAGGCGGTGCGTGCCGTGGTGTCGCCGGGCTTCGCCGTAGCAGTGAAGCTCAACTCGGCAGACTTCCAGCGCGGCGGCTTCAGCGCCGAGGACGCGCAGCAGGTGGTATGCCTGCTCAATGGACTGAATGTGGATCTGGTCGAACTGTCCGGTGGCAGCTACGAAGCGCCGGCCATGCAGGGCCAGGCCCGCGATGGGCGCACCCTGGCGCGCGAAGCCTACTTCCTTGAATTCGCCCGTGAGATTCGTGCGGTGGCGAGCATGCCAGTCATGGTCACCGGCGGTATCCGCCGTGCACCGGTTGCACAACAGGTGCTGGATAGCGGCATCGAGATGGTCGGCATCGGCACGGCCCTGGCCATCGACCCGAACCTGCCGCGTGACTGGCAGCTCGGCCTCGGCAGCGCTCCCCAGCTGCCGCCGATCACTTGGAACAACAAGGTGCTGGCCTCGCTGGCGAACATGGCGGTGGTGAAGTACCAGCTGCACCAGCTCAGTCAGGGCCGGGACTCCCAGCCCGGCGTATCACCCTTGTGGACGCTGGTGACGCAGCAGGTGAAAGACCTCTTCCGTACTCGCCAATATCGCCGTCGGATGGCGCGGCGACAGGCGCGGTGACTACGCCCCACCACTCAGAATTCCAGCACCTCGCCATCCTGCGGAATCAGTAGCTCGACTTGCGCGTGGCTAGCAGCCTCAGCCAACGCCAAGCGGCTGACCGGGCAGTGGCTGATCGCCTCGAGGTGATTGGCAACCACTGCCGCGCCACTCAACTGGGCGAACTCGATCACCTCGTCGATGCCCATGATGATGTCGCCGCCCAGGTCGAAACGCGCGCCACCTGCAGGCACCACGCTGACAGCAGGCCGATGCTCGCGCACGCAGGCCCGTACCGCGTCGGTGAGCAGCGTATCACCGGCCAGATAGAGGCTCGGCTCGCCCGGTATTTCGATCAGAAAACCGACACCGTGCTCCATCAGGCGCCCGACCAGGCCGCGGCCATGGGTGCAGCGGATGGTGCGGATAAGCCCACCGAGAAACGGGCCGGGAAATTCGTGTTCCGACAATAGCGGCCGGACGTTCAGGCCGCGCTGCGCCAGGTAGTCCACATCATGTGGCGTGCAGATCACCGGAATCTTGCGTTCGCGCAGCCACCTCACACCAGCACGATCCAGATGATCGAAATGGCCTTTCTGGCAATGGGTGATCAGGCAGTGGGTGACCGACTCCAGCGCGGCGCGAGCACTGACTGGCAGCTCGACCAGCGGATTACGCTGACGGGCGCCGAACAATCGCAGCGGTGGCAAGGCGCCTTGGGGAGCCAACATGGGGTCGACCAGAACGCGGTGCTGGCCGAACTCGACGATGATGGTGGCGTTACGCAGCTGCTGAATCTTCATAAAAAGCCCTCGGGTTCTGAGGGTTCCATGCTGCCTATCCGGCTTCAGGGCAATAATGGCAGTATTGGACATCTTCGATTCATTTCAGGCCATCCACTCATGCGCATTGGTTTGCTGCTGTATCCCGACTGCATGCCGGCCGGGCTGTTCGCCTTCGCCGACCTGCTGCACGCGGCCAATCGCCGAAGTGGACGAAAACTGTTCGAGGCTCGCTATATCGCCCAGCGTGCCGGGCCAGTGGCATGCGCCCATGGGATGAGTCTGCAGGCGAGCGCCGCACTCGATCCGCGTGAATTCGATGCCCTGCTGATTCCGGGCTTCTGGGCCGAGTCGGCGGAGCAGGCAGAGGCAGTGCTGGCTGACAATGTCGCGCTGATCAAAGCGCTGTCGTCCGTCGGTAAACGCGTGCAGCTATGGAGTTACTGCACCGGCGTTGGCCTGCTTGCGGCCAGCGGCCGTTTGAACGGCCAGGCGGCAACGGTGACCTGGTGGCTGGCGGATGCGATGCGTGAACGCTTCGCGCGGGTGCGCTGGCAGAGCGAGAGCAGTTGCGTGTTCGCCGTGGGCGTAGCCACTGCATCCGGGGTGAACGGCTACTTGCCCATCGCTCAGGGGGTGATCGAGCGACACCTCAGTGAGCAGTCCTTCAGAGACATCAGTCAGCTGATGGTGCTGCCCCGTCCGGCCGTCCCGCACAGTGCGTTTCAGGGCGCCAGCCTGATGCAGCAGCCCGTGGGCCTATTACGCCGCCTGCATGCACTGATCGAGCAAACGCCTGCCGAGCAACTGACGGTGCAGGCGCTGGCCGAGCAATTGGCGATGTCCGAACGCACCCTGGCGCGCAAGGTAAGCGCGCAAACCGGTGAGCCAGTGGCGAGCTATGCGCGGCGCATCAAGCTCTACCAACTCAGCGAACGCCTGGCCATGACCTCGTCGCCGCTAAGTACCTTGAGCGCTGAACTGGGTTTCAGTAGCCCGGCCAATCTGCGGCGTATGTTCAAGGCCCTGACCGGGCTGACACCTGCGCAATATCGCCAGCAGTATGGGCGTCAGTAATTCAGGGTGACCGGAAACAGTGTTTTCGGTGCCAGATCACCGCCAAATATTTCAAAATAATTCAAAACGTCCCGGAGAGGAAACGACCAAACGAAAATCACGTTGTTCGTTGCATTAAAGGAACAGTCCTTTGCAAAATCCCCGGTTTAATAAGCTTGCTAACGAGGCGTATAAACGAACTGCGACATTTAGCCGCATTCGTATTACGAGGAGACAAGCATGAACGTGATCGTGCACGAACGTGACAGCGAACATCTTTCCCGTGAAGCCCGTGCCATGGGGTTGGTGGCCTGGGATGTGATTCAGAATGGAGAGCTGGTTGGTATCTTCCCGTCTCAGGACGAAGCCGATGCCTACCGCAAAGCGCTGGAAGACGCGCAGCCGCAAGGATAAGCAGAGGCTGTTGCCGTTTCGATCGAAACGGCAACAGCTTCAAGCAAGCGCTCAGCCCAGCGCAGCCTGCGCCCTCACCCGAGCCACCGAAGCCGCCCCTTCAGCAACCCGCAAACCTCGCCAATCCCTCAACGGCCAATCACGCAAACGCCGCACCATGCGTTGCCAGAACCTCGAGCGTTCAGGTGCGTACCGCGGCAATTCGCGCGGCAGTAACAACTGCGATGCCAGATAGCCGACCTCCACTTCGTGCTGACCGTAACTCCAAGGCGAGTTGCACGCATCGTCCGCTTCAACATCAGGCCAGACGTAACGATTTTCAGATCCAGCGCTCATCGTCTCGGCCCTCTCACAAATCGAGCACGAGGGGCTGAACGCCATCCTCACCCTGCGCCGGCACCGCGCAGCAGATCAGCACGCCATCGCCTTCCGGCAACTCGGCTGGCGGGTTCGGGTAATGCACCTGCCCGCTGATCAGTCGCGTCTTGCAGGTGCCGCAGGAACCACCACGGCAGCTGAACTCTGGCGTCAGACCCCGGTTCTCTGCCAGCTCCAGCAGGCTGCCACCTTCCGGCATCCAGCGTGCCTCCTTGGCCGAAGTGGTGAAGTACACCGGTACCGGCTCGGTTGCAGCCGGCGGCTGCATGAAAGCAGTCACCTGCCCGTCCGTACGACGCGTCAGGGTCGAGGGGCCGAACGCCTCGGCATGGATGCGTGCATCGGCGACGTTCAGATCGCGCAAGCCATCGTAGATCGCCTGGGTAAAGGCGGCCGGGCCGCACAGGTAGAAATCGTAATCGTCGAACGACAGCGCCGCCTTGATCTGCTCCAGCTCGATGCGTCCATGCTGCTCATAGTCGCGTCCGAGCACTGCGCCCTGCTCCGGTGCACTGAGGGCACGATGCACGCGCAGCAGACCATCAGCACGTTGCACCAACTCGCGCAGCTCGACCTGGAACGGCAGGTCGCTCAGCGTCCGTGCCCCCTGGAAGAAATGGATGCGCTTGCCCTGTCCCAACGCCACCTGCTCGCGCAGCATCGACAGCAGCGGCGTGATACCGACACCGGCACCGATCAACACCAGCGGCCGATGAGTGTCACTGTTGAGGGTGAAGCTGCCCAGTGGCGGACGCACTTCCAGCACATCGCCAACCTGAAGCTGTTCGTGCAGGTGCCGCGAGACCACACCCTGCGCCTTGACGCTGATGCGCAACTGACCGTCCGATGGAGCACTCGACAGGCTGTAGGTACGCAGCAGGGTTTCACCTGTAACAGTGGTGATGCGAATGGGCAGGTGCTGACCGGCGGCGAAGCGCGGTGCAACGCCCTGCTCCGGTGCCAGCACGAACGAGCGGATGTCGGCGCTCTCTTGCTGCTGATGCTGCACGCGCCAGCGCTGCCACTGATTGCGCTGCTCACGCTCGCGCAGACGCGCATCGGTTTCTGCCCAGGTGCCGGTCATCAGGCTGGTCGGTGCATATTCCTCGAAGGCCCAACGCAATGAAGTCGCGGCCGGGCGCAGCACCACCTGCTCGACGTCGAGTGTCCATAGCCGTTCGGCGCCTTCGAAGAGGTTGATCAACGGACTGTCGAGGAGGATTTCGGCGCGTCCGCCCAGTTGCAGCACGTCACCCGTGGCGAAGTCGACGAACAGCAGGCCGGCGCGCGGATTGACGCTGAGATTGCCCAGGGTGTTGAAGAACAGGTTGCCGGCGTAGTCGGGAATGGTCAGGCGATTACCCTCTACCCGCACGAAGCCGGAGCGCCCACCACGGTGCGAGACATCCACCGAGCGACGGCTATCGGCATGCTCGACGTAACTGGCGACGAAGAAGGTATCGGCGCTACGGATCATCTCGGCAGTACGCGCATCCAGTTCGGTCGCTGCCAGGCGCTCGATGCCACGTTCAGGTACGCGGCGGTAATGGCGCAGCTGGATGTACTGCGGGCAATTGCCGAAGGAATGCTCCACGGTGATGTCCAGACGCTGTGCAGAGGCCTGATGAATATGCCCGTTGATGCGATTGCGCCGCCGCGAATGCAGCTCGATGCCGAGCAGGCCGATGGCCTCGCCTCTGACCAGACCGGCAGTGGCCGGATCGAGCGGGTCGAGCGCCATGGCGGCCAAGTCGAACGACAGCTGACGTGAATCGGACGAGGTGACGAAACCCTCATCGCCCTCTATCAACGTAGCCCAGGGCTGGCCTGCGCCATCCACAGCACCCGCGATCATGAACGGCAACTGATGGTAGAACTCGCGATGCTGATCCGGCATGTAGTCGCGGATCACCTTCTGCCCGAGCACTTCCATACGTTCGCCAACGCCAACCTTTTCCTGCAGTTGCCGTTCACCGGCGTGCCAGGGCGACTGCCGATGGCTGGGGAGCTGTTGCATGCTGCGCCCTCCTTCAGAGGTGCTGCCGGTGCACCCGGCAGCGGCTGTGTATCAGGCTTGCAGGCCCGCGGCGGTACGCGGCATCGGCACGAAACCCGGCAGCGCTTCGATGCGTGCCAGCCAGGCGCGAATGTTCGGATAGGGCTCCAGCGAGACGTTACCCTCCGGCGCATGGGCGATGTAGGAGTAGTTGGCGACATCGGCGATGCTTGGCTTGTCGCCGGTGAGGAATGGGGTTTCGCCCAGCTCGCCTTCCATCACGGTGAACAGCGCATGAGCGCGATTGATCACTTCTTCGGTGTTGAACGAGTAGCCGAACACGGTAACCAGGCGCGCAGCAGCAGGGCCGAACGCTACCAAACCGGCGGCCACCGACAACCAGCGCTGCACGCGGGCGGCAGCGGCAGGATCCTGCGGCAGCCAGTCGTCGTTGCCGTAACGTTTGGCCAGGTAGACGAGGATAGCGTTGGAATCGCTGACGATGGTGCCACCGTCATCGATCGCCGGCACTTGACCGAAAGGGTTGAGGGCAAGGAACTCGGGGGTCTTGTGCTCGCCCTTGGCCAGGTCGACGAAGATCAGCTCGGTGGGCAATTGCAGCAGCGAGAGCATCAGCTCAGCACGGTGGGCATGGCCGGAGCGCGGGAAGTTGTACAGCTTGATGGCGGGACGGGACATGGCGATGACTCCTTGAAGATTGGGTTGGTCATCGCGATGACGACTTGCCTTCGCGACGATGGAGCCATCTTCGCCCCATCCAATATCTACAAGAATCACCACAAAGAACAATCCACTATTTCACTTTCTGCAATTTTCTCACATCAGGCCTGAAACGCCGGATGAGCACGCAGGCGCGGCACGGCAAAGTCGAGGAAGCTACGTACCCGTCCCGCAGCCCGGCGTCCTTCGCGGTAATACAGCTGCACCGGCAAAGGCGCTGCGGCGAAGCTTTCCAGCACCGCCTGCAACTGCCCACTCTGCAACTCCTGATAGGCCTCGTAGCTCAGGCAGCGGGTCAGGCCAAAACCGGCGAGCGCTGCCCGGATCGCAGCCTGCGGCGTGCTACAGGTCAATCGCGGCGCGAGCTTCACCGCACCGTCCGCAAAACGCCATTCCCCCGCATGACCGGTCAAAGAGCGGCCGATGGTGCGGTGCGCGTGCAGAGCTTGCGGGCTGGCGGGCCAGCCCCAGCGCTGCAGATAGTCAGGTGTCGCACAGACCAGCGGTCGCGCCCATCCTAGCGGCACGGCAAAGCCGGACGAACTGGGCAGATGGCCGACCACCACGGCCAGGTCGATGCCCTCTTCCAGCAATCTGGGCGGCTCTTCGCGCGCCAGAGTGGCCAGGCTCACCTCGGGAAATGCCGCCAGGTAGTCGACTGCGATGGGGGTCAACACCTGATGCGTCATCAATAGCGGCAGGGCCAGGTTCAGTTGTCCGACGGGGCTGGCATGCAGGCCGGTCACCGAGCGCTCGGCCTCCTCAACCCGCTGCAGAATGCGCTGGCAACTGTCGGCGAAAGCGGTACCCGCCGCGCTCAGGCTCACACCGCGTGGCCCGCGCAGTAGCAAGGTGCTGTCCAGACGACTTTCCAGCGCAGCTACGGTACGCATCACCGTGGCCTGCGACAGCTGCAACTGGCGAGCAGCAGCGGCCAGGCTGCCCGCCTGGGCCACGACGAGGAAGACCTGCATCTCGCGGTGATGACTCATGACACAGGCGCGGCTCCGGCCGCGCGCAGCGCTGGATCGGCGCGAAAACTGGCGGCGCAGTGGTCGACGAACGTACGCACCTTGGCCGACACCTGGCGGCCGCCCTGGTGAATGATGTGTACCGGCAAGGCGGGTGGCTCGAACGCTTCGAGTACCAGTTCGATCTCGCCGCGCGCCACCGCAGCGGCCACCTGGTAGGACAGCACGCGGGTATAACCCCAGCCCAACCGCGCTACACTGATCGCCGCCTGGTTGGAGCTGACAGTGAAGCGCGGCTGCGGCATGAAGCCGAACGGACCGTCGGCGCCGACGAACTGCCAGTGCGACAGCAGGGTGCTGGCGCTGGACATGACGATGGGCGAATCGCGCAGCTCATCCGGGTGGCGCGGACGCCCGACGCGGTCGAGAAAATCTGGTGAGGCGCACACCACCGGGCGAATCTGCCCGACCTGCAATGCAGGGTGATCGCCCTCGGGCAGCGAGCCGATGCGCACGGCCACGTCGATGCCCTCCTCCATCATGTTCACCACGCGGTCGACCAGCAGCGCATTGACCTCCACATCCGGGTGGGTGTCGAGGTACTGGGCGATGCGTGGAATCAGGAACAGCTCACCGAACATCACCGGCGCCGTCACGGTGAGTCGTCCACGCGGGCGCACACTGCCACCAGCGGCCAGTTCCTCGGCTTCTTCCAGCTCCAGCAGGATGCGTCGACAGTCCTCGACATAACGCTGGCCGGCCTCGGTCAAACGCAGGCTGCGCGTGCTGCGCGCCAGCAACAGCGTGCCGAGGCGCGCTTCCAGCGCCGCGACGGCGCGGGTCACGCTAGGCGGCGAAATGCCCAGCAGCTTGGCGCCACCGGCGAAGCTTTCGGCCTCGGTCACTGCCAGCAGCACCCTCATTTCCTGAAACCGATCCATCGTCACCGCCTGGTTTTCTGTTACACCGACGCAGCGTACCTCATGACGAGGCCACGTCCGGACTCAGCGCCGGCTCAAGGCCAGACGCGCGGCGAAGAGGACGAAGATAAGCCCCGTGCTGCGATCCATCCATTTGATCACCGCCGTACGCCGCAGCCAGTGGCCGAGCGGCTGGGTAGCGCCGATCAGCAAAAGCGCCCAGACCAGGCTGAGCGCCACATGGATGCCCACCAGACCGAATGTCCAGGCGATCAGCGGCTGCCCCTGCGGAATGAACTGCGGCAGAAAAGACACGTAGAAAATCCCTACCTTGGGGTTGAGCACATTGCCCAACAGGCCACGCAGGAACCAGTTGGCGCCAGTGGTATCACTCGCCTGAGCAGGCGCCAGCGAGGTACGCGGGCGCAGCAGCATGTTCAGCCCGAGCCAGGCCAGATACGCCGCACCGCAATACTTGAGCAGGTTGTAGCCGAATTCGGATACCGCCAGCAGCGCGCCGAGGCCGAAGGCCACCGCCGCGCCCCAGAGCAGGCAACCGGCATTGATGCCCAGAGCCGCACGAAACGCCTGCTGCCGCCCCTCGACCGCTGCGGTACGCAGCACCAGCGCCGTGTCGATCCCCGGCGTCAGGGTCAGCAGCGTGGCCGCCAAGGTGAAGGCGATGAGATTTTCGGCAAAGGGCATCGGCAGGCGCTCCGTCCACTGGGCAGAGCGCGAGTATAAACAGCGCATCGCTGGCCGTCGTGGGGCCGCGATGTCGTAGGGTGCGCCGTGCGCACCGCGGTTCGTTCATGCGATGCGTGTTGCCGGTGGCGCCAGCGGTGTTTAGCCGCGATACGCCTCGAACAGCCCCGTGGCACCCATGCCGCCGCCAACGCACATGGTGACGATGCCGTAGCGCAGTTCGCGGCGCTGCAGCTCACGCACCAGATGGCCGACCTGGCGCGAGCCGGTCATGCCAAACGGGTGGCCGATGGAGATGGAACCGCCGTTGACGTTGTACTTATCGTTGTCGATCCCGAGCGTATCGCGGCAGTACAGGCACTGCGAAGAGAACGCCTCGTTGAGCTCCCACAGGTCGATGTCGGTCACACTCAGGCCCTTGGCCTTGAGCAGCTTGGGCACCGAGAACACCGGGCCGATGCCCATCTCGTCCGGCTCGCAACCGGCCACGGTGAAACCGCGGAAATAGGCCTTGGGCGTCAGGCCCAGCTCCAGCGCTTTTTCCAGGCTCATCACCAGGGTCATGGAAGCGCCGTCGGACAGTTGCGAGGCGTTGCCGGCAGTCACGCTGCCAGCCGGGTCGAACGCCGGTTGCAGCTTGGCCAGGGAATCCAGGGTGGTGTCCGGGCGGTTGCAGTCATCGGTCTCGACTACGCCATCAACGATCTTCTTCTCGCCAGTGGCCTTGTCTTCGACCTGATACTTCACCGACATCGGCACGATCTCGTCGGCGAACAGACCGTCGGCCTGAGCCCGCGCGGTGCGCTGCTGGCTTTGCAGGGCGTAGGCGTCCTGGGCTTCGCGGGTGATGCCGTAGCGGTTGGCGACGATCTCGGCAGTCTTGCCCATGGGGTAGTAGATGCCGGGGTTGTCCTTTTGCAGCAGCGGGTTGAACAGGTTGTCCATGTTCATGCTTTTCAGGGTCATGGTAATGGACTCGACGCCGCCGGCGACGATGATGTCGCTGCAACCGGATGCCACCTGGTTGGCAGCGATGGCGATGGCCTGCAGGCCCGAGGAGCAGAAGCGGTTGAGGGTCATACCCGCCACCGGATTGCCCAGTCGCGATAGCACGGCGACATTGCGACCGATGTTCATGCCCTGCGCGCCCTCGTTGGAGCCAGCGCCGACGATGCAGTCATCGACCAGCTTCGGGTCGATGCCGTTGCGCACCAGCAACGCATCGACGCAGTGAGCGGCCATGTCGTCCGGCCGGGTCATATTGAACTTGCCGCGGAAGGACTTGGCCAGGCCAGTCCGGACGCTATCGACGATCACCACTTCACGCATGACGCACCTCGTTGTTATTGGATGGCGAATGGCGTGAAGATAAATCCAGCCCATCCCTGGATGCGACCATCATTGATCCGGCGTATACGCGGCGATGTCGGGGCCACCGGGAGCGACACAAAAGCATCGCGGCTGAAGCCGCTCCCGCGGAAGCGCTACAACCTGTGGGAGGGGCTTCAGCCGCGACAAGGCTTCAATCCCTGGCGAACGCCGCTTCGATGGCCTCGTTGATGGTACGCAGCACCTTGACCCGGGCGAAGCGCTTGTCGTTGGCCTCGATCAGGGTCCAAGGCGCGATCTCGGTGCTAGTGCGGTCGACCATGTCGCCCACAGCGTCGGCGTAGTCGTCCCACTTGTCGCGGTTGCGCCAATCCTCTTCGGTGATCTTGAAGCGCTTGAACGGAATCTCCTCGCGCTCATTGAAACGCTCCAGCTGCGTCTGCTGGTCGATGGCCAACCAGAACTTCACCAGGATCACTCCGGCATTGGCCAGTTGCTCCTCGAAATCGTTGATCTCGCCGTAGGCGCGCAGCCAGTCGGCCTGGCTGCAGAAGCCTTCGACCCGCTCCACCAACACCCGGCCATACCAGCTGCGGTCGAAGATGGTGAAATGCCCACGCGCCGGGATGTGTCGCCAGAAGCGCCACAGATAGGGCTGAGCGCGCTCTTCCTCGGTCGGCGCCGCCACCGGCACGATACGGTACTGGCGCGGATCGAGCGCGCCGGTGACACGACGGATGGCGCCGCCCTTGCCGGCGGCATCGTTGCCTTCGAATGCCGCGATCAGCGCGTGCTTGCGCATGCGTTTGTCACGCATCAGCCCGGACAGACGCGCCTGCTCGGTAGCCAGTTGCTCCTTGTAGTCGTCCTTGCTCAGGGCCTGGGTCATATCCAGGCTGGCCAGCAAGCCGCGATTGTCCAGGCTGGAAACCAGCGGCGCGGCATGCGGTTGCAGCTGGGTGCGTTGCGGATTAGCCAATGCTGCCTGCAAGCCTTCGAGCAGGATGCGCCCGACGGTGAGGCTGCGGTAATAGTGATCGACGCCCTCGACCACGTACCAGGGCGCGTAATCGCGGCTGGTGCGGCGCAGCACGCGCTCGCCGTAGCGCACGAACTTGTCGTAGGTCTTCGATTGCTGCCAGTCCAGCGGGCTGATGCGCCAACTGTGCAGCGGATCGTCCTTAAGCGCCTCCAGTCGAGCCTTCATGTGCTGCTTGGACAGGTGAAACCAGAACTTGAAGATCAGCGCGCCTTCATCGCAGAGCATGCGTTCCAGGCGCTCGGCACCGTCGATGGCCTGGTCCAGCACCGCGTCCTTGAACTTGCCGTGCACCCTGCCCTGCAGCATCTGGCTGTACCAGTTGCCGAAGAACACGCCCATGCGTCCCTTGGGCGGCAACTGTCGCCAGTAACGCCAGGCCGGTGGCCGCGCCAGCTCTTCGTCGGTCTGGATATCGAAGGTGCTGACCTGGATCAGCCGTGGGTCCATCCACTCGTTGAGCAGTTTCACCGTCTCGCCCTTGCCGGCGCCCTCGACGCCGTTGATCAGCACGATCACCGGAAAACGCGCCTGCTGCTTGAGCTCGTACTGCGCCTCCAGTAGCGCCTCACGCAGTGCCGGCTCTTCGGCCTCGAACGTGGCCTTGTCGATACTGCGGCCGATTTCGGCGGACTCGAACATAAAGCAACCTCCCTGGAATGATCCTCACAGCCTAACGGAACATCCAATGCTTTGCCCGCTGACACCAACGCCACGGCACCTGTGCACGGTAGAATCGCCGCACGATCCAGCGGAACCCAGCCATGTCAGATACCCATCACGCCCAGCTCGACTGGGACGAACGCGGCCAGCCTCTGTCGCGCAGCTACGGCGACATCTATTTCTCCCAGGAAAACGGCCTGGAAGAGACACGTTACGTCTTCCTCGCCAACAACGATCTGGCAGCGCGCTTCGCCGCTCTCGCCGACGGCGAATGCCTGAACATCGGCGAGACGGGTTTCGGCACCGGGCTGAATTTCCTCTGCGCCTGGCAGTTGTTCGAGCAACAGGCGCACGCTGACGCCCGCCTGCACTTCGTCAGTGTCGAAAAATATCCGCTGCATCACGACGACCTGCAGCGCGCCCTGGCCCTGTGGCCAGAGCTGGCACCGTTCAGCGCAGAACTGCTGACTCAATACCGCGCCATTCACCCCGGGTTCCAGCGCCTGCTGTTAGCCGGTGGTCGGGTGGTGCTGACGCTGCTGATCGGCGACGTGATGGAGCAATTGCCGCAACTGGATGCGCGCATCGACGCCTGGTTTCTCGACGGTTTCAACCCGGCGAAGAACCCTGAGATGTGGACACCCGAGCTGTTCGCCGAACTGGCGCGCCTGTCGGCCCCCGGCACAACCATCGGCACATTTTCTAGCGCCGGCCGGGTACGGCGCGCACTGAATGAAGCCGGCTTCAAGATGAAACGCGTGCCCGGCCTGGGCAAAAAATGGGAGGTGGCTAAAGGGCTGTTCATCGGTGGGCCGCAAACCGTCGACAAGCCCTGGTTCGCCCGCCCCGCTCGCCTTCAGGAAAAACACGCGGTGGTGATCGGCGCCGGCCTGTCCGGCTGCGCCACGGCCGCCAGCCTGGCCGCACGCGGCTGGCGCGTGACTGTGCTGGAGCGGCATGACGATGTTGCCCGCGAGGCATCCGGCAATCCCCAGGGCGTGCTCTACCTGAAGCTGTCGGCTCACGGCACCGCACTGTCGCAGCTGATCGTCGCCGGCTTCGGCCACACCCGCCGCCTGCTCGAACGCCTGCAGCGTGGCGTCGATTGGGATGCCTGCGGCGTGCTGCAACTGGCCTTCGACACCAAGGAAGCCGAGCGCCAGAGCAAGCTGGCTGCGGCCTTCCCGAATGATCTGCTGCATGCGCTAACGAAGGATGAAGCCGAGCAGCAGGCCGGCATCGGCCTACCGGCCGGCGGCCTGTTCTACCCGGATGCCGGCTGGGTGCACCCGCCGGCGCTGTGCCGGCAGTTGGTGCAACACCCGCTGATCGAGCTACGCCCCTATCAGGAAGCGCTGAGCCTAAGTCGGCAAAGTGATCGCTGGCGCGTCGAGGGACAGAGCGGCGTGTTGGCCGAAGCACCGGTGCTGGTATTGGCCTGCGCCGCTGAGATCGGCCGCCTGCTGCCAGAGGCGAATCTGCCGCTCAAGCGCATCCGTGGGCAGATCAGCCGCCTGCCGGCCAACTCGCTCAGCAGTCAATTGCGCACCGTGGTCTGCGCCGAAGGCTACGTCGCCCCACCGCGCGAAGGCGAGCACACCCTTGGCGCCAGCTTCGACTTCCACAGTGACGACCTCACGCCCAGCATCGCCGAGCACGCCGGCAACCTGGAGCTACTTCGGGAGATATCCACTGACCTGGCCGAGCGCCTGCAGGCCGAGCATGTCGACCCCGCAACGCTGGAAGGCCGCGCCGCGTTCCGCTGCACCAGCCCGGACTACCTGCCGATAGTCGGGCCGCTGGCTGATGCCGAAGCCTTTACCGAAACCTATGCGGTACTGGCCAAGGACGCCCGCCAGGTGCCAGACGCGCCCTGCCCCTGGCTGCACGGCCTGTACATCAACAGCGGCCACGGCTCACGCGGACTGATCACCGCGCCACTGTCAGGCGAACTGATCGCTGCCTGGCTGGAGAACGAACCGCTGCCAGTGCCACGCGAGGTAGCGGAGGCCAGCCACCCCAATCGCTTTATGCTGCGCAAGCTGATTCGCGGGAGCTGATCGACGGTGCGCACGGCGCACCCTACCGGGTTGGCCGCGCTTACACTCTGGCCTCAGCAAGCACCGGTTTGGGTTTTCGAAACACCAGCACGTTGCCCAGCATCACCAGGCCCAGGCCGAGCAGCGCCGGGGTCGTCCACTGGTAGCCCTCAAGGAATACCGAGATGTTCAGCGCAACCACCGGGAACAGCACCGTGCAATAGGCCGCGCGCTCCGGGCCCATGCGTCCGACCAGGGTCAGGTAGGCGGTAAAGCCGATCACCGAGCCGGGAATCGCCAGGTACAGCAGCGAACCCACGTAGCGCGCGTTCCACTCGAAGGCGAACGGCGTGCCGCTGACCAGGCAGATGCCCACCAGCATCAGCGCGCCGTAGAGCATGCCCCAGGCGTTGGTGGTCAGCGGCTTGAGCCCAGCCTTCTGCTGCAGGCTGGAGAGCATGTTGCCGGCGGAGAAGAACAGCGTGCCGCACAGCGCCAGGCCGATACCCAGCAGGCTTTCGCGGCTGGCCTCGTGCCCGGCCAGCTCCGGCCAGAACAGCAAGCCAAGGCCGACCAGCCCCAGCGCGCCACCGAGCAGCACGTTGGCGGCGATACGCTGTTTGAAGAACAACCGCGCATTGATCGCGTTCCACAGGGTGGCGGTGGAGAAGATCACCGCGATCAGGCCACTGGGGATCCACTGGCTGGCGGTGTAGAAACACAGAAAGTTGAGGCAGAACAGGCACAGCCCCTGCACCAGGCAAATGCCCTGGCCACGGCGATCTAGCGGCTGCAGGCGGCCACTGAACCAGAGCATGGCGAACAGCACTGCCGAGGCCAACGCGAAGCGATAGGCGATGGAGGCGGCAACGGCCACCTCGCCCATCTGGAATTTGATGGCGATCCAGGTCGTGCCCCAGATCAGTACGGTCAGCAGGTAAAGCGACAGGTTCATCGAGAATCTCCCAAGACTGAGTACAGTCTGGAAGCGATACGCGCCAGGCGCTTGCACAAAGTTGCGCATTTATCAGAGCGCCATCGTTGCCTGCCATCGCGCTGCAGGCTTTATCATGCGGGCTTTATCTGTCAGGTCATTCTCACCGCATGCTTTCTGCCGTCGCGCGCTACAAACAACTGTTGTCCAGCGCCCTCGCCCGCTACTTCCCCCGCACCACCGCCTACCTGCGCGCCGAGCGCGAAGCTGCGCAGCCGCGCAAGCCCGTGCGCAAGCAGAGCAAGAAGAAGTCCACCGGCAACAAGAAAACCGGTAGCCGCAAGGCCGCCAGCGGCAAGCCTGGCCCTGCCGGCATTTACCCCTCCACCCGGCTGAAGATCGAGGACACCCAGGTGCAGGCCATGCGCGAGCGCGTGGCCCAGGCGGTGAACGCCAGGCTGATCGGCGCACCGTCGGACGAACAATGGGCGATGATCCTCTGCCGTGCGCCTCTGGCACGCATCTTCGCTGGCGCTGGCTCCGGTAAATCGAGCACGCTGGTACTGCGCGTGGTGTTCCTGCTCTGCCACCTGGAGGTCGATCCCAAGCGCCTGACGGTGATTTCCTTCACCAACGCCTCCTGCAGCGAGTTGCGCGAGCGCCTGCAACGTCTGCTCGACTTCTGGCACTACCCGCACAATGCACACCAATGCGTGCGCACCTTCCATGCGGCCATGGCAACACTGGCCAAGGAACACCTGGGCAACCCGCGCTGGTTCGAGCAACTGGACGAACCCGGCGACGAACCAGATAACCCGCTCACTGGCGGGCGCCTGCGCCCCGCACAGCAGCGCCTGCTCAAGCAGGCCTACCAGAACGCCTATGCCGACGATGCGCGCTTTCGCGCCTTGACCCACCGCCTACTTAAGCTGCCGACACCCGAAGAGCCGCCACAGGGCAAGCCTAAGGCGCCACTAGACGCCTGCAAACTGCCGGGTGAGTTCACCGCCATGCCGCTGTTCGAGCTGCTGCACGGGCAGATCGACTTCGCCGAGAGCCTGGGTATTCGTCTCGAGCGCCTGGACGTGAAAGCTCTGGGCTGCGCGCCCCGCGAGCGTGATTTCATCGAGGCCATGCAGCGCTTTCACCAGCACTTCAGCGCGCTGCTACAGAGCCAGAGTTTGATCAGTTTCAACGGCGCCTTCGCGCAACTGAGCGAGCAACTGAGCAGCGACGGCGGCAAATCCGGCCCCGCCCTGATCGCCTTGAGCCACCTGCTGATCGACGAATTCCAGGATGTCTCGCCACAGATCGTGCTGTGGCTGCAGGCCGTACACCGTCGCCTGCACGCAGCGGGCGAACGCATCAGCCTGATGGCCATCGGTGATGACTGGCAATCGATCTACGGCTGGCGCGGCAGCTCGCCGGAGCTGTTCATCGACTTCGACCGACACTTCCCCAGCCGGGGACGCGGCAAGAGCACCACCCTGCTGCTGGGCACCAACTACCGCAGCATCGAGCCGGTGATTCGCGACGGCGAGAAGATGCTGGCCGAGGTACACGACAAGCAGGCCAAGACCTGCGTCGCGGCCAAGGCCATGCAACCGGGCGACCATGGCGTCAGGCTTATCCAGCGCTTCGACCTGGCCAGCGGCCTGCCGGCGCTGCTCAAGGAAATCACCGCGCAGTGCCAGCACGTCAGCCAGCGCCCCAACGCCGATCGTACCGCCGTGCTCCTGCTGAGCCGGCGCAACGAGCCGCTGCAGCAGGTGCGCGCGCATCTGGACAAGGCGCTGCCGGTAAAAACCCTGACCATCCACCGCGCCAAGGGTCTGCAGGCCGAGGTGGCGATCATCCTCGACGACTGCCTGCCGACGGATAAACACCCGCTGCGCAACGCGCTCTACGCCCATTGTGGCTTCTTCGCTGGCAGCTACGACCAGGCCATGCAGGACGAAGCCCGGCGCCTGGCCTACGTGGCCATCACCCGTGGCGTGAGCCGTGTACTGTGGTACACGCGCAAGGCCCAGGGCGCCACGCAGTGCTTGGCAGCGAGCCGGCCAATCGCGCAAGCTTCAGGCTGATCGGCACTTCAGGCGCTCCCATGGACAAACTGCTGGCTCTGCGCACCTTCGTCGCCACCGTTCGCTGCGGTGGTTTTTCCGCTGCGGCGCGGCAGTTGGGCCTGGCCACTTCGTCGGTGACCCGTGCGGTCAACTCACTGGAACAGGAGCTGGGCTGCGTGCTGCTAAACCGCAATACGCGGCAGATCAGCGTCAGTGAGGCCGGACGCGAGTATTTCGAACGCGCCCTGGCCATCCTCGACGCACTCGACGAGGCCGATGCCGCCGTGACCGACAACGGCGAAGAGGTGCGTGGTCGCCTGGCGGTCAGCGTGCCGGTGGAGTTCGCCCGACGCATCATCGCCCCGCGCCTGGGCGAACTGCTGGAGCGCCACCCGCAACTGGAGCTGACCCTGCGCGTGACCGACGATGTGGTCGACCTGCTCAGCGAACGGGTCGACCTGGCACTGCGCCTGGGTTCTTCCATCGTCAGCGACGACGTGGTCAGCCAGCGTGTCGGCAGCTTTCGCCGCTGGCTGGTAGCGAGCCCGCAATACTTGGCACGCACCTCGCCCATCGAACATCCGGACGCACTGCAGGCGCACGCCTGCCTGCAGTACGACTACGGCAGCCCGGCGCACTACTGGCGCTTCGAGCAAGACGGAACGACCGTGCAGGTGCCGGTCACGGGGCGCCTGCGCAGCAACAACGCCGACGTCCTGCGCCAGGCGGCCGTGGCCGGTCAGGGCGTGGCACTGCTGTCGGACTGGCTGGTACGCGATGATGTGGACAGTGGCAAGCTGCAGCGCCTGCTGCCCGACTACGAAGTTGCCCCTGGCCCGCACGAAGGCACCATCCACCTGCTGTACCTGCCCAATCATCGGGGTTCGAAACGCATCGCCGCGTTCAGCGAGTTTCTCCAGGAACTCCTGCAAAGCTAAGGGCTTTTGCACGGCGTGCAACGCAGCGTTGCCGGTTCGACGGATTCTCCGCCAGGCCTTACCTGCCTAACCTTGCGCCTGTCGCTTCCTCTCATCGAGATTCATCATGACTAGCCAGACCTCCTCACTGACGAGCGAGTCGCCAGCCCTGCCGCAGGCACTGGTGCTGCTGTTCGCCTTGTGCTGCGGCGCCATCGTCGCCAACCTCTATTACGCCCAGCCGATCATCGATCTGATCGCCCCGGATGTCGGCCTCAGCGCCGAGCGCGCCAGCCTGATCGTTTCGCTGACGCAGATCGGCTACGCAATTGGCCTGCTGTTCCTGGTGCCCCTGGCGGATCTGCTGGAAAGCCGCCGACTGATGCTGATCACCACTGCTGCCGCACTTCTCTGCCTGTTGGCGGCGGCCTTCGCGAGGCAGCCGGATGTGTTTCTTGGCCTGACACTGCTGATCGGTCTCAGCTCGGTTTCGGTACAGATGCTGATCCCACTGGCCGCCAACCTGGCCCCGGAAGCCAGCCGTGGCCGTGTGGTGGGTAACATCATGAGCGGCCTGCTGCTGGGCATCCTGCTGGCTCGGCCGCTGGCCAGTCTGGTAGCCGGTGAATTCGGTTGGCGCGCCGTGTACCTGATGGCAGCGGCGCTGATGCTGGTGATTACCCTGGTGATCGCCACTACCATCCCGCGCCACGCCCCCAGTCACAAGGCAAGCTATGGGCAACTGCTGGCTTCGCTCGTTCACCTGCTGCGCCGCTATCCGACACTGCGTCGCCGTGCGCTCTATCAGGGACTGATGTTCGCCAGCTTCAGCCTGTTCTGGACGGTGGCGCCGTTGGAATTGTCGCGTCACCTGGGCTTGAGCCAACAGGACATCGCCCTGTTCGCCCTCGCCGGCACCATCGGCGCGGTTGCAGCGCCTATCGCCGGACACCTGGCCGATGCCGGCCATACTTGGCGCGCCAGCCTGGTGGCGCTGATTCTGGCACCGCTGGCTTTTGCGCCCAATCTGCTGGACGCAGGGCTGGGCTGGATCGGCCTGATCGTCACCGCCATCGTGCTGGATTTCGCGGTGCAGATGAGCATGGTGCTGGGTCAACGCAGCATCTACGCCCTGGAGCCGCAGAGCCGCGCGCGGCTCAATGCGCTGTACATGACCAGCATCTTCGTCGGTGGCGCCATCGGCTCGGCACTGGCCAGCCCGATCTACGAGCGCTTCGGTTGGTCAGGCACTGCACTGCTGGCGGCAGGCCTGCCGCTGCTCGCGCTGCTGGCATTCATCGGCAAGGAGAAGTGAAGACGCCGGCACAGTATAAAAATCGTAGGCAACAAAAAACCCGCCGAAGCGGGTTTCCTCCCAACCATCCGACATCCTGTCGGTAGCCAATCCTGGCCTGGTCATCTTCCTTGATCCTCAGCGCTCCATCGCTGCAGGGGATGTATGTAGATTAATGATCGGGGCTCAATAGCAATAGCAGCGGTTAGCGCCACTGCGTGTAAGACATTTGCCATAACGTTACTGATTGACGATCCCGCCGAGCACCTTATGCTCAGTGAAACAAGGAGTCGCCATGCAGTCAGCCCCGGAAGCTCTCAGTGCCATCCCGGAGAACCGTTACGCCGAACAGCTACGCGGCGGTTTTCGTTTCTTGCGTTTCAGCGAGCCACTGGAACAGGAATATCACCAGTACATCAGCAAGGCGCAGGCGCGCTATCAGAAAATCGCCGTGCTGCTGGGGCTCGGTATATGGATGATTTTCACCCTTGTCGATGTCATGCGCCTGGATCTTGGGCAACGCTTCCCTGACTATCCAGCACCGCTCTGGAGCCTGCTACTGGTACGCGGCTCAATCATCCTCATACTCTGTCTACTCGCCCTGCGGCTGCTCAACGGCAGCCGTGAGCACTAAGGCCCGAAGGTGGTCAGCGCCACCCTGCTGAGCCTGGTGCTAGGCACCACGCTGACGATCATTTTCTACGAAAATCTGAACGTTCCCATCTCCAACAGCGTGCTGCTACTGATGGCAATCACCCTGTTCTTTCCGCTCGGCCTGTCGTATCGAAGCAACTTGCTTCTGGCGGCGGTCAGCCTACCGCTGGTTGTCTTGCCTGGGCTGTGGCTGTTAGCGCAAGCGCAACAGGTCGATTACCTGCGACTGTGCTTCATCTTCAGCCTGGCCCTGCTGATCTGTGCAATGGGGGCCTATGTCAGGGATCACACCCAGCGCGAGCAATTTCTACTGCTGCGACTGTTGGACTGGCAAGCCAACCACGATCCGCTCACCTCCCTGCACAACCGCCGCAGCTTCACTCAGCATCTGGATCTCGCCCTGCGCCAGGGCAACCGCGAGTCAGCCACGGTTCCGCTATTGATGCTCGACATCGACCATTTCAAGCGTTTCAACGATCACTACGGACATCAGGCCGGCGACGAGGCTCTGCGCCAGGTAGGTCGACTGCTGCAGCATTTCGCCCGTCGCCCCATGGACATGGCAGTGCGCCTGGGCGGAGAAGAGTTCGCCCTGTTGCTATATGGTTGCGATGCTGAACAGCTGCGAACACTCGGAGAGGCGCTACGCAGTGGCTTGGCCACCCTGAACATTGCCCACGCTGCCTCACCGACGGCTGACCACCTCACCGTCAGCATGGGCGCACGCCTGGCCATGGATGGCGAAAGCAGCGAAGAACTGTACCGCCGAGCAGATGCTTTGCTCTACCGGGCCAAACAAGCCGGTCGCAATCACCTGACACTGGGTTGAGCTTCTGCGGCCAGGATAAAAGCGTCAGACCCGCTCTGTGGCATCGCTTGCGACACCCCGAATGCTTGCCGCGAAAAATCGCAGGCAACAAAAAACCCGCCGAAGCGGGTTTCCTCCCAACCATCCGACATCCTGTCGGTAGCCATCTTGGCCTGGTCATCTTCCTTGATCCTCAGCGCTCCATCGCTGCAGGGGATGTGTGTAGATTACGGATCTGACCGACAGGGCAAAAGCGACGCTTACCGCCACGGCGTGTAAGACATTCGCTATAGCCAGCCAGATCAACGACCGATCATACGGGCCAAAACGTCTTCACCGCCCTGCCGGCGATGGACGAAGGCCATCGCCGCATGACCAATCACCATGAACAACAACAGCCAGCCCAGGTTGCCGTGCAGCAAGCTGGCGGGCGCGATCATCCACTCGATCTTGCCGTCACTGAAGCCCGGCATGACGGTCATACCGAAGGCGACGAACTCCCGGCCTGAGCCGTACTGGCGCAACAGCGCGATAAAGGGGATCACGAACAGCAGACCGTACAATGCCAGATGGCCGAAACGTGCCAGCGTGCTGACTGGCGCAGGCCGACGACTGCTGCTGTACAGCGCCCAGAGCAGGCGCAGCACCACCAGCACCATGAGCAGCAGTCCCGTCGCCTTGTGCGTGCCCCAGAGGAATTTATCCAGGGCGCTTTCTTCTATCAGGGTGTGCGCCAGTACGGTCAAGAATTGCCAGCCCAGCACTACCGCCATCCCCCAGTGCAGCCCGCGTGTAACAGCGCCGTAGCGCTGCGCGGAATCATGCAGATTCGACATGGTGCTTCCTCTCCAATGTCATGATGAAATCTATGCGGCCTCATGCCGCCACCTGAGCCAAAGACCCATTCCAGAGCCAATGGTGCCGCGCCAGCAGGCGTCATGATCAGAAGAGATGTTAGCAGGGATGTCAGAAAGACATCACCGCAGGCTCCAGTCGAGACTGAAGCCTGCGGTGATGATCAGGGGTCGCGCAGCGCTTCGCGCCAGGCGTGATATTGCGGTTCCTGCCAGATGCGCGCATGCAAACGCGCCATGCCGTCAGGATCGTTGAGCAGACGCCAGCGGGTTGCCTCGACCTTGCCTTCAGGCCCGGCACTGAGGATTTCCTCGATACGCGCTTCGCGCAGCGCTTCGGCGGCGGGCACCACCTTGGCATGGCGGGCCCGGGCCATTGCGCAGACCAGAGCGTTGTACAGCGGATCGACCACGGCACGCAGGAAGCCCTTGCGCAGCGCACGCGAACTGTTCAGTTGCTCGTACTCGGAGGTGTTGCTCAGCTCCACTGGCACCTTGTGCTCCTCCGGTATCAGAAACAGCTTGCTGCGCCGCGCTGCCAGTCCTGGCGCGGTACGACTGGTCAGCACCGACACCACAGGCGACAGCACCAGCGACACCACGATAGGCGCCAGCCACCAGAGGAAGTCCGGGTTGAGCCAGGCCACGAGTGCCGTCCAGCTGATACCGATCAGCACCTGGGTACCGTGACGACGGAACGCTTCGCTCCAGGGGGTCGAGTCATCCACACGCTGCGGCGAGTTCCACTGCACCGACCAGCCGAGGAAAGCAGCGGTGACGAACAGGCTGTGGAACAGCATGCGCACAGGTGCGAGCAGAACCGAGCAGGAGGCCTCCAGGAGCATCGACAGCAGCACCCGCGTACGACCACCGTAGGCTTCCGCGCCCTTGATCCAGATCAGCAGCACACTGAGCAGCTTGGGCAGGAACAGCAGCGTCATGGTCGCCGAGAACAGCGCCACGGCCTCTTCGGGTTGCCAGCGCGGCCACAACGGGTAGAGCTGATTGGGCTGCAGGAAGTACTCCGGCACCATCAGCGTATGGATCGCCAGCAGACAGGTCGACAGCACTAGGAACAACAGCCACAGCGGCGCCGACAGGTAGGACATGACGCCGGTGAGGAACACCACGCGATGCACGGCGTGCATGCCACGCACCAGGAACAGCCGGAAGTTCATCAGGTTGCCGTGGCACCAGCGACGGTCGCGCTTGAGCTCGTCGAGCAGGTTCGGTGGCAGCTCTTCATAACTACCCGGCAGGTCGTAGGCGATCCACACACCCCAACCGGCACGACGCATCAGCGCGGCTTCGACGAAGTCGTGGGAGAGGATCGCGCCAGCGAAAGAACCAGTGCCCGGCAAGGGCGCCAAAGCGCAGTGCTCGATGAAGGGTTTGACCCGAATGATCGCGTTGTGGCCCCAGTAGTGCGATTCACCCAGCTGCCAGAAGTTGAGCCCTGCGGTGAACAGCGGTCCGTAGACGCTGGTGGCGAACTGTTGCAGGCGCGCGTACAGGGTGTCCATGCCCGATGCCTTGGGTGCGGTCTGGATAATGCCAGCCCCGGGGTTGGCCTCCATCAGGCGCACCAGGCGGGTCAGGCAATCGCCGCTCATCACGCTGTCGGCATCGAGCACTACCATGTAGCGATAGTTGCTGCCCCAGCGCCGACAGAAGTCGTCGATGTTGCCGCTCTTGCGTTTCACCCGACGCCGACGGCGGCGATAGAAGATATGGCCGAAGCCTTCCACTTCGCGGCACAACTCCATCCAGGCCTGTTGTTCGGCCACGCAGATATCCGGGTCGTTGCTATCGCTGAGAACGAAGAAGTCGAAATGATCGAGCTGCCCGGTAGCCTTGAGCGATTCGAACGTCGCGCGCAGGCCGGCGAAGACACGCGGCACGTGCTCGTTGGCGATCGGCATCACCAGTGCGGTACGCGCCCGTGGCGAGATCGGTTCATCACCACAACTGCTCGCGGAGATGCTATAGCGATCACGCCCCTTGAGCAGCTGGAAGAAGCCCATCAGCGCGGTCCAGAAACCCATCGACACCCAGCAGAACAGCAGGGCGAACAATGCCAGGATACTGGTCTGCACCACGTACGGCAGGATCTGCCGCGCTGACTCGCGCAGCGGCTGGTCGAACACTAGGCCAAGATCGACCAGCGACCAGCCCTGATAAGGCAGCACCGACTTCATGTACCAGGTGGCGACCACCGTCTGCGTGATCATCAGCACCAGCAGTGCGGTTCGGCGCACCGCCGCAACATGCCGCCAACGTTCTTCGGCGAAGTCTTCGCTCTCACGCGTACGCGGCCGCGGCGCAGGTTTCTCGCCTTTCAGACGGCGCCAGCCACGATCGAGGATGTTGATCTGCCAAGGCTCCGGCACCATGCGCGTGCGCTTGATCGGCGGCGTCGAATCGATGGTCGGACGGCCCTGATGATCCTGGACGATACGGCAACCGCGCTCGAGCGCATCCGGCCAGCCCAATGCCAGGCGGGCTGGCACCGAGTCGAGCATCTCGCGGGTTTCCTCCTGGGGCTCGGTCGCTAGCTGATCGTCCTCGTGCAGGGCGCGATGCAGTGTCGCAAGATCGCCGCCCTCCTCTTCGACGCGATCAGCCAAGGCCTGCTGCCGCTCATGATCGAGCGGCAGTTCTCCCAGATACTCCTGGATTTGCATAGGGTCTAGAGTGTTATTCATGGGAAGGCAGCTGATAGCTCCAGGTTTCCGACAAGGGCTTGCCGTCCTCGACCAGGGCAGCGCGCATCTCCACCGGCTGCGCCGGGTTCTTGACCTTGATGCGCAACATCAGGCGCCAGCCTTTGCTGACCGGGTTGTAACGCAGGCTGTCTTCCAGCAACTCGGCGTTGCCATCGACGCTGACCTGAACAGTCGGCGCCGCGTCAGGCGAACGCTTGGCCAGCTCCTCACCGACGAAATCGACCACCAGCGCGGTACTGCCATCGGACTGACGAATCAGGTTGGCCTGCTTGATATCACCCTCCGAAAGCCGGGTCTGGCTGACCATGGCCAGTTGCGGATCGTGCAGTTTGGCGTCGTCACGGCTGAAGTGTAGGCGATAGGCCACATCCAGCGACTCGCCCGGTGCCGGCAGCCTCTCGGGGCGCCAAAGGGCGACGATGTTGTCGTTGGTTTCGTCCGGCGTGGGAATCTCCACCAGTTCGACATGACCGGCGCCCCAGTCACCGACGGTTTCCACCCAACCGCTCGGGCGCAGCTCGTAGCGGTCATCAAGATCCTGGTACTGGTTGAAGTCACGGCCACGCTGCATCAAACCGAAACCACGCGGGTTGTCGATACGATAGCTGCTGACGTTCAGACGCTGCGGGTTGTTCAGCGGACGCCAGATCCACTCGCCATTGCCGGCATGGATGGCCAAGCCATCGGAGTCATGCAGTTGCGGGCGGTAATTCGGGCGCGGCCAGGGCTGGTTGGCCCCGAACAGGTACATGCTGGTCAGCGGCGCGATGCCGAGCTTTTCGACGTTCTCACGCAGGTAGACCTTCGATTGCACCTCGAGCACGCTGTCGCGCCCCGGTTTGATTTCCATGCGGTAAGCGCCGGTGGCGCGCGGCGAGTCGAGCAGTGCGTAGATCACCAGGCTGCGGCGATCGGGCTGCGGCTTCTCGATCCAGAACTCGCTGAAACGCGGGAACTCTTCACCCGATGGCAACGCGGTGTCGATGGCTAGGCCACGCGCGGAAAGGCCGAACACCTGCCCTTTGCCGACGATGCGGAAGTAACTGGCGCCCAGCACGCTCATCACCTCATCGTGCCGACCATTGGTATTGATCTCGTTGATCACCTTGAAGCCGGCGAAGCCCAGATCCTTGAGGTCATCCGGGTTCAGGTTGAGATCGCCGAAGTCGAACATCGACGGGTCGTACTTGATTTCCTGGGTGCCTTCGGCGGTCACTTCGTTGATCTTCACCGGCACATCGAAGTGCATGCCCTGGTGGAAGAAGTACAGCCGGAACGGCGTCTTGCCATCAGCCCAGTGTGCTTTTTCCTCAAGGAAGCGCACTTTCTGATAGCCAGCGAACGGCAATTCGCGCAGCGCAGCCGGCAGATTGCTTTGCGGCGCATTGTAGCGTTCGGCAGCAAGCGCCTTGGCCTTTACCGCCACATCATCCAGATCGAAGGCCCAGCCCTGGGCAGCGAACAGCAGGGGGAGCACACAAAGGGCCAGCTTGCCGGCCTTGCCCATACGGGCTCCAGAACAACGACTCATCGACACACAGCCTCCAGGGCAACACGTACTGACAAGCAGCGGCAAGCCCGGGGGCGGCCGCTGCAGAGAGTTGAAAACGGGCGAAGGGTACAAATACAGCGCGAGCACAATGCAGACAGCCAACCGAACGGTGACGTCTCCGCATGCGCGGATTCTTTCTGCGCATTATTACCAGATCGTGAAGTCCGGCACAGGTGCTCGAGCGAGTATATTTTCGCCTCCTAGGGCCACACCCTCATTGGCGTGGCAACAATTCGAAACGCGCCTCCTGCACGCTCTCCGAGTCCAGCCCTAGCTGGACACGGAAGGCACCTGGCTCGCTGACATGCTGCAGGCCGGCGTTGTAGAAACGCAGCATGGCTTCGTCGATCTCGAAACTCAGCTCGCGTGCCTCGCCTGCCCCAAGCTTGACCCTGCGAAAATCCTTGAGTTCCTTCACCGGACGGATCACCGAGGCGGCCTCGTCGTGCAGATACAGTTGCACGACGGTGGAGCCAGCCCTTGGTCCGGCGTTCTTGAGCGTGACGCTGACGCGAATCTTCTCGCCCGGTGCCATGCGCTCGGCAGACAGCTTCGGCGCCGACAGCTGGAAATCGCTGTAGCTCAAACCATAGCCGAACGGATACAGCGGACCGTTGGGCTCCTCGAAATACTGCGAGGTGTAGTTGCCAGGCGTGCCGGGCGTGTATGGGCGGCCCAGGCGCAGATGATTGTAGTAGGTGGGAATCTGCCCGACCGAACGCGGAAAGGTGATCGGTAGTTTGCCGGCGGGGTTGTGCTCACCGAACAGCACGTCGGCGATGGCGTTGCCACCCTCTATACCGCTGTACCAGGTCTCCAGCATCGCATCGGCGTTTTCCTTCTCCCAACCCAGCGCCAGCGGTCGACCGTTCATCAGCACCAGCACCAGCGGTTTGCCGGTGGCCTTGAGCGCGCGCAACAGAGCCTGCTGGCTGTCCGGCAGGTCCAACCGGGTGCGACTGGACGACTCGTGGGACATACCGCGCGCTTCGCCCACTGCAGCAACGATGACGTCGGCCTGGGCTGCCACACGCACCGCCTCCTCCAGCATCGCCTGCGGGGTGCGCTTGTCCAGCACGACTTCCGGGCGATCCCAGTTGAGCTGATTGAGGTAATTGATCACATGGGCATCGTCGGTGACGTTGGCGCCAACGGCGTAGAGCAGCTTGCCCTGCCCGTTGAGCGCCGCTTCCATGCCCTTGCGCAGGGTCACCGCCTGCTCGGCCACGCCCACCGCTGACCAACTGCCGAGCATGTCCACCGGCGAATCGGCCAGCGGACCGATCAACGCTACAGTGGTCTTCTTGCTCAGGGGCAGCGTGTCGCCATGGTTTTCCAGCAGCACCAGGGAGTCGCGCGCCATGGCCCGCGCATCGGCGCGGTGCAGTCGGCTTTCGGCATTGACGTCGGCGGGATCGTCCTCGGCGCGGCCGATACGGCGGAACGGATCGTGGAACAGGCCGAGGTCGTACTTGGTGTTCAGCACATGGGTGACGGCCTCATCCAGCACGCTCTGAGGTACCGCGCCGCTGCGCACCAGCGCCGGCAGCTCCTGATCGTAGAGCGTGTCGGCCATGCTCATCCCAACACCTGCGGTGACGGCCAGTTTTGCCGCCTCGCGGCCATCGGCTGCCACACCATGGCGCAGCAGCTCGGTGATCGCGCCATGATCGCTGAGCGCCACCCCCTTGAAGCCCCAGTCGCGGCGCAGCAAATCACGCAGCAGCCAGGTATTGGCCGAAGCAGGGACACCATTGATCGCGTTCAGCGCCACCATAACCCCGCCGGCGCCAGCATCGATGGCGGCGCGATAAGGCGGCAGGTAGTCCTGGTACATGCGCATCGGGCTCATGTCGACCACGTTGTAGTCGCGCCCGCCCTCCACCGCGCCATACAGGGCGAAGTGCTTGACGCTGGCCATGATGCGCTGCGGGTCGCTGGGATCCTTACCCTGAAAGCCATGCACCATGGCCGTGGCGATACGAGAAACCAGGTAGGGGTCTTCGCCGAAACCCTCGGAAGTGCGTCCCCAGCGTGGATCGCGGGAGATGTCGACGGTCGGCGCGAACGTCATGTCCAGGCCATCGGCACTGGCTTCGAAAGCCGCGATCCGGGCGCTGTTCTCGATGGCAGGAATGTCCCAGCTGGACGCCAGGCCCAGGCCGATGGGGAAGGTAGTGCGATGACCATGGATGATGTCGTAGGCGAAGAACACCGGGATGCCCAGGCGGCTACGCAGGGCAGCCTCCTGCATCGGGCGATTCTCCGGTCGCACCACCGAGTTGAAGGTGGCGCCGATGCGACCCGCCGCCATCTCCTCGCGGATGCGCTCACGCGGCATGTCACCGCCGATGCTGATCAGGCGCAATTGGCCGACCTTTTCCTCAAGTGTCATGCGACCTACCAGGTCGGCGATGAAGGCCGATTTATCATCGATCGAAGGCGCAGCAACCAGCAGGCTGGGGGTAATCAAGGCAGAGGCAAGAGCGAACTGACGCAGGTATTTCATCGGGAACGGCACCGGGATGCGAATCATTGTTTGAATGGCCACCACGATACTCCGAGTCCTCGTGCCGCGCCGCGAGTTGGCGCAAAAAAACTTAAGCACTATTGAAAGGCGTTCCAGAAATTACGACCCCAGAATTTCACAAACTTGCGCATTTTTTTCTTCGCCTCTGGTTTTGCCTACTGGCAGGCGTAGCATGGCTGCATTCGGGAGAAGGTGATGGCGCAATTCGAACATCTGCAGGTATTCCAGAGCATGAGCCGCTCGCCCAACGCTCGGCTACACGCGATGGCCGAGCTGGGCAACGGCATGGCCGTGGCCCGCTGGAGCAACGCTCATGATGCGCGTGACTACCTTGCCCCCAGCCATCACACGCTGTCGTGCTACCTCAGCGGCGGCACTGGCACCTTTCGCCGCGAGCAGCCCGGCAACAAGGGCGCGCCAGACAAACTGTGCATCCTGCCGGCCGAACACCAGTCGGCGTGGATCATCAATGGCGAGATTCAGCTTGCCCACCTCTATATAGAGCAGGAGCAGTTCGCCCTTGGCGCGGTTGCCCTGCTCGATCGCGAGCCGCGCAGCCTGCAACTGGAAGAAGCGACCTTCCTCGAAGACGCCGAACAGTCCGCGCGCTTCCGCCAGCTGTGCACCCTCGACTGGCAGGAGCCGGGCGAACGCCTGCTGGCCAGCAGCCTGGCGCACCAGTTGCTCGACCATGCCCTGCTCAACCAGGTTGGCCAACGTCAGGGGCTGCGTCTCAGGGGTGGACTGGCACCGCAGCAACGTCGGCGTGTGCGCGAGTTCATCGAGCAGCACCTGGACACGCCGCTGCCGCTGAGCCAACTGGCCGCACTCTGTGCGCTGTCGGAATACCACTTCGCGCGCATGTTCCAGAGCAGCTTCGGCCTGCCACCTCATCGTTACGTGCTGGCTCGGCGTCTGGCGCGAGCCTGCCAGATGCTACGTCAGCCAGCCCCTGCTCTGAGCGAGGTGGCATTGGCCTGCGGCTTCGCCAGCGCCAGCCATTTCAGCAACCGTTTTCGCCAGGCATTGGGTGCAACGCCCAGACAGTACCGCGCTGCATTCGTATAGGGCGGGAGAAAGCCGCCACCCGCCCTGCCGTCGGCAATCTCTGCGCCACGCCTGCTAATCGTCACGCGGCTATGCGAAAATCTGCGGCTTTGCATTGCCACGGCCCAGTCATGCGCCCATTCCCTTTAGCCACGAGGCTTCGCTGATGCCTCTGGATATCCACCTGTTACGCCAGGAAGACTGGCGTTCCGAATTCGGCGCGGGCGACCTGCGCCGTGGCACCGGCTACGCCGAAGAAAAGCGCAGCAAACTGCTCAGCCTCAAGGACCACAGCCTGCTCGCCAATTGCCGGGGCTCAGGTGGGCAGACCTACCAGCAACGCATCACGCTGCATCCTTATGGGCGCAAATGGAGCGTGACCGGCCACTGCAACTGCCCGGTCGGTTTCAACTGCAAGCACGTGGTTGCCGCCCTTCTCACCCTTGAAGCTCAGCAGCGCGCCGGCAGCGACCTGTCAGACATCATCGTGCTGGACAAGGAGCTGGCTGAAACGCGCCTCGAAGGCCTTGCCCCCACCGCCGTCCTCAGCCTCGGCAGCCAGGTGCGCGTGCATTTCGACGCACGCAAGGGACGCATGCAGGAACAAACCCAGCACCGCGCCGCACTGGCCTTCGACTATGCCGGGCACAAGGTCTTCGGCAAGCCGGCCAAGGACCTGGTCAAGCGCCTGGATGAGCAAACCAACCTGCGCCTGATCCGTGACGGAGCAGCCGAAGCCACGCTGCGCAAACGCCTGGAAAGCCTCGGTCTGCAGGTAGCCCTGCGCCAGAGCGAAGCGCTACCGGCCGAAGCTGGCGAGCCGTTCGAGCTGGAACGCGAGCGCGACTGGCTGGATTTCGTCCAGCAGCAACTGCCGCAATTGCGCGCCGAAGGCTGGCAGATCCACATGCGCCCCGACTTCCAGTACAACCTCACCGAGGTCGATGACTGGTATGCCGAGGTCGAGGAAGACCCGCAGCAGAACTGGTTCGATCTGGAGCTGGGCATCGAAGTCGAAGGGCAGCGCCTGAGCCTGCTGCCGATCCTGCTCCAGGCCATTCGCCGCACGCCCTGGCTGCTGGCGCCCGAGGCACTGGCCCAGCGCGCCGACGAAGATCGCCTGCTGGTCAACCTGCCGCAAAGCGGCAAACGCATCGCTCTGCCCTTCGCCCGCCTCAAGCCATTGTTGGCCACACTCGGCGAGCTGTATTTCCGCGACCCCGGCGAAGACCACCTGCCGCTGCGCCTGGGTCGCGCCGACGCCGCGCGCCTGGCCGAACTGGCGCAGGGTCCTGAACTCAGCTGGCAAGGCGGCGATGAACTGCGCGGTTTCGCCCAACGCCTGCAGAGTCTGGCAGTGCGTGAAGTTTCACCACCCGCGGGCTTGCAGGCCGAACTGCGCAGCTATCAGTTGCAGGGCATGAACTGGATGCAGACCCTGGCCGAACTGCGCGTCGGTGGCGTGCTGGCCGACGACATGGGTCTGGGCAAGACCTTGCAGACCCTGGCGCATATCCTCTGCGAGAAACAGGCGGGTCGTCTCGACAAGCCCGCGCTGATCGTCATGCCCACCAGCCTGATTCCCAACTGGCAGGATGAAGCGGCGCGCTTCACCCCACAGTTGCGCGTACTGGCACTGCATGGCAGCAAGCGCAAGGCGCTTTTCGAAGAGATCACCGAGCACGACCTGATCCTGACCACCTACGCCCTGCTGCCACGCGACCTCAAGGCGCTGAATCAACACCGCTACCGCCTGCTGATCCTCGACGAAGCGCAGAACATCAAGAACCCGCGCAGCAAGGCGGCCACCGCAGCGGCTCAGATACAGGCCGAGCTGCGCCTGTGCCTGACCGGCACGCCACTGGAAAACCACCTGGGCGAGCTGTGGTCACTGTTCCACTTCCTCATGCCGGGTTGGCTCGGCGACGCCAAGGCCTTCACCCGCGATTACCGCACGCCCATCGAGAAACGCGGCGACGGCCATCGCCTCGCTCATCTGAACGGGCGCATCCGCCCCTTCCTGCTGCGCCGCAACAAGGAACAGGTGGCCAGCGAACTGCCGCCGAAGACCGAGATAACCCAATGGGTCGAGCTGACCCAGCTGCAGCGCGACCGCTACGAAACCTTGCGCCTGGCGATGGACCAGAAGGTGCGCGAGGAAATCACCCGCCAGGGCCTGGCGCGCAGCCATATCGTCATCCTCGAGGCGCTGCTGCGCTTGCGCCAGAGCTGCTGCGATCTGCGCCTGCTCGGAGAGGATAACGGCGAGTTGAGCGCAAACGATTCCGGCAAGCTCAGCGCCCTTCTGGATATGCTTCAGGAACTGGTGGACGAAGGCCGCCGCGTGCTGCTGTTCTCTCAGTTCACCTCGATGCTGACGCTGATCGAGGCAGAGCTGCAGGCCCGCAAGATCGCCTACGCCAAGCTGACCGGCAGCACCCAGGACCGACGCACACCGGTACAACGCTTCCAGGCGGGAGAGTTTCCGGTGTTCCTGATCAGCCTCAAGGCCGGCGGCAGCGGCCTCAACCTGACCGCCGCCGACACGGTGATCCACTTCGATCCCTGGTGGAACCCGGCCGCCGAAGCCCAGGCCAGCGACCGCGCCTACCGCATCGGCCAGGACAAGCCGGTGTTCGTCTACAAGCTGATCGCCCGTGGCAGCGTCGAAGAGAAGATCCAGCAACTCCAGCAAGCCAAGGCCAGTCTGGCCAAAGGCGTGCTCGACGGCGGCAGCCAGGGCCAGTGGCAACTCGACGAAGACGATCTGGCGGCGCTGTTCGCGCCGCTCGATTGACAGCGCAACGGCGACTCAATCCGAGGTATCGTCGCGCTCGGCCTCGGCATCCTCACGGTTGCGCGCCTTGCTGCGCGGGTGCGGGCCGGCCACGGCCGGAAAGCGTGACGAGGCGTAACGCACTACCAGGATCGCCAGCGCCAGCAGCAGGATCGCCCCCGACACCATCACCACACCCCAGCTCGGCTTGTGGGTGTGGGAAATGTCGGAAATCAGCAAACGAGTCAATGCAGTGATCGCCACGTAGATCATGAAGCGAATCGGCATGTGGTTGGTCTTGAAATAGATCCCCACCATCGCCGCCAATTCCAGGTAGATGAACAGCAGCAGAATGTCATCGACCGTGATATGGCCCTTCTCCAGCATGCCGATGAAGGTCATCACCCCCGCCCAGGCCGTGATCGCCCCGATGGCGAACAGCGCCAGGTAATGGAAGGCCTCCATCAGCAGATTACCCAAGGATTCCGCCAGGCCATGCATGCCCATACGCAGACGTTCCGCCCAATTCATCGTGTCACTCCCCAAAGCCCTGCATAACGGCCCGGACATCCGAAATGGAGGCCCGTCCCCAGCGATCATGCAGGAAAAACACCAGCTTCAGGATGATGCAGGGATGTGACGCAAAGACACAGGCGCGGATTGCCGCAGGCCTTTCAGAGCCACCAACTGAGCATCCCGCTCGCCAGGAGCGGCGCCGCGACCGGCACAGCCCAGCGCAGACGCCAGGCCAGCACGGCGACCAGCAGCAGTGCGGCGAGCATCAGTTGGCACAGCCACAGCACCGCGCCGATCTCGCCACCCTGGCTCAGGCTGCACAAACCCAGGGCAAGCGCGAAGCAGAGCGCTGCAGCCCAGCGCAGAACGCGCTGACGCAAAGCCCCGGGCTCGCCACCGAGCAACGCTTTGTGATGACGCGACATGGCCAGGCACAGGGCCAACATGCCGAGATAGGCCAAGGCAAAAGCGAGCAGCATCAGCGCACCTCCCCGACCGGCTCGCGCGATGCCTGCGCCGGCCTGACCTGCAGCGCCGACGGTACGCCCAGACACCAAACGCACAAGCCGCAGAGCAGGCCAGTCAGCAACAGGAACAGATCGATACCGGCCAACGCCCAGTCACCGCGTGCCAGGCTGGCCAGCAGATGACCCTGCGGCGCCAGCAGCCCGGACAGCAGCGGCAGCCCTAGAGCCAGCAGCGCGCCGAGGGCCAGTTGCTGACGCAGCAGGTGCGGGCTGTGCCGACGCAGCACTGCCCACACCGCCAGCAGCAACCAACTGGCGACGAACCCCCAGCCCTCCCAACCGGCCCGCGCAGGCAGATTCTCTGGCAGCAGGCGATTGCCCCACAGCAGAGCCAGGCTGGCCAGCGGCAGGCCGACGAACACCGCACCGTTGAGCGCACGCACCACACCAATACCCTGACCGCCACGGGCCGCACGTTTGCTCAGCCAGACCCGGCTGCCGGCTACCAGCATGGCGCAGCCGGCTAACCCCAGCAGCAGATAGACCGCCCGCACCAGAGCGCCGCCGAACTGGGCCATATGCAGGCCAGCCAACCACAGGTAGGTGCTGTAGCCGGCTGGCGCGCGCTGTTCATGCAGCAATTCGCCGGTGCCGGCATCGAAAGTCAGCGTATCGGCCGGGTTGGCGATGCGCGAACTATCCGCGCGGCGCATCTCCACCACTGCCGAGGCATCGTCCGGGTGATGCACGCTGATCCAGCCCGGCTCGCCGCCCTGCCAGCGCGTGCGCGCCTGCTCGATCAGCGTATCAAGGGAAACCGCTGCAGCCGCCGGACGATGCAGCTCCTCGCGGTGATATCCGCCCATCACCTCGCTGAAGAAGTGAGTGAGGTCGCTCTTGTAAGCCACCTGAACGCCAGCCGGCATGTAGGAGGCGACGAAGATCGCCACGCCGGTGTAGGCCATCAGCAGGTGAAAGGGTAAGCCAGCCACGCCGAACAGGTTGTGCGCGTCCAGCCAGGCGCGCTGGCCGTTGGCTGCCGGGCGCAGGGTGAAGAAATCCTTGAAGATGCGCCGGTGGATGATCACCCCCGAGATCAGCGCCACCAGCATGAACATGCCGGCCAGACCAACCAGATAGCGCCCGAGCATGCCGCCGTGCAGCTCATAGTGCAGCTTGAAGAAGAACTCGCCGCCCTGGGTTTCGGTCAAGGGTTGCAGACCGTGCGGGGCGAAGGTGCGGCGCTCGATATGCTCACTGCCGTCGACCTCCCAGGCCAGTTGCCAGAACGGAGCACGCTCGCTCGGTGGACGCAGCCAGAAGGCGTGCAGTTCGTCCGTGACGTTGGCCTGCAGCCAGCCACGCAACTGCTCGGCGCTCAGCGTGGAGCCCTGCGGCAGGTGCAGCGCCGGGCGCATCCAGCGCTCTAGTTCCTTTTCGAAGCAGGCCACGGTGCCGCTGAACAGGACGACGAACAGCAGCCAGCTGGGCAGCAGGCCGCCCCAGGTGTGCAAACCGGCCATGGATTGACGCAGGCTCATGGGCGCGCTCCGAATTCGGCGGGCAGGAAGGCAGCCAGACACGCCAACACTGTCAGCCCCACCAGCAGCAGCCAGGCACGCAGGGCGCTGCGCGCAGCGAACGCATAGATCGCTGCAGCGCTCCATACGGCAAAGCACAGCAGGCTGGCGAACACCACACGGTCAGCGCGCGTCAGCGGCAGGTAGACGGAGAAGAACGCGGTAAACCCGTAGGCCAGGGCATAGCCACCGAACAGTGCGGCCAGGATCCGCGAAGCGATATTCCAGCGGGTCATCTTCATGGCCAACTCTTGTGTGAATGATCGGAATGCTGGCGAACGCCCTGTGACCGAGCGCCGGTCTTCAATAGCGTTTTCATGTGCAACACCAGACGTAAAACGGCCGCCATCCGGCGGCCGTCTGCACTCACCAGCTGTAGCTGGCGCTGGCAGTCAGGGTGCGACCGTAGCCGTAGTAACAGGTCACTTCGCTGCAGGAGGTGTCGTATTCCTTGTCCAGCAGGTTGCTGGCGTTGAGCGCCAGGCGCATGCGATCGAGTTGATAGTGCAGGCTGGCATCGACCAGGGTGTAGGCCTCGGACTCGACGCTGACGATGGGTTCCAGCGTCGGGTTGAACGCCAGCGCGGCGTTGCGCCCGGTATACCGGCTCTCGCCGACGTAGCGCACGCCGATACCGCCGCCGAAGCCCTTGAGTGCCCCACTGAGCTGGGTGTAGTCGAGCCAGACGCCGGCCGAATCACGTGGGGTACGTGGCAGGCGACTGTCCTTTTCCCAGGCGTTGGGGCTCTTGCTGACGAAAGCGTCGGTGTAGCTGTAGAAGGCACTCAGATCCAGGCCTTCGGCCAGGCTGGCCAAGGCTTCCAGTTCGATGCCGCGCGAGCTGACCTCCCCCACTTGGCGGCGCAGGGTGCGCCCCGGATCACTGCTGCTGTCATTGAGCACGTAGTCCTGCTTGGTCAGGTCGAACAGTGCCAGGCTGACGAAACTGCGCGCGCCCTCAGGCTGGTACTTCACGCCGATTTCGTACTGCTTGCCACGCTCCGGGTCGAACGGCTTGCCCGTGAGGGTATCGCTGCCGCTGACCGGGTTGAACGATTCGCTGTAGCTGACATAGGGCGCCAGGCCGTTGTCGAACACATAGACCAGCCCTGCGCGACCGCTGAATGCTTCGCTGGTTGTCTTGCTGTCGGCCTGCAGAGCGTCGTCGATTTGGTTCTGCGCCCAGTCGTAGCGACCACCAAGCAACAGCCGCCAGTGGTCGCCGAGCTTGAGTTGGTCCTGCAGGTAGAGGCCGGTCTGGCGAGTCAGCAGGCTCTGCTTGCGATCGATGGCAGGCGATACGAGTGGCCGACCGTACTGCGGTTCGAGCAGATCCAGCGGCGGCACCGTGGCGCCATAATAGGCCGCCTCGTTGGAACGACTGCGGCGCCAGTCGAGGCCGAGCAACAGGTTGTGCTCGACGCTGCCGGTGGCGAAACTGGCTTCGGCCTGGTTGTCCACGCCCCAACCACTCATGTGTTCGTCCTGCACGCCGGCGCTGCGCAGCAGGGTGCGGCCATCGGACGGCAACACGGCATAGGCGTTGATGTAGCTGTATTCCAGGTTGGTCTCGTCGTAGCGCAGATTCTGCCGCAGGGTCCAGGTGTCATTGAGACGGTGTGACAACTGATAGCCGACGGAATAATAGCTGCGCTGGAAGTCGTTGAAATCCGGCTCGCCATCGAAGAAGTCAGGATCGCGGTCGTAGGGCAGGTTGAAGGTGTCACGCAGGTACGGCGAAAAGTGAGTACTGAAGCCGTAACGCCCGTCATCCTTCTGGTAGGCGGCCTGGACTGTCAGCTCGGTGTCGGCGTTCGGCCGCCAGGTCAGGCTGGGCGCCAGCATCTGCCGCTGCATGCCGGTCTTGTCGACCTGGGCGTTGGCGTCGTTACCGAGCATCACCACCCGATAGAGCAGCGAACCGTCGTCGCTCAACGCCCCGCCGAAGTCGCCGGCCAGCTCCGCCAGATCGTCGCTACCGGCGCGTAAACGCACTTCATTGCGCGCCGTTTCGCTGGGCCGCTTGCTCACCTGGTTGACGATGCCGCCAGGCTCGGCCTGGCCATAGAGCACCGACGCCGGACCACGCAGCACCTCGATGCGCTCCATCGCCCAGCTGTCCAGACGCGGCAGGCCGTAGGTGCTGGTCGGTTGCACCAGGCCGTCGCGAAATACCCGGGTCTTGGCATCGAAACCACGGATGCTGAACCAGTCGTAACGGGTGTCGAAGCCGTAGGGCACGCTGATGCTCGGGGTGTAGCGCAGCGCCTCTTCCAGGGTGGTGACGCCGCGGGCATCCATCTGCTCGCGACTGATCACGCTGATCGCCTGTGGAGTTTCCAGCAGCGGCGTGTCGGTCTTGGTGGCGGTAGCGCTGCGGCTGGCGACATAGCTGCCGACCGGGCCGTTGGCGCGCTCAGCCGGCTGGGCGGTCACGGTCTGGCTCTGCAGCTCGAGGCTGTCAGCTGCCGCTTGCGGCGCCGGCTCGAGGCGATAGTCGCCCTGCCCGTCCAGTACCACGCGCAGGCCACTGCCGACCAGCAATTGGGCGAAGCCCTGCTCCAGCGAATAGTGCCCTTGCAGGCCGGAGCTGCTGCGTCCGCGGGTCAGCGCCGGGTCGAAGCTGAGCAGCACGCCGGACTGCCGGGCGAATTCGGTAAGCGCCGCATCCAGGGCCCCGGCACTGACCTGATAAGACTGCGCGGCCCAGGCCGGGGTCACCACGGGCAACAACGCCAGTGGCAAGCTGAGGCTCAGCAGCGCTGCGCGCACGGCACGTGCCAGGGGCTGGGAACGACGGACAACGCGGGACATGACGACTCCTTCGGCATAGCGTTAGGTAACGATTGCCTGAGAAGCCGGACGAACGAGAAAAAACTGCAAAAGAATTTGAGAATTAATTTCATGCAGCCTGCAGACTGACCCAATAACGGGTGCGATAGACCACCCGCACCGGTAGGGTACGCGCCAGCATCGCCACCACACGGTCGCTGTCGTCCAGCGGGAAGACCCCGGAGATACGCAACCCGGCCACCTCCGGCGCACAGCGCAGCACGCCCGGTCGCTGGCGACCCAGCTCGGCGAGAAACTCCGCCAGCGGCATGTCGTGGGCCACCAGCAGACCATCGACCCAGCGCCCACGATCGACATTGGCAGTGCCCAACTCGTGCAGCGCGCCAGCGCTCAACTGCACTCGCTGGCCAACCTCGATGCGCTGCGCCACGCCACCCCTGGGCCGCGCCTCGACCGCCCCCTCATAGACCGCCAGCTCACAGCCATCCGTCTGCTGGCGCACCTGGAAACGGGTGCCGAGGGCGCGTAGCAAGCCCTGCTCGGTACTCACCAGGAACGGCCGACCGAGCGGGTCGGCGGCGGTCTGTACGAGGATCTCGCCCTGATACAGCTGGATCAAGCGGCGCTCGTTGCTGTAGTGGATATCCAGCGCGGTATCGCTGTTGAGGTGCAGTGTGCCGCCATCGGCCAACTGCAGGCGGCGCCGCTCACCGGTGCCGGTACGTTGTTGCGCCAGCAACGGCTGCCAGGGCTGCAGGTGCTGGCCCAGCACCCCGGAGGCCACCAGGCTGCCGAACAGGCCCAGTTGCTTGAGCGCGCGGCGCCGCTGACGATCCACTTGAGCACCCGCCAACGTCTGCCTGGCCAGCGGCGCCGAGACCCCGGCAAACTGCTGGCCCAGGTGCTCCAGGCGCTGCCAGGCCTGCTCGTGCTGCGGATCGGCTGCCCGCCAGTCGGCGCACAGCCGTAACTCCTGCGCCGTGGCGATACCCGACGCGAGGCGCACGCGCCAGGCAATCGCCTGCTGCACCGTCTCGTCGAGCGCACTCATGCGTAGGCCACCCGGTAGCAATGAGTGAAGGCCTGGGTCATGTACTGCTGGATGGAACTGACCGACAGGCCCAGCCGCTCGGCGATCTGCGGATAGGTCAGGCCGTCCAGTTGCGACAGCAGGAAGGCTTCGCGTACCACCGGCTTGAGACCGTCAAGCAGCCGGTCGATGGCCAACAGGGTCTCCATGACCAGCGCCTGGCTCTCCGGTGACGGCACCTCTGGCTCGGGCAACTGCGCCAAGGCGTCCAGGTAGGCACGCTCCAGACTGGCACGGCGGTAGTGATCGATCAGCAGGCCACGGGCGACCGTGGCGAGAAAGGCCCGCGGCTCACGCGGAGCCTGCGCCTCGCGCTGCACCAGCAGGCGCACGAAGGTATCCTGAGCCAGATCGGCTGCCTGCTGCGGACAGGCCAGACGCTGGCGCAGCCAGCCGAGCAGCCAGCAGTGATGGCCACGATAGAGCGTTGCGAGGGAATCGCCTGGAAGGGGTTGGGCCATCGCCGAGAGTGTTCCATGGGACAGGTCAGAAACGAATGCGAATATATTGCATTTGAAAAATACTGTCACCATGCCTGTTGCGCGCGGTGCGCTTCTGCCGAGTCCAGTCAGAAATCAAGGACCTCACTCAACGAATCACCGGGAAGGCCGATCAACTCAATACTGGCCAAACGGCAGCGAGTCCTTTATTCTCGCAACCACTGTACAAAAAACCAGTTAATTACTGATCAACACGCATGAAGGCAGACGAGGTGATGAATGGCCGTCGAAGTGGTGTACCGCAGCAGCCGCGATCCGGAGCGCTTGTTCATGGATAAGGCCGAAGCCGACCGTTACGACAAGATGCTGGAACTGGCCGAGCGCCTGAGCGAGGTTCTGCACAAGGCGGTGCCGTCCCTGAGCGAGGAACAGGGCGAGGAGCTGGGTATCTTCATGGCCAAGAATCGCGACGTCTTTGCCAAGGCGTTCAAGAGCCAGCCTGACGCGCTCGACGAACTGGAAATCGACACCGCCAGCGAATGACCAGGAACCGCGGCCTCGTTCCGCCAACGGGGCCTCGACCTATGGGTTACTGACTGGATAATGCGCTGCGGCCTGCTCCAGCCAGACCGGCAAGTCCCGCCGCTTTACACCCTCACGTCGGGCACGGGCCAACTGTTCCAGCATGTACTGACGCTTGTGCTCGTTACCTTCGGCGAAAGACAGCGCCAGGTCACGATCGGTCCACTGACGAATACGGCGAAACAGCCACCAGTGAAAGTACAGGCCGGCGGCCGTGGTGACGACGATGATGAAATAGTCCATGGTGACTCCTCCCCTACACACGCTAATCGAGCCGGCAAACCGCGCCAAGTGCGGCATTGCCGCAGGCGCAGGAGGCAGTTCCATGATCCAGTGCAAGCGGGTTTATCTCAAGGCCGAGGCCAGCGACGGGCAGCGCGTGCTGGTCGACCGCCTCTGGCCTCGCGGTATGTCCAAAGATGCCCTGGCGCTCGATGAATGGCTACCCGATGTCGCGCCCTCCACTGAACTGCGCAAGTCCTTCGCCCACCGCGCCGAGGCCTTCGAGGCGTTCCGTACGGCCTACCGCCGCGAATTGTGCGCCCACCCCGAACACTGGCAGCGCCTGCTGCACCGGGCCTCACAGGGCACGGTGACGCTGCTCTATGCGGCACGCGACGAAACGCACAACAACGCACGTGTGCTGGCCGATTTTCTCGAAGAGGAACTACTGCGCCATGATTCGCCGAGTTCGCCGGTGTGCTATCAGGGCGAATTCGACGCTCATTGACCGCGCAAGCCTCGGCTAGCGACTACGCGTCGTACAGCAGGCGCTCGGCGAGGTGGTCGGCAACGCGCGCCGGGGATCGCTTTTCAGCCTGCGCATGGGCGTAGATTTCAGTCAGGCGCCGGCTGATCTGCGCCAGGTGCGCGGTGATCGCCGCTAGATCCTCGCCGCGATGACGCAGCGCCACGTAGATCAGTCCTCCGGCATTGAGCACGTAATCCGGCGCGTAGAGAATTCCGCGAGCTTCCAGCTGATCGGCCACTTCAGGGCCGGCCAACTGATTGTTGGCAGCCCCTGCCACCGCAGCGCAACGTAGATGGGCAACCGTCTGCGCATTCAGCACACCACCCAGGCCACAGGGCGCGAGAATGTCGCAGGGCGTGGTGAGCAACGCATCGCTGGTAATCGGATGCGCCCCCAGTTGCTCGACGGCCAGTTGCACACGCCCGGCATCGAGGTCGCTCACCAACAGTTCCACGCCCGCGGCATGCAGCGCTTCGGCCAGGGCGAAACCGACATTGCCCAGCCCCTGAACAGCGACTCGCAGCCCTTCCAGATCATCGCTGCCAAGACGCGCCTGGGCGGTAGCGCGGATGCCCGCGAACACACCCAAGGCGGTGTGCGGTGACGGATCACCCTCGCTGGTCGTACTGGTAGCGTGATGGGTGTACTGGGCGATGCAATCCATGTCGGCGCTGGAAGTGCCACTGTCGATGGCGGTGATGTAACGGCCATTAAGGGTTTCGATAAAACGACCGAAGGCTTCGAACAGCGCGGCGCGGCTCTGCAGATGAGCCGGGCGGATGATCACCGCCTTGCCGCCACCGTGATCGACCCCAGCCAACGCCGCCTTGTAGCTCATACCCTGGGCAAGGCGGATGGCATCGCCAATGGCGCTCTGTTCATCGGCATAGGGTAGGTAGCGACAACCGCCGAGCGCTGGCCCGAAACGGGTGTTGTGAATGGCGATAACGGCCTTGAGACCGCTGGCCGGATCCTCGGCCAGATGCAGGGCCTCGAGGCGGGCGGCTTCCATCATGCTGAACATGGGCGAGCTCCCGGTTGGACTTCAGGCCTCAGTATAGGAGAGCCACACTGGACGACGACCTTGCCAGGAGCTAAAAGAGCAGAAGTCAGCGGAGAATGCGATGAGCCCACGCCAAGCCTGCCTGCAGTGCCTGCAACGCGACCCTCCCGCCCTGTTCGAGGCGGCACTGTGGATCGCTGCCGAACACGATGATCAGCTTCAGCCCGCGCAGATACTGAGCGACCTGCACAGTTTGTTATTGCAGGTCAGCGCCGGGTTACCCGCCCTGCCCCCTCGCGAACTGGCACAACCGCTGCTGCGCCGACTGGCAGAACTCGACTATCAGGAAGACGACGAAGGCGTGACACGACCGCGCCATGCCCTGCTGCATGAAGTGCTACGCCACCGACGCGGCCAGCCGCTGACCCTGGCGTTGATTGCACTGGAGTTGGCGCGCTGCCTGGATATTCCACTCCAGGGCGTGAATTTCCCTGGTCACTTCATGCTCCGTGTACCTGGCGCCGATCACCTGCTCGACCCTTGCGGCGGACGCCGCCTGTACACCCGCGACTGCCGTGATCAGCTCTATCGCCAGCTGGGCCCGGATGTCGAACTCAGCGCGGTGCACCTGCAGACAGCCGATGCCGCAGACATGCTGCGACGTCTGTCGCGCAACCTGCGCCTGTTGCACATGCAGCACGATGCTCCGGAAGCAGCGCTCAAGGATGCCGAGCGCGTCCTGCAGCTCGGCCCGCCCAACCTGGTCGATCATCTGGCTCGGGCGGACGTCTATCGGCAACTGGATTGCCCACAGGGTGAGCGCTATGACATTGAGCACGCGCTGCTGTTCTGCGAGGAGGAAGGTTTGCGCCTGCAGTTGAGCCAGCGCTTGCGCAGCCTGGCACGTGCGCCAGCGATGCATTGACGCCGCCGCGTACGACAACCTCGAACCAGCGAAATATCAGGCAGACGCCGCCAGGCTGTGGAAGCTGAAGTAGTAACGCAGCGCGTCGATCATCTCGACGTAGTCGGCAGGTGGTGCCACCAGAGCGAAGCCGGAATCATAGACACCGGGATTGACGTCTTCACGGCACCACTGGCAGTTGGCGGAGAAGTCGATGAAATGCATGCCATGCTGGCCTGGAATCTTCAGGCGCATGTCGAAGCGTGCGCCCACCAGCATCGGCAACTGACTGATCAGCATCAGACCGTCGAGGGAGACATTGCCGATGGAGCCCATCGGTTTGTCGGTAATGCGATTGAACACCTTCAGGTAGTAGGGCAACTGATGGCGTTCGATTCGGCGCTGGCTACGCATAGTGGCAAATCGCTACAAAGGGACTTGAGTATGGCCCTACTACGACCACTTAACCACCCTCAAGAACAGCGTTGGGCTATCCGTTCGCGCAACTGGCGACGAGCGGTGTCGGTTTCTTCATCACTGTAGTAGATGCGCTCGCCGCCGGCGCCTTCGCGATAGTAGCGAAAGCCCTCCGGCATCTGCGCCAGGTGTCGGCGCAGATCACGGCATTCACTGGCCCGCTCTTCGCGCTGCGCAGTTGCTGTCGCCGCAGCCTGTTGTTGCTCTTCACGCCGCGCATCGTAGAAACGCTGACGGCGCTCCTCACGCTCACGCGTATGTTGATCGCGCTCGATCACCTGCGGCTTTACCTGCACGGTTTCAGCCCCGGCAACGGGCCTCTGGCCGAAATGCACCCGCCCCTGCTCGTCCGTCCAGCGATAGATTTCCGCCGTCGCCAGCGAGGGCAGTAGTACAGCGATCAACAACCAGTGACGCATGTTCATCCTCCATGAGAGACATACGCCAGCTTATACCGCCACGCGCCCCTGAAGAACGCCGAACGACCGAAGGCTCAGAGTGTGGCCGGACTGACCTTGGCTGCCGGCGCCGGACTGTGATGCCCCAGTTGCTCCAGCGTCTGCAGACGCGCGCGGGCACGGTAGGCGTACTCGCTGGCCGGATAACGCGTGATGATGAACTGGTAAGTCTGCGCGGCATCGACGAACAGGCTCTCGCGCTCCAGGCATTGACCGCGCAACAGGGAAATCTCAGGTTGCAGGTAATTGCGCGAGCGGCTCTTGCGCTCGGCCTGCGACAGCTCCAGCGCGACCTGCGCACAATCACCTTCGTTGTAGGCGCGGTAGGCGTTGTTCAGATGATGGTCGAGCGAGACACGGGTACAGCCCGTGGCAACCAGGGCCACGGCCAGAATGATCAGGGTACGCATGGGCAATTCCTCCAATGAGCAGTGTATCGACAGCCGAGGGGAAAACTGAACAGCAATAGTTGTTCTGGCAACGCCCCGCATGACGCCATTGCCTCACCTATTTGTCCGCGCCAGCGCCACGACCACTCGCCCTCTCGAACCAGCGCCAAATCGCTGATCCATATCAATGCCGCTCGCCTGAACATGGCCTGTAATGCAGGCACAGACTCCAGATGAGGACGCTGCCATGAAACTGCAACGACTGATGGTCGTCATCGACGCCGAACATCAGCAACAACCGGCCCTGCAGCGGGCCGTCGAAGTGGCGCGCGAGACCGGCGCCGCCCTGCACTTGCTGCAGGTCGAGTATCACCCGAGCCTGGAGAGCGGCCTGCTGGACAGTCAGTTGCTCAACCGCGCCCGTGAAGCCATCCTGCGGCAGAGTCATGAGGCGCTACGCGCCAGCGTCGCCCACCTGAGCGATGAAGGGTTCAGAATCGAAGTGGACGTACGCTGGGGCAAACGCAGCCACGAGGAGATACTCGCCCGCGTTGCCGTGCTGCAGCCGGACATCCTGTTCAAGTCGACCCACCCCAGCAGTGCACTACGACGCCTCTTGTTCAGCGATACCAGCTGGCAACTGATCCGACGCTGCCCGGCGCCACTGTGGCTGGTGCACGATGCCAAGCCCCGCGGCCAGAGCCTGTGCGTCGCGCTCGACCCGCTGCACAGTGCCGACAAACCTGCCGCCCTCGATCATCAGTTGATTCGCACCAGCCAGGCTCTGCAGGCTGCGCTTGGCCTGCAAGCTGAGTACCTGCACGCGCAGGCACCGCTGCCACGCTCGCTGCTGTTCGACGCCGAGGTAGCGCAGGAATATGAAGACTACGTGACCCAGTGCAGCCGAGAACATCGCCAGGCCTTCGACAAGCTGATCGCCCAGCACGCCATCGATAGAGCGCAAGCCCACCTGCAGGAAGGTTTTGCCGAGGAAGTCATCCCGCGTTTCGTGCGTGAGCACAATATCGGCCTGCTGGTAATGGGCGCCATCGCCCGCGGCCATCTGGACAGCCTGCTGATCGGCCACACCGCAGAGCGGGTGCTGGAACGCGTCGAGTGCGATCTGCTGGTGATCAAACCGGAGCGCAAAGGGTAGTGCACAGGAACAATGACTACAGCCCGACGCCGTAGTAGCCTCCCGGTCATAGTTCACTAGGGAGTTCGTGCATGACCTTTCGCCGCACCAAAATCGTCGCCACCCTGGGCCCGGCCAGCAGCTCGCCGGAAGTGCTGGAGCAACTGATCCTCGCCGGTCTCGACGTGGCCCGTCTGAACTTCTCCCACGGCACGCCGGACGACCACAAGGCGCGCGCCGCCCTGGTTCGTGAGCTGGCCGCCAAGCACGGCCGCCATGTCGCCCTGCTCGGCGACCTGCAAGGCCCGAAAATCCGCATCGCCAAGTTCGAGAACAAGCGTATCGAGCTCAAGGAGGGCGACCTGTTCCGCCTCTCCTCCAGCCACTCGCGCACGGCCGGCACCCAGGAAGTGGTCGGCATCGACTACCCGGCGCTGATCCAGGACTGCGATGTCGGTGACGAACTGCTGCTCGACGACGGCCGCGTGGTCATGCGCGTCGAACTCAAGGGCGCCGACGAGCTGCACTGCCGCGTACTGATCGGCGGCCCGCTGTCGGACAACAAGGGCATCAACCGCCGTGGCGGCGGCCTGACTGCGCCAGCGCTGACCGAGAAAGACAAGGCCGACATCAAGGTCGCCGCCGAAATGGACCTGGATTACCTGGCTGTGTCCTTCCCGCGTGATGCCGCCGACATGGACTACGCCCGTCGCCTGCTCACCGAAGCCGGCGGCACCGCCTGGCTAGTGGCCAAGATCGAGCGCGCCGAAGCCGTGGCCGATGACGAAGCGCTGGACGGCCTGATCCGCGCCAGTGACGCGGTGATGGTCGCCCGTGGCGACCTGGCCGTGGAAATCGGCGACGCCGAGCTGGTCGGCATCCAGAAGAAGATCATCGCCCACGCCCGTCGCCTGAACAAAGCAGTGATCACCGCCACGCAGATGATGGAATCGATGATCCACAGCCCGATGCCGACCCGCGCCGAAGTCTCGGACGTGGCCAACGCCGCGCTGGACTACACCGATGCGGTGATGCTGTCGGCCGAGAGCGCCGCTGGGGAATACCCGGTCGAAGCCGTGCAGGCCATGGCCCGCGTGTGCCTGGGCGCCGAGAAGCACCCGACCAGCAAGCAGTCCAGCCACCGCCTGGGCCGCACCTTCGAGCGCTGCGACGAAAGCATCGCCCTGGCGACCATGTACACCGCCAACCACTTCCCCGGCGTGAAGGCAATCATCAGCCTGACCGAGAGTGGCTACAGCCCGTTGATCATGTCGCGCATCCGCTCGTCGATCCCGATCTTCGCTTTCACCCCACACCGCGAAGCCCAGGCCCGTGTGGCGCTGTTCCGTGGTGTCTACACCGTGCCGTTCGACCCGGCCTCGCTGCCAGCGAACAAGGTCAGCCAGGCGGCGGTGGACGAGTTGCTCAAGCGCGGCGTGGTCGAGCCGGGCGACTGGGTCATCCTGACCAAGGGCGACAGCTACCACGGTACCGGCGGCACCAACACCATGAAGATCCTCCACGTCGGCGATCAGATGGTGTGATCCACCCTTGAACGCAAAAGGCCGCTCATCGAGCGGCCTTTTGTTTTTTGGTAGTGAGCCGCTTGCCGGTAGGGTGCGCCGTGCGCACCGATTTTTCGTGGTGCACTGTCTTCCAGCCACAACCAGCCCTGGTGCGCGCGACGCGCCCTACGCGAATTTGGAAAAATCCGGCTTCCTGCGCTGCATGAAGGCCGTCAACGCCTCGATGGCCTCCGGCGAACGCAGACGTTGGCCGAACAGCGCACCCTCCTCCTCGATCACCTGGCGCAGCTGCTCGCGATCCGGCGCGCGCATCAGGCGTTTGCTGTCGGCGACCGCCGAGGGTGCCAGCTGGAGAAAACGCTGTGCCATCTCGCGCGCCTTGTTCAACGTCGCGACGCCATCCTCCAGCGCCTGGTTGGCGATACCCCACTCTGCCGCCTGCTCCCCGCTGAAGCCATGCCCGAGCAGCAACAACTCGGCGGCCCGTGCGTGTCCCAGTAGACGCGGCAGAATCAGGCTGGAACCGTACTCCGGGCACAGACCAAGATTGACGAAGGGCATTTTCAACTGCGCATCACGACTGACGTAGACCAGATCGCAATGCAGCAGCAAGGTGGTACCAATGCCCACCGCCGGACCAGCCACTGCGGCGACCACCGGTTTGCTGAATTCGAACAGCGCGCGCATGAACTGGAACACTTCGCTGTTCAGGCCAGTGGGCGGCGCCTTGATGAAGTCGGCGACATCGTTACCGCTGGTGAAACACGCCTCACCACCAGTGAGTAGCACCACGCGCACGCCCGGGTCGCGCTCGGCCTCGTCCAGCACCTCGGCCATGCCGGCGTACATGGCGCGGGTCAGCGCATTCTTCTTGTCCGGACGGTGCATGCCCAGGGTCAACAGACCGCCGTCGCGCTCGATATGCAGGTGCTCGCTCATGCCAGGGCTCCAATGGGTGCGTCATACGCACCGGCGCAAGGCCTGACCGGCCCGGCATAGCCTATGCGCGAGTGAGAAAGACGTCGGCGAGCATCTGACTGCGTGGCAAACCGGCCATATAAAGGCGCCGCGCGAAGCTGTCGACCGTCGAGGGATGGCCGCAGAGTAAGGCGAGGGTTTGCCGCGAAACAAGGCGCAGTTCGGCCAAAGCAGCCGGCAACTGCGCCGCCGTCACCAGTTCCACCTGCAGGTTGGCGTGCTGCTCCGCCAGTGCCTGAAGTTCGTGCGCCAGATAATGCTCGGCCGGCTCATGCGCCACGTGCAGCAGGCGGATGGCACCCTGGTGCTCCTGACGCAGCGCGTCACGCAAGACCCCGTACAACGGCGCCAGCCCCGTACCGGCGGCAAGCAACCATATTGGTCGCGCCTGCCAATCGGCGTCGTAATGCAGGGCTCCACCGCGCAGCTCGCCGAGCCGCAGCGTGTCGCCAACCTGCAAGCGCCGCGCAGCATCGCAGAACGCGCCGGGCAGGCGGCAGTCGATGTGAAACTCCAGCCAGTCGTCCTCACCCGGCACGCTGGCCAACGAATAGGGACGCGCTACACCCTGCTCATTCCATAGCAGCAGGTGCTGGCCGGGGCGATAGCGAAGTGGTTTGGCCGGCTGCAAGCGCAGGCGCAAAACCTGTGGGCTGGGCCAGTCCAGTGCGAGCACCTTGGCTGACAGGCCGTCACGCTGCGGGTCGAAGGGCTCTACCTGCAGATCCTCGATCACCTGGCACTGGCAGGCCAGGCGCCAGCCCTCGGCACGCTTGTCGACCGCCAGTGCCTCCGGCTGACGGTCCAGCGGCTCGCCGGCAACGCAACGCACAAGGCAAGCATGGCAGCTGCCGGCACGACAGCTGTAGGGCACCGCCACACCGCCGCAGAGCAACGCATCGAGCAGGTTGGTTTGCTGGGCGACTTGCAGTAGCTGGTCACCGACGCGCAGCTCAGGCACCCGCGTTCTCCCAGCTGGCGTCGCAACGATTGCGGCCGCCGCGCTTGGCCTGATAGAGCGCCTGATCGGCACGCTGCAGCGCTTCATCGAGATCGTCACCGGCGACCAACAGTGTCATGCCGGCGGAGAGGCTCAGATTATCGACCTTCACGCCCACTGGCTCGGCCTTGGCGAAGGCTTCGCGCAAGCGCTCGCAGCAGGCGGTGAACTGATCAGCATCGGTATTGGGCAATAGCAGCACGAATTCCTCACCGCCATAGCGGGCAATGATGTCGCCGTCACGCAGACAGGCACGGGCCACCGCGGCGAAGGTTTGCAGCACCCGATCACCCGCAGCATGGCCATGAGCATCGTTGATTCGCTTGAAATGGTCCAGGTCGATCAGCGCCAGGCCGTGATGCCGCCCGTGGTCCAGATGCCCCAGTTCGCGGGTGGCCAGACGCAGGAAATGACGACGATTGAACAGGCCGGTGAGCTCATCGGTGGCGACCAGGTCCTCGAGCTGGCGCATCATCCCACGCAGGGTGTCCTGGTGCGCTTGCAGGGCGAAGCGGCGTTGGCGCATGCGTTTGCGCATGGCCTGCACGTAGCTGGAGAACAGACATAGCCAGACCAACAGGATGAACAGCACCCACACCTGTAGCCAGGCCATGCTCGGGTCCACCAACTGCATGCGGTAGGCCTCGACCAGTATCATCGCCGTGAAACCGAAGAAAGCAAACGCGGCGCAACGCACGAACACCCGCGGCGGCAGCTGGAACACGCCGAACAGCAGAATCAGTACGTAGAAGACCATCATCACGCCGCGCGCGCTGTCGAACAACGCCAGCACCGGTGGCTGCCAGGCCAGCGCCACCAGTACCTGGGCTTCGGTCAGGCTGGGATCTTCACATCGCAGGTTGCGGCCGGACAGAAACAGCCAGAGAAATACCAATTGGCTGCCGAAAACACCCAGGGTCAGCCAGGCAGCGGTGCTGATGGAACCGAGGAAAAGGCCATTGAACACAGCAAACCAGCAGACGAGCGCCATCATCGCGTAAGTAGCGAAGGCCATGGCGAAGCGTTTGAGCAGGAGGCTCTGCAGGCTGCGTTGCGTTCCCCGGCGAGTCGTTGAGCTCATGGGCTCCATCCCATACTGGCATCTGGCCGTACTCTACCCCTGTGATCACAAAAAACCTAGGCCGCAGTAGGGGGCCGCCTAAAATCGCGGCGAGCCAGTCGGCGCAAGAGAGAACAGTCGATAACGCTTGCAGTCGCGCTCGACGTTACAAGCGATGAATGAGCATGTGACCCGGCTGGCGTCCCGCCAATTATCAAATAGCGCTGACAAGGCACGACCGTGTGGATGTAGTTGGCGCAGCGACGCAGAAAGCCAAAACCGAGGTCGTTCTGCAAACGCCCGATAACCGCCCACTGCGCTTGCCATCGACTTTTGGCTGCTGTGCCCGTCACGGCTGGCTGCGGTATACTGCCGCGCCTTTTTGGGCAGCTCTGAAAAATATCAAAGATAATTTTCAGAGCTGCCCTTCCGCCGTTGCGCCGGGTCTTGTCCGGCGCTTCCTTGTTGATGTTCCCTGATAGAGGAGCGCCCCAATGACCGTGATCAAGCAGGACGACCTGATTCAGAGCGTTGCCGACGCACTGCAGTTCATCTCCTATTACCACCCCGTCGACTTCATCCAGGCCATGCACGAGGCCTACCTGAAGGAAGAGTCGCCGGCCGCCAAGGACTCCATGGCGCAGATCCTGATCAACTCGCGCATGTGTGCCACTGGCCACCGCCCGATCTGCCAGGACACCGGCATCGTCACCGTCTTCATCAAGGTCGGCATGGACGTGCGCTGGGACGGCGCCACCATGAGCGTCGACGACATGATCAACGAGGGCGTGCGTCGCGCCTACAACCTGCCGGAAAACGTCCTGCGCGCCTCGATCCTGGCCGACCCGGCAGGTGCCCGCAAAAACACCAAGGACAACACCCCGGCGGTGATCCACTACTCCATCGTCCCCGGTGACAAGGTGGAAGTGGACGTCGCGGCCAAGGGCGGCGGCTCCGAGAACAAGTCGAAGATGGCCATGCTCAACCCGTCCGACTCCATCGTCGACTGGGTGCTGAAGACCGTGCCGACCATGGGTGCTGGCTGGTGCCCGCCCGGCATGCTCGGCATCGGTATCGGCGGCACCGCCGAGAAGGCCGCGGTGATGGCCAAGGAAGTGCTGATGGAGCACATCGACATCCACGAACTGCAGGCTCGCGGCCCGCAGAATCGTATCGAGGAGCTGCGTCTGGAGCTGTTCGAGAAGGTCAACCAGCTGGGCATCGGCGCTCAGGGTCTGGGCGGCCTGACCACCGTGCTTGACGTCAAGATCATGGATTACCCGACCCACGCCGCCAGCTTGCCGGTGTGCATGATCCCCAACTGCGCCGCCACCCGTCACGCCCACTTCGTGCTCGATGGCAGCGGCCCGGCCGAACTTGAAGCACCGGATCTGGACGCCTACCCGGAAATCGTCTGGGAAGCCGGCCCGAGCGCGCGCCGCGTCAACCTCGACACCCTGACCCCGGAAGACGTGCAGAGCTGGAAGCCGGGCGAGACCGTCCTGCTCAACGGCAAGATGCTCACCGGCCGCGACGCTGCGCACAAGCGCATGGTCGACATGCTGAACAAGGGCGAGCAACTGCCGGTGGACCTGAAAGGTCGCTTCATCTACTACGTCGGCCCGGTCGATCCGGTCGGTGACGAAGTGGTTGGTCCGGCTGGCCCGACCACTGCCACACGGATGGACAAGTTCACCCGTCAGATCCTCGAGCAGACCGGTCTGCTGGGCATGATCGGCAAATCCGAGCGCGGCCCGATCGCCATCGACGCAATCAAGGACAACAAGGCCGTGTACCTGATGGCTGTCGGCGGCGCTGCTTATCTCGTGGCCCAGGCGATCAAGAAGTCCAAGGTGCTGGCCTTCGAAGAACTCGGTATGGAAGCCATCTATGAGTTCGAAGTGAAGGACATGCCGGTGACCGTCGCGGTCGACACCAACGGCGAGTCCGTACACATCACCGGCCCGGCGATCTGGAACAAGAAGATCGCCGAAAGCCTGGCGGTGGAAGTGAAGTAAGCGTCAACGCTGCAAAGCAAAAAGCCCGGCCTGCATATGCCGGGCTTTTGCGTTTTCAGGGCATGAATCCGCAGCCCGTCAGGCGTCCTGCAACAGTTGCCGGCCACGCGTCAGGTAACTGTCCATTTCAGCCTGGGGCACCATGCTGCCACCCGTTGCCCAGACCAGATGCGTCGCCTGCGACATGCGCAGCGGCGTCAGGCCCATGCGCTGGCGGTAGCCCTGCTGCTCGCCCAGCACGTGCAATACGCCCGGCATGCCGGCCAGGGCCGAAGGCTCCAGCCGCTGGCCCTCGGTCTGTTCCAGCAACGCCAGGTAGCGGAACAGCTGTTCATCGCTGACCGTGTAGTAACCATCAATCAGTCGCTGCATGGCGCGGCCGACGAAGCCCGATGGTCGACCGACTGCCAAGCCATCGGCCGCGGTACGGTTGTCGATGCCGAAATCCTGCACTGCCAGCTCTTCATGTCGGCCGGTGTGCACGCCGAGCAGCATGCACGGCGAGTGCGTCGGCTCAGCGAACAGGCAGTGCACCGCATCGCCGAACGCCAGCTTCAGGCCGAAGGCCACGCCACCCGGCCCACCGCCGACGCCACAGGGCAGGTAGACAAACAGCGGATGCTCGGCATCGACCACGACACCGGCCGTCGCCAGTTGCTGCTTGAGGCGTTCGCCGGCCACCGCGTAGCCGAGGAACAGGTGCCTGGAATTTTCGTCATCGACGAAGTGGCAACGCGGATCGCCTTCGGCCTGCTGCCGCCCCTGCTCCACGGCAACGCTGTAGTCGCTGGCGTACTCGACCACGGTCACGCCATGGGCGCGCAGCTTGTCCTTCTTCCACTGACGCGCATCGGCGGACATATGCACCGTGGCCTGGAAACCCAGGCGCGCGCTGATGATGCCGATGGACAGGCCCAGATTGCCGGTGGAGCCAACGGCAACCTGATAGCCGCCGAAGAAAGCGCGCATCGCGTCGCTGTCGAGGCAGGCGTAGTCGTCGTCGAGGCTGAGCAGCCCGGCCGCCAACGCCAGGTCCTCGGCATGCTTGAGCACCTCGTAGATACCGCCGCGGGCCTTGATCGAACCGGAAATGGGCAGATGGCTGTCACGCTTGAGCCATAGAGCGCCAATCTCGCCTTCGTCGAGAATCTCTGCACTCAGCAAGGCCTGCATATGCGGCAGAGGCAGAATGTCCGACTCGATGATGCCGCCGCTGGCGGTCGTCTGCGGGAACACTCGGGCCAGATAAGGCGCAAAGCGCTCAAGGCGCGCGCGGGCATCAGCCACATCCGCAGCGCTCAAACCGACATCACCCAGTGCCTCGGCAAAGGGAGCCACAGCCGGGTTGAACCAATGAGTCTCGCGCAGGGCGATCAGCTCGTCGAGCAGCGGAAACTCGGCGCGCCATTGCGCAAGCGATTGGCCAAGGATCATGCGGTATTCCTCATAGCAGGCAGTGAACAGCGCGCATTAGACGATGCCCTGGCCGATCTGGCAAAGGTCGCGGCATCGGCCAGCTAGCGGAACGATACCGGCCTGCGGGAGGCCTAAGCTGAAAAATCGCCCAGGAGTTGCCATGACCTTTTCCATCATCGCCCGGTGCCCGCGCAGTGGACAGTTCGGCGTCGCTGCAGCCACCGCCATGCCCGCCGTCGGCAAACTGCTCAGTCACGCCGCAGCCGGTGCCGGCGCGGTGGCGACTCAGGCGAAGGTCAACCCCTACCTGGGTCTCGATGGCCTGGCTCTGCTGCGCCAGGGTCTTTCGGCGCAGGAAACGCTGGAGCGACTAATAGATACCGATCCCTGCATGGAGCTGCGCCAGTGCGCGCTGATCGACGCTCAGGGCGACAGCGCCTGCTGGACCGGCGCAAAGTGCATTCCCTGGGCTGGCTCGCTGAGCGGCGAACAGTTCTCCGTGCAGGGCAATCGCCTGGTCGGCCCGCAGGTTCTGGACGCCGTGGCCGAAGCCTTCCGCCACGCGGAGAAACGCCCACTGATCGAACGCCTGATCGAAGCCCTGGCCGCTGGCGACCGCTGCGGCGGCGACCGTCATGGCGAATCCTCCGCGGTGATCTACGTGGTCGATCAGGAGGAGTATCCGCTGTGGGACATCCGCGTCGACCATAACCTCGACCCGGTGGCCGAGCTGCGCCGACTGCACAAGGTCTTCGCCCGCGAAGTACTGCCAGAAATTCTTGCCATGCCGACTCGCGATAATCCAGCGGGCCTGGCGGCGGAAGACTCGGTCTAACGCGCAGTGGTGCCGAAACGCCGCCGGTAATCGCCAGGCGACAGGCCCACCAGACGAGTGAAGACCTTGCGAAACGCGCCACTGTCGCGATACCCCACCTGCCAGGCCACCTGGTCGATGCTCTGGCGAGTGAACTCGAGCATTTCGCGCGCCTTGCTCACACGTAGCTGCTGGCAGTACTCGGTGGGCTTCAGCCCGGTGGCGGCGCGAAAGCGACGCAGAAAGGTGCGCTCCCCCAGCCCGGCACGCGCGGCCATATCGGCCAGGCTCGCCTCGGCGCCCTCCTCCCCCTGCAACCAGCGCTGCACGGCAAGCACTGCGGCATCGCCGTGATCGAGGCTGGGCGCGAAGCTGCTGAAATGGCGCTGCGATTCGCGGTTCAGGTCCACCACCAGAAAGCGCGCGGTCTCGGCGGCGATGGTCGGCCCCAGCAGGCGAGTAACAACGGCCAGACCGAGATCGGTCCAGGCCATCAGACCACCGGCGGTGATCAGGTCACCGTCATCGATCACCATTCGTTCGGGCAGTACCTGCACCTGCGGAAAACGCGCCGCCATCTGCGCTGCCAGCGCCCAGTGGGTAGTCACCGTGCGCCCATCGAGCAAACCGGACTCGGCCAGTGCAAAGGCACCGGCACAGACCGAAGCCAGCAGCACGCCGGCGCCGTGCTGTGCACGCAGCCAGTCACGGTAGACGGCCGCGAGCGGCTGCTCGGCAGTATCGTCCAGACAGGGCGGCAAGATCACCACCTGCGGCGTACCCTCGGCCTGCGGCAGACTGTCGAACATGCGCTGAAGCTGTCCTGTTTCATCGGCCTGCCAGTGACTGACCCGCAGCCGAGGCAACCCCTCACGCCCCTGCCCGGCGGCCATGCGATTGGCCACCGCGAACAGATCGCCCAGACCATACACCGCTGCCAGCTGGGCACCGGGGTAGCGCAACAGGCCAATCTCCAGACAGCGCTCGCTCATTGTCAGTTTTTCCCCGCAGATTGTCGGCCGCGCCCATCCTCGCAGGCGCGCCAGGGCGATAAGGTTTGCCGCACATCATCCCACGGAGACACCCATGAGCAAGCGCGCCCTGATCCTGATCGACATCCAGAATGACTATTTTGCCGGCGGCAAGTGGTCGCTCGAAGGCATGGACGGAGCAACCGCCAACGCCGCCCGCGTGCTGGCGGCAGCACGCCAGGCGGGCGATAAGGTGATCCATGTACGCCATGAATTCGAAAGCGCCGACGCGCCCTTCTTCGTTCCCGGCAGCGCTGGTGCGAACATCCATCCGCAGGTGCAGCCGCTGGCGAGCGAAGTGGTGGTGCTCAAGCATCAGGTCAACGCCTTTCTCGGCACCGACCTCAAGGCTCAACTCGACGCCGCCGGCATCGAGCAGATCACCCTGGTTGGCGCCATGAGTCATATGTGCATCGACGCTGCAGCCCGCGCCTGCAGCGACTTCGGCTATGCCACCACGGTCATTCACGATGCCTGCGCGACGCGCGACCAGGAATTCGAGGGGCAATCGATTCCGGCCGCCCAGGTGCATGCCGCCTATATGGCCGCACTGGCCTTCGCCTACGCGAACGTGGTTTCGACTGAGCAGTATCTGGCCGGCTGAATCAGCTGGCGCCAAATCGCTGCATTTGCATCTCGCGAAGGCGACTGAGCGTACGGCGGAAGGCAAAATCGAGGTAGCCCTGAGTGTAGAGTTCATCCAAGGCCACCGCGGCGTCAATGTAAAGTGGCACGCGACGGTCGTAGCACTCGTCGACCAGGGCGATGAAGCGGCGCACCGCATCGTCGTTACGAGACAAAGCCGGCAACTGCCGATCCCCGGCATCGACCCGTTCGGCACCGTCCTCGGTGCCACGGGCGATGCGCCCCTCGCGTTGCTCGCCACCCAGGCGCGGCACTTCGCCAAGCAGGATGGCCGGAAAGCGCTCGCACAATTCGATGAAATCCACCGCTGCCAATGGCTGCTCGCATAGATCGCGGAAACGGCACCATAGTGCCGCCGGGCTTTGACCGAGGGTCACCACGCTGCGGTGGGCCAACTCCACAGGTTCACCGCTAATGACCTGCCCCTCGCTCAATTGAGTGAACAGCTCGCCCAACGCCTGCGGCTGCCGTACCCAATAGCGCTGCACTTCTGCACCGGGATGCAGGCGGTGATCCTGCTCGCCGTCGACCGCCACCACCTGCATGTGCGCCGTGAGCGCGGCGATAGCCGGAAGGAAGCGCTCGCGGTTGTAGCCCTCTGCGTAGAGCTGATCCGGCGGCTGGTTGGAGGTCGCCACCAGCACCATACCCTGCTCCACGACCAGACTGAGCAGGCGGCCGAGCAGCATGGCATCGCCGATATCGCTGACGAACAGCTCGTCGAAACACAGCACGCGCACCTCACGCCCCAACTCCTCGGCCAGCAGGCGCAGCGGGTCGGCATTGCCAGTGAGCTGAAACTGCCGGCGATGCACCCACTGCATGAAATGATGAAAATGCTGCCGCCGTGCCGGCACGCGCAAAGCGTTGAAAAAGCTGTCCATCAGCCAGGTCTTGCCACGCCCGACCGGCCCCCAGAGGTAGACGCCAAGAGGCCGCTCACCTCGCTCAACAGCCTCATGACAGTGCTGCAGCGCCTCGACCGCACGGCGCTGCGCGGCATCGACCACGAAACCGGCAGCAAGCGCACGCTGATAGGCGGCCTGGGGCGAATCGTGCGGCGCCTGCATCGCGGTCAACGTAGCACCAGCCGGCCGTCATCGAACTGCCGTGGCCAGTCACGACGGGTGAACACCTGGCCCTGCTCACGCACGCGGCGTACTTCATCCAGATCCAGCTCGCAGATCAGCCAGTGGCTGCGCGTGGGGCATAGCTCCTCGCTCTCGGCGACGATGCCGCTAGCCGGCATGCCGTAGTCCGATGGTACGTACAGCGAGGCGCGGCCATAGCCTTCGTCCAGCGACGGCGACCAGGGTGCCAGGCCGACGGTGGGCGAATGCAGCACGGCGATCTGGTTCTCCAGCGCACGGGCCTGGGCGCCGATGCGCACGCGGTGAAAACCGGCCACGGTGTCGGTGCAACTGGGCGCGAGAATCAGGTCGACCCCGGCTTCGGCCAGGGTATGCGCCAGCAGCGGAAACTCGTTGTCGTAACAGATCAGGATACCCAGCTTACCCAACGCGGTATCGAACACCTTAAGGCCGTTACCCGCCGCGATGTGCCATTGCTCCAGCTCGAAGCGGGTCATGATCAGCTTGTCCTGAGTGCCCAGGCAGCCGTCCGGACCGAACAGCCAAGCGCGATTGCGATAGATGCCGTCATCATCCAGCACCGCCACCGAACCGGGCTGCAGGTAGATACTCAACCGCCGCGCCAGGCTCTCGCACAGTTCCAGCCAGCGTGACAGCAGCGGCTGGATGCCGGCGATGGAGCCGTGCAGGTCGCCGCGCTCGGCTTCCGGCAACTGGCCGGTCAGCACCAGGCCGGCGTATTCCGGCAGCAGCAGCAACTCGGCGCCCTGCCCGGCTGCGTCCTCACACAGCGTGGTGAGGTGCTCGGCATATTCGTCCCAGGTGACGAACAGGTCGATGTGATATTGACAGGCGGCGACCTTGATCATGAAGCGAGCTCCTTCAACCAGAACGACATGGGTTTGGCCGACTCCTCGGCTTCATCCAGATCGCGCCAGTGGTAATAGGTGAGCAATTCGGGGTGATGGCGATAGCCGCGGCGCGCCCAGAAGGCGTCCAGCGGCTGATAGTCGGCTGGCCGCCTCGGATGATCGACGGGGCGCTGCACGGCGCAGAAGGCGCACCAGTCGAAGCCGCCCAGCTTGCGCGCATGGACCTCGCGCTCGACGAAGAAGCGCACGCCGAGTCCACGCCCGCGCCAGGCCGGCAACACCACCGACTCGGCGCAGTAGAAGATGCGCGCCGGATTCCACCCCGCAGCGATGAACGGCTGCTGGAATTCCTCGGTTTCATCGGCCAGCGGCAGTGCCGTGGACGCGCCGACCACACGGCCCTCGTCACGTACCAGCACGCAAAGACTATCGACACTGCGCACGTAGGTAGCCAGGTACTCGGCCTCGTAGTCGAGGTTGCCGTCGTAGAGGTGGGGAAACTCGCGGAACACCTGGATGCGCAGGCGCGCCAAGTCGTCGATATGGGGTTCGATCTCCGCCCCCCGGAGCAGTCGGATATCCATTGCAGTCGCTCGCCAGCAACAGGGTGACGCCGGCAGCTATACCAGCGGTAAACGGTGAACTTATCATGCGGGCCAACGAACCACTAACCACGCTACGAAAGGAACTTAGCCATGACCGCCACCGAACTGGTTCAGGCCTACTATGCCGCCTTCAACGCCGGCGACATGCCCGCCTTCCTCGACCTGCTGGCAGACGACGTGGTGCACGACATCAACCAGGGTGAACGTCAGGTCGGCAAGGCCACCTTCGCTGCCTTCATGGACAAGATGAACCGTTGCTACCGCGAACGCCTGAGCGACATCGTGGTGATGCAGAACGCTGACGGCAGCCGCGCCGCTGCCGAGTTCGTGGTACACGGCGAGTACCTGGCCGACGACGAGGGCCTGCCACCGGCCAACGGCCAGACCTATGTGCTGCCGGCCGGTGCATTCTTCGAGATCAGGAACGGCAAGGTGGCGCGTATCAGCAACTACTACAACCTCAACGACTGGGTTGCGCAGGTCGGCTGAAAAGCACGCAAGCCACGTGGGCGTCCATCTGCGCAACGCCTGAAACATTCTGCAAAGGCTTAATACAGCGTTAAGCCAACCACTCACACAATCGCCCCCAGGTTCATCACCGAGGTTCCGAGCATGGAACTACCCTGGGCGCATCATGATCGTCCCGTTGCCCGTATCGGGCGCGGCGATAGTTACGAACTCCACCTGGCGTCTCCCGGCAGCGCACGTCGCGTTGCCCTGGAGCAGTTCGTCTGCCAGCGCTTCGAACTGCAGCACGGCGCACGTATCCGTCACTTCATGCCCTGCCTGTTCGGCCTGAAAAACCAGACCGGCCAGTTGCTCGGCGCAGTCGGCGTGCGCAGCGGCAACAGCGGCCCGCTGTTTCTCGAACGTTACCTGGACGAGCCGATCCAGAGCGCCATCGGCGCACGCCTGGGCAACAGCGTGCCGAGCCGTGGCGAGCTGGTGGAAGTCGGTAACCTGGCCGCCGACAGTCCCGGCGCCGCGCGCCTGCTTATCGTCGCCCTGACCGATCTGCTGGTGGCGCTGGGTTTTCGCTGGGTCACCTTCACTGGCACTCCAACCCTGCTCAACAGTTTCCAGCGCCTGGGCCTGACCCCCATCGCCCTCGGTGAAGCCGATCCGGCACGCATGGGCGATGAACTGGCCGACTGGGGCAGTTACTACGACAACCGCCCTCTGGTCATGGCCGGCGACATCCATGGCGGCCATCAGCGTCTGCTGCAGCTGGGCGCTTATCCGCGTCTCGGTCATCAACCGCTGTATGCCCTGGAGGACATGCCCGATGTGGTCTGCAGCTGAATCCTTCTTCGCCCGCCTCGGCGAGTTCGGTACGCACATCGCCCTGGCCGAAGGCGAACGTACCCTGACCTATGCCGAACTGCTCGGTGCGGTCGCTGTGCGCAGCAGGCACCTGCGCGCCCTCGGCGCCCACCGCGTGGCGCTGGCTCTGGACAACGGCATCGACTGGGTGCTGTGGGATCTGGCGGCGCTACATGCAGGCCTGGTCTGCGTGCCGGTACCGGGGTTCTTCTCCGCCGAGCAGCAACGCCATGTGCTCGACAGTGCCGGCATCGACTGCCTGATCGGCGCTGGTGCCCCCGGCTTCGCCAGCGTGGAAAACGATATTTATCACCGCACGGTCCCGCAGCCTGCAGAGCTGCATCCGGGCACCTGCAAGATCACCTACACCTCCGGCACCACCGGCCAACCCAAGGGCGTGTGCCTGGATCTGGACACGCAACTCGCGGTGGCAGAAAGCCTGATCAACGCCAGCGCCAGCCGCGAGGTGCAGCGGCACCTGTGCATCCTGCCGCTGGCGACCCTGCTGGAGAATATCGCCGGCGTTTACGCGCCGCTGTTGGCCGGCGCCCGGATCGAGCTGATGCCTATGGCGCAGATCGGCCTGAGCGGCGCCAGCGGCTTCGACCTGATGCGTTTTCTGCAGGCGCTGCAAGCCGCCCAGCCGCACAGCCTGATTCTGCTGCCGCAACTGCTGCTGGCGCTGGTCAGCGCGGCCGAGCGCAAACTGCCGGTACCGAACTCGCTGCGCTTCGTCGCCGTCGGTGGCGGGCGCGTCTCGGCCCAGTTGCTGCAGCGCGCCGATGCGCTGGGGCTGCCGATCTTCGAGGGTTACGGGCTGTCCGAGTGCGCCTCGGTGGTGTGCCTGAACACCCCCGAGCAGCGCCGTATCGGCAGCACCGGCAAGCCGCTCGGTCATCTGCAGGTCATGCTGGCTGACGACGGCGAAGTGCAGGTCAAGGGCGCGCGCATGCTCGGTTACATCGGCGACCCGGCGCCACAAGGCGAATGGTTGCGCACCGGCGATCTCGGTCATTTCGAGCACGGTTTTCTGGTGCTGCACGGGCGCAAGAAACATCAGTTCATCACCGCCTTCGGGCGCAACGTCAACCCGGAATGGGTCGAGTCCGAGCTGGTGCAACAGTTGCCCATCGCCCAGGCCTGGCTGCACGGCGAGGCGCTGTCAGCCAACGTCGCGGTGCTGGTGCCGCGCTTCGCCAATACCCCTGATGTGCAGTTGCAGGAAGCCGTGGACGCCGTCAATCACGGCCTCCCGGACTACGCCCGCGTGCACCACTGGTTGCGCGCCGATGCCCCTTTCAGCGCGAGCAATGACCTGGCTACAGCCAATGGCCGCCTGCGCCGCGCTGCCCTGCTCAACCATTACCAAAGCGCCATCCATGACCTGGTGGCAGAAGGAGTACACGCATGAGCTTCTACGAATCCCTGCTGGCCCAGACCCAAGCCGAGCGCGACTACCTGCTCGGCGCACCGATCATCCAGCAGGCCATGACCGGCCAGGTCGCCCTGCGCAGCTACATCGCCTTCCTTACCGAGGCATACCACCACGTCAAGCACACCGTGCCGCTGTTGATGGCCTGCGGTGCGCGTCTGCCGGAACGTCTGGAATGGCTGCGCGAGGCCATCGCCGAGTACATCGAGGAGGAAACCGGCCACCAGGAGTGGATCCTCAACGACATCGCCGCCTGTGGTGCCGATAAAGAAGCGGTGCGCCACGGCACTCCGCAGTTGCCGACCGAGTTGATGGTGGCCTACGTCTACGATCGCATCGCCCGGCACAATCCGGTGAGTTTCTTCGGCATGGTCAACGTGCTCGAAGGCACCAGCATCGCCCTGGCCACCCAGGCCGCCGGCATCATCCAGGACAAGCTGCAGTTGCCGAACAAGGCCTTCAGCTACCTCAACTCCCACGGCAGCCTGGACCTGGAGCACATCGAGTTCTTCAAGAAGCTGATGAACCAACTGGACAACGACGATGACAAGGCCGCCGTGGTGCACACCGCCAAGGTCGTCTACCGCCTGTACGGCGACATGTTCCGCAGCCTGCCGCTGTCGAGCGAGGAGTAAGGTCATGCAACCGACGGATTGCCGTGCCCTGCTCACCGGTGCCAGTGGAGGCATCGGCCTGGCCCTGGCGCATCGTCTGGCCAGCGAAGGTGCCCATCTGCTGCTGGTGGGCCGTCGCCTGGAGCCCCTGCAACCGCTGCGGCAACGCTTCCCGCAGAACGTGCAGCTGGTGCAGGCCGACATCGCCACCCGCAGCGGCCGTGATGCACTGGTCGCCGCGGCGCAGAACTTCGGCGGGCTGAACTGCCTGATCAACGCAGCCGGGGTCAACCGCTTCGGCCTGCTCGACCAGCAGGACGAGCAGCAGATCGCCGAGCTGATCGGCCTCAACGTCACCGCCACGCTGCAGCTGACCCAACGCCTGCTGCCGTTGCTGCGCGCGCAACGGCGTGCGCTGGTGATCAACGTCGGCTCCACCTTCGGCGCCATCGGCTACCCCGGCTTTGCCGCCTACTGTGCCAGCAAGTTCGCCGTGCGCGGCTTCTCCGAGGCCCTGCGCCGCGAACTGGCCGACACTCACGTACGCGTCCTCTACTTCGCACCGCGCGCCACCCGCACGTCGATGAACGCCCCTAGCGTGGTGGCGATGAACGATGAGCTTGGCGTGGCCATGGACGACCCCGCGCAGGTGGCCGAGGAACTGCTCGACACCATCCGCCGCGAGCAGGAGGAACGTCACCTGGGCTGGCCGGAACGTCTGTTCGTGCGCCTCAACGGTCTGCTGCCACGCGTGGTCGACCAGGCCCTGCGCAAGCAGTTGCCGATCATTCAACGCTTTGCCCGCCACAAGCACTGAGGAGATTTCCCGTGAACGCATTTCGCACCCTGATCATCGCCGCCCTCGGCTTCACCGCCCTGCCCGCCTTCGCCCTCAGTGACAACGGCCAGGCTCAGTTGCATCAGTTGCAGACACGCTGGGCAGAGATCAACTACCAGACGCCGGAGAAGCAGCGTGAAGAGGCCTTCGCCAAGCTCGTCACGCAAGCCGACGCGGCCTTGGTCAGCGAGCCCAAGGCACCGGAGCTGCTGATCTGGCGCGGCATCATCCTCAGCACCGAGGCCGGCGCCAAGGGCGGTCTTGGCGCCCTGGGCCTGGTCAAGGAAGCCAAGGCCAGCCTGGAACAGGCCCTGGCCATCGATCCGCAAGCCCTGGCCGGCTCGGCCTACACCAGCCTCGGCAGCCTGTACTATCAGGTACCGGGCTGGCCGATCGGCTTCGGCGATGACGAGAAGGCCGAGAAGATGCTTATCCAGGCCCTGGCCATCAACCCGGACGGTCTCGACCCGAATTACTTCTATGGCGACTTCCTGCAGCGGCAGAAACGCTACGAGGAGGCCCGCGCAGCCCTGGAGAAGGCCCTGGCCGCCAAGGATCGCCCCGGCCGTGAACTGGCCGACAAGGGCCGCCGCGCAGAAGCCACGGCGCTTTTGCAGCAAGTCGAGAGTAAACTCCAGTAACTCGGACGCATCCCTACAGGAGTTGCCATGCGCATTCTTCTCGTCGAAGACGATCAGGCCCTGGGCGAAGGCATTCGCACCGCGCTTAAACCCGAAGGCTACACCGTGGACTGGCTGCAGGACGGCGCCAGCGCGCTGCATGCGCTGAGCCACGAGAGTTTCGAGCTGGCCATTCTCGACCTCGGCCTGCCGCGCATGGACGGCCTGCAGGTGCTCAAGCACCTGCGCGCCGCGGCCAATCCGGTGCCGGTGCTGATACTGACCGCGCGTGATGCCACCAGTGACCGCATCGCCGGGCTCGATGCCGGCGCCGACGACTACCTGATCAAACCCTTCGACGTCGCCGAACTCAAGGCGCGCCTGCGTGCGCTGCTGCGGCGCAGTTTCCAGCGCCCGCAGCCGGCGCTGGAGTACCGCGGTATCAGCCTCGACCCGGCCAGCCAGGTGGTCGAATACCAGGGCCAGACCATCAACCTGCCGCGCAAGGAGTTCCTCTTGCTGCACGAGTTGCTGATCCAGCCCGGCCGCGTGCTGACCCGCGACAAGTTGCAACAGGCGCTATACGGCTGGGATGAGGAAGTGGAAAGCAACGCCCTGGAAGTGCACGTGCACCACCTGCGCAAGAAATTCTTCCCGGAACTGATCCGCACGGTACGCGGCGTCGGTTATCTGGTGGACAAATGAGCGTGCTGAAAACCTTCGGCTCCATTCGCACCCGTCTGCTCGCCCTGCTTCTGCTGCTGGTCGCCGGCAGCTTCGGGCTGATCAGCCACAAGATCTACAACGACTCGGTGCATGAAGTGCGCGAGCTGTTCGATGCCCAGCTGTCGCAGACCGCGCGCCTGCTCATGGGCCTGGTGCGTCACGACCTGAGCGACAGCGAACGCCGCGAAATGCAGGCCGTACTCGACGAAGCCCTGCTGCTGCACAACGCGCGCAACCCGGACAACCTGCTCGGTCACGAATACGAGGGCAAGCTGGCTTTCCAGATGCTCGACAAGGATGGTGAGCTGCTGCTCCAGTCCGCCAGCGCTCCGCCTGGCCTGCTCAACGACATGATCACCCAGCTCGGCCTGGTGCTGCCGGACAACGACCAACCCATGCAGCAGCGCCTGGCACAACTGGCACGCTACCTGATCGGCTATCACACCCTGAGCATCGGCGAGCATCGCTGGCGCGTGTTCGTGCTGCATGACAGCCGCGATTATCACTGGGTACTGGCGGGAGAGCGCGAAGACGTGCGCGGCGAACTGATCGGCAAGATCGCCCGGCGTAGCCTGCAACCGCTGCTGATCGGCCTGCCCATCGTCGGCCTGCTGCTGTGGCTGACCGTCGGCTGGGGGCTGTATCCACTCAAGCGCATGGCCGACGCCATTCGCGGCCGCGCGCCGGACAACCTGGCGCCGCTGGTCTTTCCGCCGCTGCCCAATGAATTGGAGCCGATGGCCGCTGCGCTCAACCGCCTGCTGATGCAGGTCAGGCAGTTGCTGGAACAGGAAAAACGTTTCATCGCCGATGCCGCCCACGAGCTGCGCACGCCCCTGGCGGTGTTGCGTATCCATGCACAGAACGCGCTGGAAACACCGGATGCCGGTGATCGTGACGAAGCACTGCGACAGTTGAGCAGCGGGGTCGACCGTGCCACACGAGTGGTGGCGCAACTGCTGACACTGGCGCGTCTGGACCCCAACGGCATTCGCCTGAACATGGACGATCTGGACCTGCTGGCCTTCCTGCGTGGCGAACTGGCCGAGCTGACACCGCTGGCACTCAGTCGTGGCCAGGAGCTGATTCTCGACGCCCAGGAGCCAGCTGATTACCACGTGCCGGCGGATGCGCCCAGCCTGGGCATCCTGTTGCAGAACCTGGTGAGCAATGCCGTGCAATACACCCCGGCAGGCGGCTGCATTCAGGTGCAACTCCAGGCCACGCCGCAAGAGTTGGTGCTACAAGTGCTCGACAGCGGCCCAGGCGTGCCGGTGGAATTGCGCGAGCGCTTGTTCGAGCGATTCTTCCGCGTTGGCGAAGGCCAGGGCGCTGGCCTGGGGCTGTCCATCGTGCGCCGCGTGGTGGAATTGCATCAGGGCAGCATCGCCCTGGACGAGTCACCGCTTGGCGGCCTGCGCGTCAGCGTGCGCCTGCCCCGGCGTCCCGGCAACCATGCTTGAGTGATCGCGATGGCACGTATCAAGATCAGGTATAGCCATACCCAATCACCAAGATAGAGACAATCCGTTTTATCAATCGAAGCGCATCTCCGATCATGCCCACCTGTTCAACAACCCCTACAGGAGTAACGTCGCATGAGCCTGATCAAACGCTTCTTCCAACCCTCCCAGCCTAGCCAGCAACCGAACACCCCTAGTGCGCAGGAACATCCGAACTTCTGGATGTACCAGTGACTCAGCCGCTGGCCCCAACCACCCTCAGCGGCACCTGACGCCCGGCCTTCTGTGCCAGGTAGCGGGTGCAGCTGACACGCAGGAACGAGGCGAAATTGACCACTTCGCCGCGAAAATCCATGACTTCGTCATGCAGCTTGGCGATCAGCTGGTTGGTGGTCATGCCATCGACTTCGGCGATTTCGCGCAGGATGTCCCAGAACTGATTTTCCAGACGCAACGTGGTGACCACACCGCGGATGCGCAATGAGCGTGAGCGCGATTCGTAGAGGATGGGGTCGGCCTTCACATACAGTTCGCACATCGGCTTTATCTCCTCAGTAGCGGCGTAGCCCGGATGCAACCCAGGGATGCCGACAATGGCGCTGCCCCGGATAACATCCGGCTACGGAGGTTAGAGACGAATTTCCGTGCCGAGCACCTTGAGAAACGCTGCCAGCCATGCCGGATGCGCAGGCCAGGCCGGCGCGCTGACCAGCTTGCCCTGTACGTGCGTCTGGTCCACCGGGATTTCCACGTACTTGCCACCGGCCAGCGCCACTTCCGGCGCACAAGCAGGATAGGCGCTGCATTCACGTCCCTCCAGCACCCCTGCTGCCGCCAGAAGCTGGGCACCGTGGCAGACGGCAGCAATGGGCTTATCAGCCGCCGCGAACGCCTTGACCAGAGCAATGACATCGGCGTTCAGGCGCAGGTACTCGGGCGCACGGCCACCGGGTACCAGCAACGCGTCGTAATCGTCGGCACGCACCTTGGCGAAGTCATAGTTGAGGGCGAAGTTGTGGCCGGGCTTTTCGCTGTAGGTCTGGTCGCCCTCGAAATCGTGGATGGCGGTGCGTACCGTCTGCCCGGTCACCTTGTCCGGGCAGACCGCATGCACGGTATGGCCAACCATCTGCAGTGCCTGGAACGGCACCATGGTTTCGTAGTCCTCGGCGTAGTCGCCGACCAGCATGAGAATCTTCTTGGCAGCCATGATCGTCTCCTGAAGGTAGGTGGAACGAACGCCATTATTCGCCCCTATTTCTTCCGACAGGTAACAGCCGAGTACTACTCCGCAAATGGTCAAGCGCCGATACAGCGACTGTGGAGGGGCGGCGCCCCGCCGCGAACCAGAGCCGGACCACGAAACACCGCGTTGCCTGATCGCTACCGGCCTTACGGTGATCGCTTGCAGTCTAGAGCGCGTACTTCTGCAGGTTCGCCATCATTTCCTTGAGTGCTTCGACGTTATCCGCCGGGTGCGCAGCGCCCTCGAAATCGCAGATGCGTTGCCACTGGGCCGCCACGTCGTCCGGGCTGAAACCGGCCTTGGGGTCGAAGCCTGCGCCGAGACTGCGCTCCCAGCGCACCTTGCCGACCCAACCACCACCGACCTCGAACAGACCACCAGTGTCCTGGCAGGCTGCGCTACCGAGATACACCACCAACGGGCTGACCAGCTCGGGCTTGAGCTGTTCGAACACCTGCGGAGGGATCAGTCCTTCGGTCATGCGCGTGGCACCGGTGGGAGCGATGGCATTGACCAGGATGTTGTTCTTGCGGCCTTCGATGGCCAGGGTGCGCGTCAGCCCGTACAGGCCGAGCTTGGCCATGCCGTAGTTGCTCTGACCGAAGTTGCCGTAGATACCAGATGTGGACGAGGTGAAGATAACGCGGCCGAAGTTCTGCTCGCGCAAGTGAGGCCAGGCAGCGTGAGTGGTCTTGTAGGCGCCTTCGACGTGGACCTTGTAAACCAGATCCCAGTCGGCATCTTCCATCTTGTGAAAGCTCTTGTCGCGCAGGATACCGGCGTTGTTGACCAGCACGTCGATACGACCGAAATGATCCAGCGCGGTCTGCACGATCTTGTCGCCGTCAGTCACCGAATCATGGTTGGCCACCGCGGTCCCACCGAAGGCGCGAATCTCTTCCACTACCTTATCGGCAGCAGAGGCGTTGGCTCCTTCACCGTGGGTGCTACCACCGAGGTCGTTGACCACCACCCTGGCACCGTGGCGGGCGAACAACAGCGCGTGGGCACGGCCCAGGCCACCGCCGGCACCGGTGACTATGACTACTTGATCTTCGAAACGGATGGCATCGCTCATCGACAGCGTCCTCGGGGCAGGTTGTTAATGCGCCGAGTGTCAAACAGCCCCACGCGCTTCACAAGGCGCGCGGGGCTGCTGAATGACGGCCGATAATGCGACCTTATGCGGCTCAGTTACCGGCGCCGGAACCCGAGCCGTCGCCGCCGCTGCCGCTGCCATCACCCGAACCAGCCCCATCACCACCGGGGTTGCCATCGGTGTTGGGCCCCTGAACAGGAGGGATGCCCTCACCGTCATCGCCCGGGTTCATCGGATTGGTGTCGCCCGGAGTGGTCGGCGTGGTAGTCCCCGGGGTGCCCGGAGCATTGGTGTCGCTGCTAGCGAAGGCAGGCAAAGCCATCGCGCCCAGAATCCCGCTCAGCAGCAGTGCAGATAACTTCTTGTTCATGGTTAACCTCTACTTTCCTGTGAGTGACAGAGTTACTGAGTCACTCTCGGCGGCAGAGGTTCGACAAAAATTGTTTCAGCGCCAACTGGTTCAAATTCACGCGTGCTCAAGCAATGCGGATCAAGCTCAGGTGGTTGTACAGGTGCAGCACGTGCGCCTCGGCATACTCGGCATGATCGAGCGCACCGTAGGCAAAGTGCGGTTGTAGCTCGCCCGCGTGACCGGCAAAGCGTTCGAACGCCGCCTGCAAGCGCTGCAACGCCAGCACCTGACTGGCCGGCTCGCTGAGCGTGGCGGCGCCGGGGATCGCGTCATCCAGCGGATGACGCATGGCGCCACGGGCGCTGAACACGGCGAATGCGGCTGGCCCGACACTGTGACGAAACCAGGCCGGCTTCAGTTCGGGATAACCGTCGATGGAATAGTCGATGCTCTGCGCGCAGTGATTGAACACCTCGGCCGGATTCCAGCCACGCAGGCTTTGCAGCGTCTTGCCGTGCAGATCCGCCAACACCTGGCGCGCGCCCTCCAGGCTGACAGCCGCAGGTCGCGGCCCCGCAGGCAACGCCCAGTAACCAACTCCGAGCGCTGCGACACCACCGAGCGCAGCGCCTTTCAACAGGGTACGTCTACGCATGCAAGCTCCTTGCGTGGCGAAATTGCAGGTAATGATCAAGCACCGCAGCCGGCGCTTCCAGCTGCGGATAGTGGCCGATGCCGTCGAGCAGCACCGTGTCGGCGTCCGCGATCAACTCACGGTAACGCGTCACCATGTGCGCTCCTGAAATGGGATCGAAGGCGCCATCGATCACCCGCATCGGTAGGGTCGTCGCCCGCATCGCTGCCACCCAGCGTTGCCGCTGCTGGCGGCGCTCGGGCATGTAGCGAATCAGACGATGCATCACCGCCGGGCCGTTGTTGTAGGCCACCAGTTGCCACAGGGCATCCAGTTCGGCCTCACTGGCCTGGGTGTGCGGGCCGAAGATACGGGCAAAACTCTGCGCCAGCTTGCGCCGCGAAAACAGACGCCCGATCAGCGGTCCCAGCGGCCCGAGCAGCAACTTCTGCACCCGCACCGGATGATGCGTTTCGGGGAACAGGCCGCCATTGAGGAACACGCAACTCGCCAGTTGTAGCCGCCCCTCCCGATGCCGCGCGATCAGCTCCTGCGCGACGCTGTCGCCGTAATCATGGGCCAGCACGTGCACCGCGCGCTGCTCGTCGATGTGGGCCAATAGCGCCTGCTGCAGGTCGGCCTGCGCCAGCAGGCTATAGGCATGCCCGCGCGGCTTGGCCGAATAACCGAAGCCGAGCATGTCGCAGGCGATAACCCGGTAACGCTCGGCCAGCGGCGCCCACAGACGATGCCAGTCCCAACTGGCGCTGGGAAAGCCGTGAATCAGCAGCAGCGGCTCGGCATCGGCGTCACCGGCGACCCAGTAACGGATGGCATGGCCGCGAAAATCCAGTGTCCGGCTCTGAGCGCACCAGTCGTCCAGGGCGATGCCTGGCAAGTCGCTCACTGATCGTAGCCCGGCATTTGCTGGTCGAGCTTGCGCAGCAGCGCCGGCCAGGGCAGCGAGCCACCCATGCCCTGTGGCGTTTTCATCACACCGGCGATCATCGCCCGCGCACCGTCGAGAATCTGCTGCGGAATATGGATCAGTTCGGTTCCGCCGCTCTGCGCCATGATCTGGATCTCGCAGGCACGCTGCAGGATGAACATACCCAGGAAAGCGTCGGCGATGCCGCCGAAAGCAGTAAGCAACCCATGGTTGGGCAGGATCATGAAATTCTTGTCGCCCAGGTCCGCCTGCAGCCGCGCCTTCTCGTCATGATTCAGCGCCACCCCTTCATAGCCGTGGTAGGCCAGGCTGGCGAGGACGAACAGCGACTGCTGCGACAGCGGCAGCAAGCCCTGCTTCTGCGCCGATACGGCAATACCGGCAGGCGTATGGATGTGCAGTACGCAGCCGACGTCGTGGCGCACCTCGTGCACGGCGCTGTGGATGGTGTAACCGGCCGGGTTGATGTCGAACGGGCTGTCCATCAACTTGTTGCCCGCCAGGTCGACCTTGATCAGGCTCGACGCGGTGATTTCGTGAAACATCAGGCCATAGGGGTTGATGAGGAAATCCTCGGTGCCCGGAATCTTGGCGGAGATGTGAGTGAAGATCAGGTCGTCCCAGCCATAGAGGGCGATCAGTCGGTAGCAGGCAGCGAGATCGACGCGCGCGCGCCATTCGGCCTCGGAAACCAGATTCTTCACAGCAGGGAGTTTCAGCGGAGCATTCACGGCAGTCACCTCGATATTCTTGTTGATCGGTGGTGTCCGCAGTCTAGCCAGGCGCGCCGCTGGCGGTAGTTGCCCTGGCAGCCATCTTGATGGCTTTGCAGGTCACGGCGCTGGCGCGCCGCGGTGCGATGGTGAGGTATTCGCCGCTTTTATCGGCCGCTCATACCTGCTCGGGGTATTGGGCGCATGTCAGGCCTTCAGCGCGGCAGCGAATGCTTGCAGCCAGGGCTCGGCATCGGTTTCCGGGGTCACCGTCTCACTGGAGTCCAGGCGCAGCATCTCTACCACTTCGCGCAGCCCCAGCTCGGCATACAGCTCACGAATCAGCTCGCCGCCGCCGCAGAAGGTGTCGTAACTGGAGTCGCCCAGCGCCAGCACCGCAGCCGGTTTGCCGCTCCAGGCCGGCAGACGATCGCGGAGTTCGCTGTACAGCGGCAGCAGGTTGTCAGGCAGCTCGCCCATGCCGGTGGTGGAGGTCACGGTGAGGAACGCGTCGGGCGCGAAGGCCAGCAACTCCTCGAGGCTCATATTCGCTTTGTGCCAGGCATCCAACCCGGCGGCCTTGAGCTGGCGCTCGGCGTGGCGTGCAACTTCTTCGGCCGTACCGTAGACCGAACCCGAGACAATGGCGACTTTCATGACAACTCCGGAAACAGGAAAAACGCCGCGCATTATGCCGCAAGTAGACAGCCCGACCCGATGTTTTAGAATGCAGCGCATATCCATCGCGGAACCGGACTCATGATCAATGCCAAACTGCTGCAACTGGTAGTCGACGCCTCCAACGATGGAATCGTGGTGGCCGAGCAGGAGGGCGAAGACAATATCCTGATCTACGCCAACACGGCATTCGAACGCCTGACTGGCTACCCCAGCGATGACATCCTCTACCAGGACTGCCGCTTCCTGCAGGGCAGTGACCGGGCCCAGTTCGGCTTGCAGGCCATTCGCGAAGCCGTCAAGGCCAGCAAACCCTGCCGACAGATCATCCGCAACTACCGCAAGGACGGCAGCGCTTTCTGGAACGAGCTGTCGATCACTCCAGTGCTCAATGAAAGCGACCAACTGACCTACTACATCGGCATCCAGAAGGATGTCACCGAACAGGTCGAAGCCAAGCAGCGCGTACGCGAGCTGGAGGTGGAGGTGGCGGAGCTGAAGGCCGAACTGGCGCGTCTGAAAAGCTGACGAACGGATAAAACTATCGTCTGGCGCGGCAGTCAGAAGGGTTTGCCCCCTTGCAGTATTTACTCCATGCAAAGCGACCCGCTGCTGACTCAGGACGAACTGGATTTCCTCCAGAAGATCCTCTTCAAACCTCCGCAAAAGCGGCGCTCTACCGCAGCGCCGCAGTTGGCTCTGGGCGATCGACTCAGTGAGCTTCTGGCTCGCCTGGGCAACGAAGAGCAGCTAAGCCTGGACACTCATACCGACAATCAGCATCTGAGCTTTCCCCTGCACCTGATTCAGGACGACCACAGCCAGTCGCGCCTGGAACTGGGGGCCCCGCTGATCTTCGAACAAGGGGTGAACGAACGCCCATGGCGCCTCGTTCTACCCACTACGCTGACACTGCTGGACAGCAGCGACCAGCCCAGCGGCCTGAAGGCGCTGGAGCTATCGAACAATGGAATCCTGGTGGAATACAGCAAAGCAGGCATGCCGGCCAAGGATCAGCTGCTACAGCTGATCTTGCCCCAGGAGCGTCGCGTTCAACTGCGCGCGCAACTGGCAAGACGTGTCAGCCAGACGTGTTACGCCTACAGCCTGCAGACGCTACATGAAGAAGATGAACAGACCCTGCGTCAGTACCTGTTCGAACAGCACAACGAACAACAACCGCAGACCGTAGCAGCCAACTGAGACTCAGCAGCCAGGGCCATCTCAGGTATCGAGATGGCCAGCCAGGAACTGCTGCAGACGACGCTGCATCAGACGCCCTTCGTTACCCAGGCACGCGATGGGCGAGCCGGCCAAGCTCTCCTCCGCCAGATCGGCACTGTCTCCGGCCAGCAGCACCGGACATTCCAGACCAAGCGCCAGACGCGCCAGTTGCCGCGGAAATTCATCACCTGGCGGCTGATTACTGAAAACCACCAGCGCCTGCGGCTGCATGCGTTCGCAAACCAGGGCCAGATCGGCCATCGGAACACCGGGCCCCATCACCGCCACGTCGACGTCCTGATTGCCCAACAGCAACGCTGCAACCAGCAGCTCAAGCTCTCGGCAGTGGCCAGGTAGCGCCACCAGTAGCACGCGCTCGCGCGAATCATCGCGTCCCAGTTGCAGTCGCTGCCAGCAACGCCCACGCAGGAAGCCGTCGAGCATCAGCCACTCGCCGCGCTGACCGACTTCGTCCTGACGCAGCAGAAGCTCCTGCCAGACCGGCATGAAGATGCTCTGAAATACCACCTGCAGTGGATAGCAGGAGAAAATCTGCCCGTACACACGCTCAAGACGAGACTCATCGAAGTTCTGCAGCGCGCTGCGCAGTTGATCCTGCCACTGACTCCAGTCGTCACTGACGACGTCGTTGTAGGCGGGCGTGGCGACGCTGCGACTGCTGGCGCTCTTGGCCAGGATCGAACCAACCTTGCTGACCGCGACGCCACGCTCGATCCAGGCGAGGATGCTGCGCACCGCGTCGATGTCGGCCTGCGAATACAGGCGATGGCCGCTATCGGTGCGTGTCGGCTGAATCAGGCCGTAACGCCGCTCCCAGGCACGCAGGGTGACCGGATTGACACCGGTAAGGCGGGAAACCTCGCGAATGGGGAACAGCTCTTCCTGTTTCAAAGCGCTGGACGCGAGCGATGTGACGGAGGCGAGTTCGGGCATGGTTTCGGGCATCACGGCAACGAATATTCGGCAATTGTAACCCAGCAACAGCTCACTGGCATTGTGCAAGATATGTACAAAACCATACCAAGCACAACATCAAGGATAACGGCAGCCTCAAGCGCGGTGTTTATCCATGCCTGACGCCCTTCACCGAACCATCGCACACAGCCCATGCCCTTGAATGGTGCAAATCCCGGACAAGATTTCTCCTTTAACCCGTCTGGAGCCCCTTGTCAGGCGGGGCTGGCTAATTTTCGTAAAACGGGAATAATCCTTGCTGCAATTTTCGTCGAGCACACCACCCCGTGCTCGATCGCGCCCTACGCCACACCCCGGCTGGCGGCAATACTCGAGGAGATACACAATGTCCCCCGTAACCCTGATGGTGGCGCGCCGCGTCGCCAATGGTCGTTATCACGACTTCATCGCCTGGCTGCGTGAAGGCGAACACCTGGCCACCGACTTTCCGGGCTATCTCGGCTCCGGCGTGCTGGCACCGCCCGCCGATGACGATGAGTTTCAGATCGTCTTCCGCTTCAGCGACGAACAGACCATGGCCTCCTGGGAGCATTCCGCTTCGCGCCAGGCGTGGCTGCAGCGTGGTGCGGGACTTTTCGCCCAACCGCAGGAAAAGCGCGCAGTCGGCCTCGATGCCTGGTTCGGCAGCGCCCACCGCCAAGCTCCGCGCTGGAAGCAAAGCGTGGCGATCTGGCTGGCGTTCTTTCCGGTGTCGCTGGCTTTCAATCTGCTGTTCGGCCCCTGGCTTGCCGACCTGTCGCTGGTAACCCGCGTACTGCTGTCGACGCTGGCCCTGACACCCCTGATGACCTACCTGTTCATTCCGCTGTCCACGCGCCTGCTGGAACCCTGGCTGCAGGGCAACTACCCGCAGCGCCTGAGCCGACGCGCCGCCAGCCTCGGTAAATCCTGATCGCTCCCTCCTCCCCCATCGGCCAGCCTCGCGCTGGCCGATTTCGTTTTACAAGCCGCCGACACCTATACAAAAACAACAATCCGTACAAGTAAAGTATAGAAAGCACCTACCCAGAACTCCGGTAAAAAGCCTTTAAACTCAGTTAAATAGGCTTACACACCGACCCTCATAGCAAAAACACATGGCACGCACGATTGTACAAGCTGCAGCTCTGGTATAACTTTATCCGAGGTCTGCCGAGTATCGCTTGTCACGGGTCAAGTGACCTGAGACGTAAACGTCCGGCCTTTCCATTTTTCATGCGAGTCGCACATGAGCGCTGCCAGCTTTCCCATCCTGATTACCGGCGCCGGCCAGCGAGTGGGCCTCTACTGTGCCGAGCGCCTGCTCGACGCGGGCCAGCCGGTGATCATCAGCTACCGCCACGAGCGCGACAGCATCGCGCAGCTGCGTGAGCGTGGCGCCGTCGCCTTGCAGGCCGACTTCAGTGACGAGACCGGCATTCTGGCTTTCATCGAACAGCTCAAGGCGCAGTGCAACGGCCTGCGCGCGATCGTGCACAACGCCTCGGATTGGCTGGCCGAAACACACGGCGAAGAAGCCGATGCGTTTCGCCAACTGTTCAGCGTGCACATGCTCGCGCCCTACCTGATCAACCTGCACTGCAGTGACCTGCTGCTGCAGTCGGAACAGGCCGATATCGTTCACGTCAGCGATGACGTGGTACGCAAGGGCAGCGCCAATCGCCCCGCCTACTGCGCCAGCAAGGCAGGCCTGGAAAGCCTGACGCTATCGTTCGCCGCACGTCTGGCGCCGCGCATCAAGGTCAATACCATCGCCCCGGCCTTGCTGATGTTCAACACTGACGATGACGACACCTACCGTACCAAGACGCTGGCCAAATCGGCGCTGGGCATAGAACCCGGCCCGCAGGCCTTCTACCAGACCTTGCGCTACCTGCTGGACAACTCCTACGTAACCGGAACCACCCTTACCCTCAACGGCGGCCGCCACCTCAAGTGACGCGGCTGCTCAGGACACTGCCATGAGCCAACCTCTTTCCCAGCAATACCGCGAGATTCTCGTAGGCCTCGGTGAAAACCCAGAGCGCGAAGGTCTGCTCGATACGCCCAAACGTGCCGCCAAGGCCATGCAGTATCTATGTCATGGTTACCAGCAGTCGCTGGACGAGATCGTCAACGGCGCGCTGTTTGAGTCCGACAATGACGAGATGGTGATCGTCAAGGACATCGAGCTGTACTCGCTGTGCGAACACCACCTGCTGCCCTTCATCGGCAAGGCACATGTCGCCTACATCCCCACCGGCAAGGTACTCGGGCTGTCCAAAGTGGCGCGCATCGTCGACATGTATGCACGGCGCCTGCAGATCCAGGAAAACCTCACCAAGCAGATCGCCGATGCCATCCAGCAGGTGACAAATGCCGCTGGCGTCGCGGTGGTGATCGAGGCCAAGCACATGTGCATGATGATGCGTGGCGTGGAGAAGCAGAACTCGGTGATGAGCAGCTCGGTGATGCTTGGCGCTTTCCGCGAGTCCTGCAACACTCGCCACGAATTCCTGCAACTGATCGGACGGAACAACTAATGCCGCGACTGGAACCCGGAATGGCGCGTATCCGCGTCAAGGACCTGCGCCTGCGCACCTACATCGGCATCAAGGAAGAAGAGATCAACAACAAGCAGGACGTGTTGATCAACCTGACCATCCTCTACCCCGCCGTCGATGCGGTAGAGGTCAACGACATCGAGCATGCGCTGAACTACCGCACCATCACCAAGGCGATCATCGCCCATGTCGAAGGCAATCGCTTCGCCCTGCTCGAGCGCCTGACCCAGGAAATCCTCGACTTGGTGATGACCCATCAGGCCGTGCGTTACGCCGAAGTGGAAGTGGACAAACCGCATGCCCTGCGTTTCGCCGAGTCGGTATCCATTACTCTGGCAGGCCATCGCTGACAGCCGCCTTCGGCGGCTTGTCGCCTCCCTGCGCGGCTCTTATCATCGCCGCCACCTAATCCCGGAGAGCCCACCATGACCGAGCAAGAACGCCTCGAACTGGAAGCTGCAGCCTTTCGCGCATTGGTGCAGCACCTGCGCAGCCGTCCTGACGTGCAGAACATCGACCTGATGAACCTGGCCGGTTTCTGCCGCAACTGCCTGTCCAAGTGGTACAAGGCCGCCGCCGACGACTTCGGTGTCGAGATCAGCGCCGACCTGGCCCGCGAGACCGTCTACGGCATGCCCTATGCCGACTGGAAGGCCAAGTATCAGAAAGAAGCCTCCGCCGAGCAGAACGCTGCATTCGCAAAAGGAAAGCATGAATGACCGCTCTCAACGAGCTGCGTAAGCGCCTGCAACAGGATGACTACGCCTTCAGTGAAACCCTGGCGTTCGTCGCCGTGCACTACGACTATCAGCCCAGCGCGTTCCGCAACGGTGACGTGGAAAACGCAGCCGGGCAGAACGAAGGCTCCTGCAAGACCCTCGGCCTGGCTCTGTTGGAAGGCTTGAGCACGGAAGAAGCGCTGCGTGCTTTCGGCGAGCACTACCGCAGCGTGCTGGCCACGCCGCAAGGCAGTGACCATGGCAACATCCGCGCGCTGATGGTGCATGGCCTGGACGGCGTGAAGTTCGAACAGCAACCGCTGAAGTCGAAAGGCTGAATCTATAGCGCAAAAACCTGCGCAACTGTCGGCAAAAGCTGACAGACATCACATCGCTATCGCTTTATCCTGCGCGCCATAACAAACATGGAACACGAGGGAACGTGTTCTGCGCGCAGTGGCGCCCTTCCCTCCTGTTTCGCGCTCGGCATGGAGTCGACCGATGCAGCAAACCCTGGTATGGAAACCCTGGTACACCCCCGGCGTGGAAACCCTGCGTCTGAGCCAGGATGCCAATGGCATCCATGCGACCAGCCATCTCATGCAAGTCATCAAGGGCGACAGCATCGTTGCCAACTATCTGATCGATTGCGACCCGCGCTGGCGCTTCCGCCGTCTCTGGCTGAAAGTCGACAACCACGGCCAGCGCAACCTCTGCCTGCAGCGTGATCTGCGCGGCAACTGGCTGCTCAATGGCGTACCGCGTCCCGATCTGCAGCAATGCCAGCACGTCATGCTCTCGGCCTCGCCCTTCACCCACACCCCAGCCCTGCAACGCAGCGCCCTGGAAGCCGGGCAGAGTGATGAGATGCAGGTCGCCTACATCGACATGCTCAGCCTCAAGGTGGAACCGCGCCAGCAGCGTTATCACTGCCTGCGTCGTCGCCCAGGGGAAAGCCTCTACCGCAGCCAGGCCGAAGGGCGTGCGCACGAGGAACTGAGCGTCGACGACCAGGCGCTGCTGCTCAAGGCAGACGAGCAGTACCTGCGCCTGAGCCAGCGCGACCTGAAGGTCAGCGCGCTGGTGTAGCGGGTTTCCATCGCCCCATCCCGGTAGGGTGCACCACGCGCACCGCGAACACAGCGGTACCTGCCTGGTGCGCGCAGCGCACCCTACGCAAAGCCAGGGCAGGCGCCACTCAGATCGGTAACTGCCCGAACGCCCAGCGCAGCAGAAAGAACACCAGCAACCCCCCACCGATAGTCGCCAGCAAGTGCCGCGTGAACGCCGCGATGGCAATGGCCGCCACACCTGCCAGCAGGTATGCGTTGCTCCAACTCAGCATCCACACCTGTCCGTCCGGCATCAGCATGCCGGGCACCACAATGGCCGTCAGCACCGCAGTCGGCACGTAATGCAGCCCCTGCCTGATCAGCGGCGGAAAACGCAGATCAGGGAAGGCAAACAGGCTGTAGCGGGTGATGAAGGTGATCGCCAGCATGCCCAGAATCAGCAACCAGATATCCATCAGAGCAACTCCTCCTGCAGCGCCGGTTTGCGCCGTTCCAACCACACGCCGACGACGATGCCACTGGCCGCAGCAGCCATCAGCCCAAGCTTGTAGGGCAAGGCATGACACGCCAGCGCCACGGCGCCCGCCACCAGGGCCGCAGCGACCTGCGGTTGGTTACGTAACATCGGCACGACGATGCCGATGAAGGTCGCCAGCATGGCGAAATCCAGCCCCCATTCACCGATATTGGGCACCGCCTGGCCGAACAGCACGCCGACCAGCGTGCACAGCTGCCAGTTGCAGTACATGGCCAGGGCCGCGCCGAGAAAGTACCAATGGCGGTAGGTGCCTTGGCCACCCTGCGCATAGCGCTGCACCACCACCGCATAGGCCTCATCGGTCAGGCCGAAGGCCAACGGCACGCGCCAGCGCTTGGGCAGATGGCGGACGTGGGGCTGCATGCTGGCGCTGTACAGGGCATGGCGCAGATTGACCACCAGAGTGGTCAGCAGGACCACGGCGATACCGGCGCCACCGCTCAACAGGCTGATGGCGATGAACTGCGCCGAACCGGCGAAAACCAGCAAGGACATGCCCTGGGTCTGCCAGGGGTCGAGCCCGGCAGCGCCTGCCAGGCTGCCGAAGATGATGCCGAATGGAATTGCGCCGAGCAGCATGGGCAGCATGTCGCGGGCGCCCTGGGTGAATTCGTGTTGACGGGACATGGAACCTCCTTGGGCAGGCGAGCTTAGCCAAACGCCCCTGGCAGGTCTTGAATGTTCTTGCTCTCAATCAGCACCATTCTCTGAAGCCGCAGCCATTGCATAGATAATCGAAGAAGCTGATGGCAGGGAAGGAATGATGCCGGCATCCCCCCGCGACCTCTGGCCGCGTCTAGATAACGCTAATCCATCTTATTTAAATTCCGTTAGCCTGCTAATCTTGGCGCCCCGCTTCCCTGCCAGTTCGGATTGTTCCTTGATGTCGCCGCTCCAGCGCTGCCTGCTGCCCTTTCTGGCCCTGTCTTTGATCGCTTGCGAACAGCAGCCTGAGTTCACCCAGGCAGAGCCTGGTGAACACCTCTCGGCCGGTGCGGCGACGGTACGCAAGTTCGATCAAAACGCCTTCTCCCTGCCTTCGGCGAACCTCGCACCCAGCCGTCGCCTGGATTTCGCCGTGGGCAACAGCTTCTTCCGTAATCCCTGGGTCACGGCGCCAGCTACCACCACAGCACGCGATGGCCTGGGCCCGCTGTTCAATACCAATGCCTGCCAGAACTGCCATATCAAGGACGGTCGCGGCCATCCGCCAGGGCCAGATGCGGTCAGCGCCACCTCGATGCTGGTGCGTCTGTCTATACCGGCCGGCCCGGAACATGCCGAGGTGCTGATCCACCAGGGCGTGGTCGCCGAGCCCACTTACGGCACCCAGATGCAGGACATGGCCAACCCCGGCGTCACCCCCGAAGGCAAGGTCCGCGTGAACTACAGCGACGTGCCGGTACGTTTCGCCGACGGCACGCAGGTGGAGCTGCGCAAGCCGCAGTTGGTCATCAGCCAGCTCGGTTACGGCGACATGCACCCCGATACCCGGTTCTCGGCACGCATCGCCCCGCCGATGATCGGCCTCGGCCTGCTCGAAGCCATCGCCGAAGAAGACATCCTGGCCGGCGCCGATCCGGATGACGCCGATGGCGATGGTATTTCCGGTCGTCCCAATTGGGTCTGGGACCGCCAGCAGCAGCGCAGTGCACTTGGCCGCTTCGGCTGGAAGGCTGGCCAACCCAACCTCAATCAGCAAAATGCCGAAGCCTTCGCCAATGACATGGGCCTGACCAGCTCGCTGATCCCTCACGACAACTGCACCACGGCGCAAACCGATTGCCTGGCCGCGCCCCATGGCGGCGAACCGGAAGTCAGCGACAACATCCTCGCCAGCGTGCTGTTCTACAGTCGTAATCTGGGCGTGCCGGCACGGCGTGACGTCGACTCGCCCGACGTGCTCAAGGGCAAGAGCCTGTTCCACCAGGCCGGTTGCCAGAAGTGCCACACTCCCAGTTTCACCACATCGGCTGATGCCGCCGAGCCGGAACTGGCCAGCCAACTGATCCGGCCGTATACGGACATGCTGCTGCACGACATGGGCGAGGGGCTGGCCGATGGCCGCGAGGAGTTTCTCGCCAACGGTCGTGAATGGCGCACGGCGCCGCTGTGGGGCATTGGTTTGACGCAAACGGTCAATGGCCATACTCAGTTCCTGCATGACGGCCGTGCCCGTAACCTGCTGGAAGCCATTCTCTGGCACGGCGGCGAGGCCGAAGCGGCAAAGCAGCAGGTGCTGCGTTTCGATAGCGATGAGCGAGCAGCGCTGCTCGCCTTCCTGAATTCTCTTTAAGGAGCCTGCGATGTTGCACAAAACCCTGATCGCCTCTCTGCTCGGCCTGGCCCTGGTCGGCTGCGGCCAGCAGGACCCGAAAGCCAAGGTCAGCGCGGCGCTGACCGATGGCGTGCTGTTGCCGGCCTACAGCAGCTGGCAGGAGGCCGACCGCCAGTTGGCCGTGAATGCCGAAGCCTTCTGCGCCGGCAACGCCGATCTGAGCACCGCTCGCCAGGCCTTTCTCGGCGCCCAAAGTGCCTGGGCCGGCTTGCAGCCGTTGCTGATCGGACCGCTGGCCGAAGGCAACCGCGCCTGGCAGATTCAGTTCTGGCCAGACAAGAAGAACCTGGTCCAGCGCCAGGTCGAAGCCCTGCTGAAGAACAAGCCGCAGCTGAGCGCGGATGACCTGTCCAATGCCAGCGTGGTGGTGCAGGGCCTGACTGCCTACGAATACATTCTCTTCGACCCCAACCTGGACCTCGCCCAGACCGAGCAGAAAGCTCGCTACTGCCCGCTGTTGCAGGCCATCGGCAAGCACCAGCAAGCCCTGGCCGCGGAGATCGTCGGCGAGTGGCAAGCCAAATCTGGCATGGCCGAACAGCTGAAGCAGTTTCCCAACGAGCGCTACGCCGACGCCAACGAGGCCATCGCCGAACTGTTGCGGGTTCAGGTCAGCGCTTTGGACGGCCTGAAGAAGAAGCTCGGTGCCCCGATGGGCCGCCAGAGCAAGGGCATCGCCCAGCCTTACCAGGCCGAAGCCTGGCGCAGTGCCGCCAGCCTGGCCAACCAGGGTGCGGCGCTGGCCAATGCCGAACTGCTGTGGCACGGCAGCAACCGTGATGGCATTCAATCGCTACTGGGCGAGGATCAGGTCGACCTGGCCAAACGCATCGACGCCGCTTACCAGGACACCCGTCAGCGCCTAGCTGCACTCGACAGCCCACTGGTCGAACTGCTCGCCGACGAAGCCGGTCGCACCGCCCTGAACGAGCTGTACGACAGCCTCAATCGCCTGCACCGCCTGCAGGAAAGCGAGCTGGCCAAAGCGCTCGGCGTGCAGATCGGCTTCAACGCCCACGACGGAGACTGAGCATGCAACGCAGAGCCTTCCTCGGCCTCAGTGCAGCCGCCGCCAGCCTGGCGGCCGCGGGTGCCTTTGGCGGCTGGACGCTGTTCGGCCCATCAGGACAACCGTTGCTGCTGTCAGCCCGTGACGATGGCGACGGCAACCACTACGCGGTCGGCTATCGCCTCGACGGTGAACGCGCCTTCGCCACTCCGGTGAACGAACGCTGCCATGACGTGGTGCCGCACCCCAGCCTGCCCATGGCCTTGTTCGTCGGCCGCCGCCCCAGCACCGAGAGCTACCTGATCGACACCCGCGACGGTCGCCTGCTGCAAACGCTGTCCTCGCCGGCCGGGCGTCATTTCAACGGCCACGCGGTGTTCCACAAGGGCGGCGAGTGGCTGTACGCCACCGAGAACGACACCACCGAGCCAGGTCGTGGCGTGATTGGCACCTATCGCCTGCAGGGTGAGCAGTTGCTGCGCGCGGCTGAACACAGCAGCCACGGCGTAGGCCCGCACCAACTGCTGTGGATGCCCGATGGCGAAACCCTGGTGGTGGCCAACGGCGGCATCCGCACCGAGGCGGAAAGCCGCGTCGACATGAACCTAGACGCCATGCAGGCCAGCCTGGTGCTGATGCAGCGCGACGGCAGCCTGGTCAGCCAGGAGTATCTGGCCGACCAGCAGAACAGCATCCGCCACCTCGCTGTCGCGCGCGACGGCACGGTGGTCAGCGGCCAGCAGTACATGGGCGACCTGCACGATCAAGTGCCGCTACTGGCGATCAAACGCCCCGGTCAGCCCTTCCAGCCGTTCGCCCTAGGCGAGCCTCAGCGTGCGGCGATGAACCAGTACACCGCCAGCGTCGCGATCCATGACGAGCTGCGCCTGCTGGCGATGACCGCACCGCGCGGCAACCGCTTCTTCATCTGGGATCTGGACAGTGCACAGGTGCGCCTGGACTTGCCGCTGCCGGACTGCGCAGGTGTCGGTGCGGTGGCCGATGGTTTCGTGGTGACCTCGGGCCAGGGCCGTTGTCGCCTGTACGACTGCCGCGGCGAACGCATAGCTACCCAGGCTCTGCAGCTACCCGCCGGGTTGTGGGACAACCACCTGCGTCTAGCCTGATCAGGCGCTGCCGCGTTCGATCAACTCGAAACCGACATCCATGCGCAGCGGCTGACGCGCAGCCGCCGGCTCGGCAATACGCGCCAGCAGCGCATCGGCGATGGCGCAGCCGATACGCGGCCCGTCCACTCGCACGGTGGAAAGCGGCGGATGGGTATGGGCGGCGCTGGACAGGTCGCCGAAACCCATCACCGCCAGATCCTCAGGAATGCGCAGGCCGCGGCTGAGCGCCTCGGCCATCACCCCTTGCGCCACGGTGTCGGAACTGCAGACCACCACGTCGCCAGCGACGCCCTCGCGCAGCAGTCTGCCCAGCCCCTCGCGGCCAACCGCCAGAGTCGCTGGCGCGGGCAAAATCTGTGCGGCCACCGGCGCGTCTACAAAGCCTTGCAGCGCCTCCGTCAGGCTTCGATAACGGCGCATGCCACGTGGATCATCGATGCCCACCACCGACACGCGACGGTAGCCCTTGCCGATCAGATAGCTTGCCACCGCCTGGCCAACGGCCTCGTGCGAGAAGCCGACCAGCATATCCACCGGGTGCTCACACAGATCCCAGGCCTCGACCAGGGGGATACCGACTCGCGCCAGGCGCTCGCGGCTGGCCTGGGTGTGCTCGGTACCGGTCAGCACGATGCCATCCGGTCGACGCCCCAACACCGCCTCGAGCAAGGCTTCCTCCTGCTCCGGACGATAGCCGGTCAGGCCCAGCAGGGTCTGATAGCCCGCCGCTGCCAGGCGGTCGGTCAGCGCCTGCACGGTGTCAGCGAAGATCGAGTTGGCAATGGTCGGCAGGAAAATCGCCACCAGCCGACTACGGCTTGAAGCCAGCGCCCCCGCGGCAAGGTTGGGGACATAGCCGGTCGCCCGAACCGCTTCCAGCACGCGCTTACGGGTCGCATCGGTGACCACTTCAGGCCGGCCGAGCGCACGCGATACGGTAATCGGCGACACCCCTGCAACCTTGGCGACATCGATCAAAGTCGGGGCCGCACTGCTGCGGATGCCAGCAGGTTTCCTGCCCATGTCACGCCTCCAGTCACTCGAACACCTCGCATAAGGAGGCACGCCAACCTGATCGAGATATGTTGTCATACAACTTTAGTCAAACAGGCATCGAGCATACCGACCCTGCACCAGCCTGATGCCACCCGCACTGCTCGAAAAAACTCTACCAACACGATTAACTGCCGTGATAGAGCCAACCAAGCTATATTTCCGCTCCCCAGATCGACTCACTGAGCAGACTGAATCGGCTCAGTTACGAGCAAACGAAAGACCTCGATTTCCACCTCTGTCGCGTTGACATTGCCGAAGTGGGTGCTGATAATCGATCCAAGTCATACGACAACGTATGACAAACCAATAACAACAAGCAACAAGAGTCCAGGCCCCGCCATGACCACGACCTCCAGCGAACTGCGCCCCTTCAATCGCCTGCTGCTGACCGGCGCCGCCGGCGGCCTGGGCAAGGTACTGCGCGAACGCCTGCGCCCCTACGCCACTATCCTGCGTCTCTCCGATATCGGTGAGATGGCCCCTGCTGCCGGCCCCCACGAAGAAGTGGTGCGCTGCGACCTGGCAGACAACGCCGCCGTGCATCAACTGATCGAAGGCGTCGACGCCATCCTGCACTTCGGTGGTGTATCGGTCGAGCGTCCCTTCGAGGAAATTCTCGGCGCCAACATCAGCGGCGTATTCCATGTCTACGAAGCGGCCCGTCGTCACGGCGTGAAACGCGTGGTGTTCGCCAGCTCCAACCATGTCATCGGTTTCTACAAGCAGGACGAACACCTCGACGCCAGTTGCCTGCGTCGCCCGGATGGCTACTACGGCCTGTCCAAGTCCTATGGCGAAGACATGGCCAGTTTCTACTTCGATCGCTACGGCATCGAGACCGTCAGCATCCGCATCGGCTCGTCATTCCCCGAGCCAGCCAACCGCCGCATGATGAGCACCTGGCTGAGCTACGACGACCTCACCCACCTGATCGAACGCTGCCTGTACGCCCCGAACGTTGGTCACACGGTGGTCTACGGCATGTCTAACAACCGCGACGTGTGGTGGGACAACAGCAAGGCCGCGCACCTGGGCTTCCAGCCCAAGGACAGTTCGGAAATCTTCCGCGACAAGGTGGAAGCACAGCCAATGCCTGCAGCCGACGACCCCGCACGTATTTACCAGGGTGGAGCCTTCGTCGCCGCTGGCCCGTTCGGCGACGACTGAACACGGCGCCACCGCTGCCCTACGCCATAACAACAAAATAGAGCGCCTGAATGCCATGACAGCCGAACTAATTGTCGATGCGCGCAACGCCACGGGTGAAAGCCCAGTCTGGAACGCTGCCGAACAGGCTTTGTACTGGGCCGATATCCCTGCCGCCCGCCTGCACCGCTGGTCCGCGGCTGATGGTCAGACGCAGAGCTGGCAGGCTGACGAGATGCTCGCCTGCATCGCCATGCATCCCGCTGGTGGCTGGATCGCAGGCATGCAGAGCGGCATCTTCCACCTGCGTCCGCAAGACGATGGCAGCGTAAAAGCCGAGCGCCTGGCGCAGGTCGAACATGCCCGCGCGGAAATGCGCTTCAACGATGGCCGCTGCGACCGCCAAGGCCGCCTCTGGGCCGGCACCATGCTGCTGGACATGGCCAAGGGCGCACGCGTCGGCGCGCTGTATCGCTACGACGGCCAGCTGCAGAAGGTACTCGACGACCTCATCGTGCCCAACGGCCTGGCCTTCAGCCCTAACGGCCGCACCATGTACCTGTCCGATTCGCACCCGAGCGTACAAAGCGTCTGGGCCTTCGATTACGACACCGAGAGCGGCACGCCGCGCAACCGCCGCCTGTTCATCGACATGAAGCAGCATCCAGGCCGCCCCGACGGCGCAGCGATGGACGTCGACGGCTGCTACTGGATCTGCGGCAACGATGAAGGCCTGATCCACCGCTTCACCCCCGATGGCCGCCTCGACCGTTCACTCGCCGTACCGGTGAAGAAGCCCGCCATGTGCGCCTTCGGCGGCGCGAATCTGGACACCCTGTTCGTTACCTCGATCCGCCCCGGCGGCGACCTCTCCGACCAGCCATTGGCCGGCGGTGTGTTCGCTCTGCAAGCCGGCGTCTGCGGCATAGAGGAGCCGGTTTTCCATCCCTGACCCGATTCACCCCGGGCCGTTCGCGGCACCGGACTCACACTGCTGTACACCAACAACAACAAGACGGAGTTTTCCGCATGAACCTGAAACGTAAGTTGCTTCTCGCCACACTTCCTCTAGCGCTCGGTCTGTCCTCCTTCGTGCAGGCCGAGACGACCCTGAAAATTGCCGAAATCCACCCGGCCGGCTACCCGACCGTGGTCGCCATGGAGAGCCTCGGCAAGAAACTGGAAGCGGCCACCAACGGTGAAATCAAATACCGCATGTTCGCAGGCGGTGTGCTGGGTTCCGAGAAGGAAGTGATCGAACAGACCCAGATCGGCGCCGTCCAGCTGACTCGCGTCAGCCTTGGCTCGGTCGGCCCGGTAGTGCCTGCCACCAACGTCTTCAACATGCCGTTCGTGTTCCGCGATATCGACCACATGCGCAAAGTGGTCGACGGTGAAATCGGTCAGGAAATCCTCGACGCCATCACCAACTCCGACTTCAACATGGTCGGCCTGGCGTGGATGGAAGCCGGTAGCCGCAGCCTCTACACCAAGAAGCCGGTACGCAAACTCGAAGACCTCAAGGGCATGAAGATCCGTGTGATCGGCAACCCGCTGTTCATCGACACCCTCAACGCCATGGGCGCCAACGGCATCGCCATGGACACAGGCGAGATCTTCAGCGCCCTGCAGAGCGGCGTGATCGACGGCGCCGAGAACAACTCGCCGACCCTGCTCGAGCACAACCACTTCCGCGCGGCCAAGTATTACACCCAGACGCATCACCTGATCCTGCCCGAGCCGCTGCTGATGTCCAAGACCACCTGGAACAAGCTGACTGCGGATCAGCAAGCACTGGTCAAGAAGCTGGCCAAAGAAGCCCAGCTGGAAGAGCGCGACCTGTGGGTTGCCAAGGAAAAGGCCAGCGACGAGAAGCTCAAGGCTGAAGGCGTCGAGTTCATCGAAGTCGACACCAAGCCGTTCTACGACGCTACCGCCCCGGTTCGTGAGAAGTACGGTGCTCAGTTCGCCGACCTGATCAAGCGCATCGAAGCCGTTCAGTAATCCACGCGCAAGCGCGCGGCGCCGGCATCTCGCCTGCGCCGCGCAACCGGTGAAGTCTCATGAAAAACCTGGTTCTGGGCGTCAATGACGCCATCTACCGTGCCTGTATCGCGACCGCCGGCCTGGCGATCGTGATCATGGCCACGATCATCCCCTGGGGCGTCTTCAGCCGTTATGTGCTGGGTCAAGGGCTGGGTTGGCCCGAGCCTATCTCAGTGCTATTGATGGTGCTGTTCACCTTCGTCGGTGCCGCTGCCGGCTACCGCGCGGGTGCCCACATGGCCGTAACCTCACTGACCGATCGCCTGCCTCAGTCACTGGAGCCGCTGATCACGCTGTTCGTGCGCCTGGTCATGGGCGGCATCGCGCTGTTCATGCTGATCTGGGGTTACAAGCTCTGCGCAGCGACCTGGAACCAGTACCTCAGCACACTGCCTTCGGTACGTGTCGGCATCAGCTACATGCCCATTCCGCTGGGCGGTTTCATCACCCTCCTGTTCGTCATCGAACAACTGCTGTACGGCGATCAACACAAGCGCCGTGCCGTCGACTTCGAACACACTGAAGATTCCAAGGAGGCAGTGTAAATGGATGCCGCCATTCTCCTGGGCAGTTTTATTGTCCTTATCCTGCTGCGTGTTCCGGTTGCTTATTCGCTCGGCGTTTCCGCGCTGATCGGCGCCTGGTGGATCGATATTCCCCTGCATGCCGTGATGATCCAGATCTCCGGCGGTGTGAACAAATTCTCCCTGCTGGCCATTCCGTTCTTCGTCCTGGCCGGCGCGATCATGGCCGAAGGTGGCATGGCTCGCCGCCTGGTGGCGTTCGCTGGGGTGTTGATTGGCTTCGTCCGCGGTGGCCTGTCACTGGTCAACATCACCGCTTCTACCTTCTTCGGCGCCATCTCCGGATCCTCCCTGGCCGATACCGCCTCGGTCGGTTCGGTGCTGATCCCGGAAATGGAAAAGAAGGGCTACCCACGTGAGTTCGCCACCGCCGTCACCGTCTCTGGCTCGGTACAGGCGCTGCTCACCCCGCCCAGCCACAACTCGGTGATCTACTCGCTGGCGGCCGGTGGCACCGTCTCCATCGCCGCGCTGTTCGTGGCCGGTATCGGCCCGGGCCTGTTGATGAGCGCAACCCTGGCCACGCTGTGCCTGTGGTTCGCCAAGAAGCGCAACTACCCGAAGGGCGAAGTCATTCCGCTGCGCCAGGCGATCAAGATCTGTGTGGAAGCGCTGTGGGGCCTGATGACCATGTTCATCATCCTCGGCGGCATTCTCTCCGGCATTTTCACCGCCACCGAGTCCGCTGCAGTGGCCGTGATCTGGGCCTTTTTCGTGACCATGTTCATCTACCGCGACTACAAGTGGAGTGAACTGCCGAAGATGCTGCATCGCACCGTGCGTACGCTTTCGATCGTGATGATTCTCATCGCCTTCGCTGCCGCGTTCGGTTACATCATGACCCTGATGCAAATTCCGTCGAAGATCACCACCGCGTTCCTAACCTTCTCGGACAACCGCTACGTGATCCTGATGTGCGTCAACTTCATGTTGCTGGTGCTGGGCACGCTGATGGACATGGCGCCGCTGATCCTGATCCTCACCCCGATTCTGCTGCCTGTCGTCACCTCTTTCGGTGTAGACCCGGTACACTTCGGCATGATCATGCTGGTCAACCTGGGTATCGGCCTGATCACGCCACCGGTAGGGGCTGTGCTCTTCGTCGGCGCCGCAATCGGCAAGGTCACCATCGAAAACACCGTGAAGGCACTGCTGCCGTTCTACGTGGCACTGTTCATGGTGCTGATGTTGGTGACTTACGTCCCGGCTATCTCCCTGTGGCTGCCGAGCGTCGTGCTCTGACAGCAACCCGGGCATTGAACGACAACGCCGCCCAATCGGGCGGCGTTTTGCTTCAGGGCCAAGAGTCTTTTCAAAGTCTCGCGAGCTAGAGCCATGCAAGGCGAAACCAGGTAAAGAACGGTCGGAGTCGCGCTCGACTTTACGCGCTGTAAATGAGCATTCTGAGCCTGGTTTCAACGCAGCATGGCCGACGCGCAGCAGACTTTGGATAGGCTCTGAAAAGGCCATGACCAATAGGACTTTCGTCATGCAAGGTTCCACCCCGTTTCCGCGTCACATCGCCGTCCTGATCCTCGCCACACTGGCTTGCTCGTTCGCGGGCAACCACATCGCTGCGCGGATCGCCTTCGACCACGACACCGGACTGCTGCTAGCCATGCTCGCGCGTGCCGGCGTGACGCTGGTCGCGCTGGCCGCCTTGGTACTGTGGCGACGTGAATCGCTGAAACTGGGTCGCGCTACCTGGGGCTGGCAAATCCTGCTGGGCCTGCTGATCGCCATCCAGAGCTTCTGCATCTACTCGGCGGTAGCGCGTATTCCAGTGGCGCTGGCACTGCTGGTGGTCAACCTTTCACCGATCCTGCTGGCTTTGCTCACCTGGGCGCTCGGCGGTGCGGCGCCAACCCGCCAGGCGCTGGCCATCATGGGCGTGATTCTCTTCGGCCTGGTGCTGGTGCTCGATGTTCCGGGTCGCCTGGCCAGCGCCGATGCGCCAGATGGTGAGTGGGTCGCCGGCATCCTGTTCAGTCTGACCGCTGCCGCCGTGTTCGCCGTGGCGCTATGGATCACCGAAAATCGCCTGTCGAAAATTGCCGGCTCGGTGCGCAGCATGCTGACCCTGGCGGTGGTGTTTAGCGCCTCGACCCTGCTGGGTAGCAGCGGCCTGATTCCGGGCGGTCTGAGCCTGCCCAACGCCAGCGCTGGCTGGATCGCACTGGCCTGCCTGGTGCTGCTCTACGGCGCGGCCTTCTCCACCCTGTTCATCTGCATGCCGCGCCTGAACATCGCGCGCAATGCACCCGTGATGAACATGGAGCCGGTGGCCGGCATGATCCTGGGCTGGCTGGTTCTGGGTCAGGTACTGGGGGCGTTGCAGGTCGTCGGTGGTCTGATCGTGGTCGGCGGCATCGTCGCCCTGGCCTACCGCCGCTAGAGGGCGGCATGCGCGTCCAGTTTTCCCTACCGCTAAAACGCACTCGGCGGCTCAAGGCCGCCGAGTGCATTCAACAAGTTTCAGCCGTGCAGCGCTTCCGCCTCGGCTGCTTCGTGCGCCTGACGCAGACGCTCGCGGCTGTTGGTCAGGTGCAGGCGCATCGCTGCCCGCGCCGCCTCGGCATCCTGGCGCGCGATGGCTTCGAAGATCTGCTCATGCTCGCGCTCCAGGCGCGCCATGTAGTGGGTCTGATCGTCACGCGCCAAGCTGGCGGAATTGACCCGGGTACGCGGGATGATGCTGGTGCCCAGGTGACTGAGAATATCGGTGAAGTAGCGGTTGCCGGTGGCCTCGGCAATGCGCAGGTGAAAATGGAAGTCCGAGGAAACTGCATCGCTGGCATGCATCGCACTCTCGTTGATGGCATCCAGCGCCTCGCGAATGGCCTTCAGTTGGACGTCATTACGACGCTGAGCAGCCATCCCGGCAGACTCCACCTCAAGGCTGATACGCAGCTCAAGAATGGCCAGCACATCGCGCAAGGTGACGATTGTCGCCGGGTCGATGCGAAAACCACTGGCGCTGGGCGTATCCAGCACGAAGGTGCCGATGCCGTGACGAGTCTCGACCAGGCCAGCGGCCTGCAAACGCGACAGCGCCTCGCGCACCACGGTGCGACTGACGCCCTGCTCTTCCATGATCGCCGACTCTGTCGGCAGCTTCTCACCGCGCTTGATCAACCCATCGCGAATGCGCTGCGACAGATCGGCTACCAGTTCCTGAGCCAGACTGCGGTGCTTGCGACGAGCACGAGGTTGAGCGTTTTGCATTTCCATGGCGGACGAGTTCTCGAATTAAGACTTGAGGCTTTGCCGTAATGATAGCCTAGCAGTTGTACGATGACACTATGAATTGCCGACAATTAAAGCCCTAGGAGCGTCAAATGCCAACGACTCTGCTGACCTTGAGCGATAGCCTGACACAGTTGACCCTCGCCCCGGAACTGGGTGCCAGTCTGGTCAACTGGGTGCGTCTCAGCGATGGTCAGCCGCTGTTGCGCCACAGTGACGAACTGGCGCTGGCCACCTCCAACCCTCGGCGCCTGGCCTGCTACCCGCTGCTGCCCTGGTCCAATCGCATTGGCGGCGGCGGCTTCGCTACGCCTACCGGTTGGCAAGCACTGAACGCCAACACTGAACACGAAGCACTGCCGATACACGGCAGTGCCTGGCAACAGCCCTGGCAGGTAGTCGATGTGACGTCCGACAGCGCCAGTCTGGAACTGCAGAGCCAATCGCCTTTTCCCTATCGCGCCAATTTCCACATACAACTAACTGACGGCTGCTTACGACTGACGTTACAAGCCACCCATCTTGGCGAGCAGCCCACCTGGTATGGGCTCGGCCTGCATCCTTATCTGCCGCGCACTGCGCACACGCGCGTGCAAGCGCAAGCAGGCGGCGTCTGGTTATGCGGTGAAGACAAACTGTCCAGTCAGTGGGTCGAATTACCGCAGGCCTGGAACTTCACCGAGCCCACCTTGTTGCCACAGCAACTTGTCGATAATGCCTTTACCCACTGGCCCGGCAAGGCTCTCATCATTCAAGCAGACGCCGGTTATCAGCTAGTCTGCGAGGCGGAGGGCTGCGATGTGTTTCTATTGTTCTGCCCAGAGGCACAGAATTTCTTCTGTTTCGAACCCGTCACCCATCCGGTCAACGCCCATCATTTACCGGGGCAGCCTGGGCTAAAGCTACTGGCAGCGAAGGAAAGTTGCCAGATGAGTTTCAGCCTGCACTATCAGGCGCTTGTGGGCTGATTACTGGACATTCAAAAGGCGTTGGTGATAATACCCGCCAGTTGCTCCATGCAACTTTTCTCGAAAAAAACTTACAAATAGATAAGTAACTGAAGAGAAAAGAGAAAGATGCAAAGCGTGAAACTTTGCAAATTTTTCTCCCTGCCTACCAAGGCGAAGCACTTTAGATTGATCCCTCAGCGCAACAATGAAACCTGGCGTTTCAGCTGTCATGTGGGCCGATCACAACCTACAGGTAAAAACAGTGACGAAAGACGAACTGCGCGCCGAACTCGAGCGCCAGGCGCAGCGTTACAAGGATGTATACGGCGGAGAGGTCATTACCTACGCCGCTCAACCGGACCCCGATCGCAAACCCTGGCGCAAGAAACCCAGCCTGCTCGACCAGGCCTTCGATAAAGAAATCGAGAAAATCGAGAAAGAACGCCTGGAAAAGAAAGAAGCCGCCAGCGAATACGACTGACGTCCGAGGACGCATTGCAGCCGCGCGAAACGCGGCTGCCAGTGACTTCAGCGCTTCTTGCCACCCATAAGCGACCCCATCAGCCCCCGCACCAGTTGCCGACCGAGTTGATTGGCCGCTTGCCTCAGGGCGCTCTTCATCGCACCGCCGAGCAATTCGCCCGCCATCTGTCCAAACCCTTGTTCCTGCGCTGCGGACTTGCCCTTGGTACTCGATTGCACGGATACCTCAGCGGATGCCTGCGCAGCACGAGCAGTCAGCAGCTCATAGGCCGACTCGCGGTCGATGGGTTTGTCGTAACGCCCAGCCAAGGGTGACTGACGCACCAACGCCGCACGCTCGGATTCATTCAGCGGGCCGATGCGCGATTGCGGCGGAGCGATGGCCACTCGCTGAACCATGGCCGGCGTGCCCTTCTCCTCCAGTGTACCGACCAACGCCTCGCCAATCCCCAACTCGGTGAGCACGCTGAGCGTGCTGAACGCCGGATTCGGGCGAAAACCGTCAGCTACTGCTCGCAGGGATTTCTGTTCCTTGGCGGTGAAGGCACGCAGGCCGTGCTGAATACGCAACCCCAGTTGGGCCAGGACATCGTCCGGCAGATCGCTCGGCGACTGGGTGACGAAATACACCCCGACGCCCTTTGAACGAATCAGTCGCACCACTTGTTCCAGACGCTCCTGCAGGGCCTTTGGGGTGCCCTGAAAGAGCAGATGTGCCTCGTCGAAGAACAACGCCAGTACCGGTTTATCGGCGTCGCCACGCTCCGGCAGTTGCTCGAACAGTTCCGCCAACAGCCACAACAGGAAGGTCGCATAAACCTTGGGCGCCTCATGAACCAGGCGGGAGGCATCGAGCAGGTGCACACGACCGCGGCCGTCGCGGTCAGGGTGCAACAGATCTTCGAGCTGCAGCGCAGGCTCGCCGAACAAGGCTTCGGCGCCCTGCTGCTCCAGCCCTGCCAGACGACGTAACAACGCCTGCGCCGAGGTGCTGGTGAACAGTGCGCTGTCCGGGCCCAGCACTTGCGCATTGTCCTTGAGATAGCCGAGCAGCGCCTTCAGGTCTTTCAGGTCGAGCAGCAATAGACCTTCGCGGTCAGCCACCTTGAACGCCGCGTAGAGAGCGGCCTGCTGGCTGTCGGTCAGCTCGAGCAAGGTGCCAAGCAGCAACGGCCCCATCTCGCTGAGGGTGGTACGCAGTGGGTGGCCACTCTGGCCATGCACATCCCACAGCGTCACCGGGTAGGCCTGTGGTTGATGATTCAGCCAGGGTATGCTGGCGATACGCTCGGCGACCTTGCCTTGCGGCGCACCGGCAGCGCCCAGACCACACAGATCCCCTTTGACGTCAGCGGCGAACACCGCCACCCCGGCGTCGCTGAACGTCTCGATCAACCGTTGCAGGGTTACCGTCTTGCCGGTGCCGGTAGCACCCGCAATAAGGCCGTGACGGTTGGCCAGACGCAAAGGCTGACCAACCGCCTGACCATCACTGCCAGCACCCAATACGAACTGTGAATTCAAAGGCATCTTGCCATCCCTCGGGTTAAAGCTTTACTGCAGATATACCGACAAAAAGGCAGAACAAACACCCATTCCCTCTGCCACAACAGCCCACGAAGCGCCCTTGCAAGCGCGCCGTGGAATACAAGACTGGTTCCAGAGCCATCCGGACGCAAGACAACATGAGCAAAAACCTGCAGTTCAGCCACAAGATTCTGCTCGCAGCCTCTCTGGTGGTGATCGCCGCCTTCTCGCTGTTCACCCTGTACAACGATTACCTGCAACGCAACGCCATTCGCGACGATCTGGAAAACTATCTGCAGGAGATGGGCAACGTGACCGCCAGCAATATTCAGAACTGGTTGTCAGGACGCATCCTGCTGGTGGAAAGCGCAGCACAATCGATCAGTAACGACAGCGAACCGGAGCGCGTGGTCAAACTGCTGGAGCAGAAGGCGCTGACCTCTTCCTTCGCCTTTACCTATCTGGGCACCGAAAGCGGTGATTTCACCATGCGCCCGGACGAACAGATGCCCGCCGACTACGACCCACGCAGCCGCCCCTGGTACAAGGACGCTCTGGCCGCCGGCGGCACCACCCTTACCGAGCCTTACGTCGATGCCGCCACTGGCGAGCTGATCATCACCATCGCAACCCCGGCCAGGCCGGCTGGTGTGGTAGGCGGTGACCTGAGCCTGCAAACCCTGGTCGACATCATCAACGCGCTGGACTTCGACGGGATCGGCTATGCATTTCTGGTCAGCGCCGATGGCAAGGTTCTGGTCCACCCGGACAAGAGCCTGGTGATGAAGAATCTCAAGGACATCTACCCGCAGAACACGCCACGCATCAGCAACGAGTTCAGCGAGGCTCAGCTCGATGGCAACACCCGCATCCTGACCTTCACGCCGGTCAAGGGCCTGCCTTCGGTCAACTGGCACATCGGCTTGTCGGTCGACAAGGCCAAGGCCTATTCCATGCTCAGCGAATTCCGCGCCTCGGCCATCATCGTCACGGTGATTGCCGTGGTGCTGATCATTGTCCTGCTCGGCCTGCTGATCCGCGTGTTGATGCAACCGCTGAACACCATGGGCAAAGCCATGGAAGACATTGCTCAGGGTGAAGGTGACCTGACCAAGCGCCTGGCGATTCAATCCAACGACGAATTCGGCGCCCTCGCCAGCTCCTTCAATCGCTTCGTCGAACGTATCCACAGCTCCATCCGTGAAGTGTCATCGGCCACCATACAGGTCAATGAAGTGGCCAAGCTGGTGGTCAATGCCTCCAACTCGTCGATGGCCAACTCCGACGAACAGGCCAGTCGCACCAACAGCGTGGCAGCGGCGATCAATCAGCTCGGCGCAGCTGCACAGGAAATCGCGCGCAACGCCGCCGATGCCTCGAATCAGGCATCGGATGCCCGTCATCAGGCAGAAGACGGCGGCAAGGTGGTGCAGCAGGCGATCCGTTCGATGAGCGAGCTATCGAACAAGATCAGCGACGCCTGCGCGAAGATCGAAATGCTCAACAGCAAGACCGTGGACATCGGCCAGATTCTCGAAGTGATCAAGAGCATCTCCCAGCAGACCAACCTGCTCGCACTCAACGCCGCCATCGAGGCGGCTCGTGCCGGCGAAGCGGGGCGCGGTTTTGCCGTGGTGGCCGACGAGGTGCGCAACCTGGCACACCGCACTCAGGAATCGGCGCAGGAAATCGAGAAGATGATCGAGGAACTGCAGGTCGGATCACGAGAATCGGTCACCACCATGACCGAAAGCCAACGCTACAGCGAAGAAAGCGTGGACATCGCCAATCAGGCCGGCGAACGATTGGGCACGGTGACCGCCCGCATCGGCGAGATCGATGGGATGAACCAGTCGGTGGCCACTGCCACCGAGGAACAGACCTCGGTGATCGAGTCACTGAACATGGACATCATCGAGATCAACACCCTCAACCAGGAAGGTGTGGAGAACCTGCAGGCCACCCTGCGTGCCTGCGGCGACCTGGAGCAACAAGCCGTGCGCCTCAAGCACCTGGTCGACAGCTTCCGCATCTGAATCTGTCGACAAAAAGAAGGGCGCCGCGGCGCCCTTCTTATTTATCGCTCGTGCTCAGGCTTGTCCTGGGTATCTTCCTGCAACTGGCGCCACAGCTCGGCCGCATCGGCGAACTCGGTACCATCCTCTTCGCTCAATGCATCAGGATCGTAACGCCGCACGCAGCCTTCCCCCAGTGTCGGGGGCGCCTTGGAGGTCGCCTTGTCCAGCGGATCGCTCATTGCACCTCTCCTCAACCGACGCTCAGTTCACCCTGCTCATGTTGGGCGAACTCCTTGACGGCACGAAGCACGTCATGACGACTGATCTGACCGATCAGACGACCGCTCTCGATCACCGGCATGCGCCGACGTCGCCCGCGCAGAAAGCGCTCTGACAGCTCGATGATGTCCGCCTCCGGGCTCACCGTCTCGACTTCGGTGGTCATGTAGGTGCTGACGGTACCGCCAACAGCTTCGTAGTAGGCACCGGAGAGAATGCCACGCAAACAGTCACCCTCCGACAGCAAGCCAATCAGGTGGCCCTGGGAATCGACCACCGGAGCCCCGGAAATACGGTGTTCCAGCAATCGATTGATGGCGGTGAACAGATCGGTATCCGACCTGAAGGTCACCAGATGGCGAGTCATGTAGTCGCGCACCTTGATGGACTTGAGCATGGGCGTTCTCCTCTGACGTGCATCGGGCCGGCCCACGCAGCAAGATCAGTCGAACACCACCGTCTTGTTGTCGTGCACCAGCACTCGGTCTTCCAAGTGATAGCGTAGCCCACGCGCCAGCACCATCTTCTCCACGTCCTTGCCCAGGCGCACCATTTCCTCGATATCGTCGCGGTGGGTAACGCGGACTACATCCTGTTCGATGATCGGGCCGGCATCCAGTTCTTCGGTAACGTAATGAGATGTTGCACCGATCAGCTTCACGCCACGCAGCGAGGCCTGGTGATAGGGCTTGGCGCCGACGAACGAGGGCAGGAAGCTGTGGTGGATATTGATCACACGCTGAGAGAACTCGGCACACAGCGCCGGCGGCAAGATTTGCATGTAGCGCGCCAGGACGATGACATCGGCCTGATGCTCTTTGACCAGCCGTTCCACCTCGGCGAAGGCCGGTGCCTTGTCCTTGGGATCGACCGGAACATGGAAGTACGGAATGCCGTGCCACTCGACCATGCTGCGCAGATCGTCATGGTTGGCGATCACACAGGGAATCTCGCAGTCGAGTTCATTGCTGTGCCAACGATGCAGCAGATCGGCCAGGCAGTGCGACTCGCGACTGGCCATCAGTACCACGCGCTTTTTCTGCGCCGAATCGGTGACGCGCCACTCCATGGAGAACTCACGGGCAATCGGCGAGAACGCCTGCTTGAAACCATCCAGATCGAACGGCAGCGAGTCGGCACGGATTTCGTGGCGCATGAAGAACCAGCCACTCTGTGTATCGGAGTGGTGACTGGCTTCGGTAATCCAGCCGTTATAGGTGGCAAGGAAATTACTGACTTTGGCAACGATACCGACGCGGTCAGGGCAGGAGATGACTAATCTGAACGTGCGCATAACTAAAACCCCAATGGCGGCGCAAAAGTCGGCCATTCTAACGATATGGCGAAAAAACTGCAGCAGCCACGCACCTGCAACGGCCCGCGACTGAGCACCTAGAAAGCGCACTATTTGAGCGCACGGAAAACTTCATGACCTAGTTGCTGTAGCCGATTTAACTTAAGCCTGAACGACACATTGGGTTGCATTGCATTTCGGTAATTTTGTGGCCTGCTGTTTACTTGTTATAAGTGCGTGACTATTATTGGATCACTGTTGACTACCACAGATTTATTCACGCCAAGGTAATGCCCATGTCGCTGATCAACGAATACCGCAACATCGAAGAAAGCATCAAAGAGCTCCAAGAGCGTCTGAAGAACATGTCGCAAGACGACAAGCTGAAGAAAGAACTGGAATTCGAAGGCAAGCTGCGCACCCTGATGGGCGAATACCAGAAGTCGCTGCGCGACGTCATCGCCCTGCTCGATCCTGAAGCCAAAAGCGCTAAAGGCGTACGCGCCAGCAAGCCTGCTGCTGCCAAGCGCGCGCGCAAGGTCAAGCAGTACAAGAACCCGCACAGCGGCGAAGTGATCGAAACCAAAGGCGGCAACCACAAGACGCTGAAAGAGTGGAAAGCCAAGTGGGGCGCCGACGTCGTCGAAGGTTGGGCCACTTTGCTGGGCTAACTCCTGAGCGACACCCAAAACGCCAGCCATGCTGGCGTTTTTTATTGCCGATGTTTTTTCAGAAGTAGCCGCTCCGGGTAATTGCTTGCGTTAGCAGTAATGCTGAACGAACGAAAAGTTCCCGCATCCCGATTTTTCTTACAACGCACAGAAACGGCCATCGCCTCCGTGCATTGCCCCGGCGGCCTGGTGTCCGCTTTAAACGCCAGCAGGATTGATAGCGAAACGCGCCTGCAGCGCCTGTGCATACGTCTGCCACTGCTGCAAAAGTTGCAATTGGCTTGGGCTGCAGTCAGCGCGCAACTGCTCCAACGCTGCGTGAAATTGCGTCAGTGTATTGGGGGCACCGAACTCCGGATCGTTCAGACGCTGCCGGCAGAACTCTGCCCAGCGCTGAGATTCAGCCGCTGACAGACTGGCGGGAAAATTGCGCGCACGATAACGAAACAACAACTCTGGTAGCCGGGCATCATCGAATGGCCACTTTTTGTCGTTGGCCAATGCATCGGGTTGAGCGTTACGCACCTGCTCACACAAACGACGGTCACGGTCACCGATAAACCCATCGTACAGCTGTTGCTCGGGGTCGTTACTGCCCGCGAAAGCCTCTTCACGGTAAATGATCGCTAACTTGTCCTGCCAAAGCGGCTGTTCATTTTTCAACACTTCGACATTGCGCTCACAACTCGACCAGTCCAGCTGCAAACGCTGTCGATCCGCCTCGCGCAGCACCGAAAGCGGCGCCACTACCGGACAGCGATTGATGTGCAGCAGCTTCAGCGGCACCGGCAACTCGCCCTCGGCAAGGTCCTCACGACGCGTGTAAAGACGACTACGCAGCGTGTCGGCATCCAGACTCAGCAAGGGCGACGGATCGGTCTGCAGATCACAGACGATCAGCGCATTGCGATTGCGCGGATGCCAAGCCAAGGGCAGCACGGGCGCCAGATAATGACGTGCCGCAGAGAAGCGTCCGGAAATGTGCAACAGCGGCTGCAACAGACGAATCTGATCCAGCACTCGCTGCTTGCTGCGCAGTTGGTAGAGAAAGTCGTACAGCTTTGGCTGGCGGTCACGCAGCAGCCGTGCCAGGCCAATGGTGGCGCGCACGTCGGACAGCGCATCATGCGCCTGGCCATGATCGATGCCATTGGCCTGGGTCAGCCGCTCCAGCTTGAGCGAGACCCGGCCCTCTTCCTCAGGCCACTCGATGCCTTCGGGACGCAGCGCATAGGCCGTGCGCACCAGATCGATCAGGTCCCAGCGGCTGTTGCCGCCCTGCCACTCGCGCGCATAGGGGTCGAAGAAGTTGCGATAGAGGCTGTAGCGCGTCACCTCGTCATCGAAACGCAAGCTGTTGTATCCGGCGCCACAGGTGCCCGGTGCGGAGAGCGCGGCATGCACGCGGGTCATGAACTCGCCTTCGTCGAGCCCCAACTGTTGCAGGCGCTGCGGATCGATACCAGTCACCAGGCAGGCAGCCGGGTGCGGCAAGATATCGTCACTGGGGCGGCAGTAGATATTCAGTGGCTCGCCGATCTCGTTCAGCGCCTCATCGGTACGGATACCTGCCACCTGCAGCGGGCGGTCACACCGCGGATTGATACCGGTGGTCTCGTAGTCGTACCAGAAGATGCTGGAAGTCATTGGCGGCTCCGTACCCAAGGCAAAATTGGCGCCAGTCTATCATTCACCTCCGGCCTCGCCGCCGCCGGCAAAAGCATGAACCAGCGCACAGGTGCCGTATGAGCGGATGCGCTGCACTTGAGAAAAATGCTGTAACCATTAGCATTGGCATTTCTCTACCACTCTGTACAAGGACGCAGCCATGAGTGACGCAATCACCCCCAATCCCTATGCCGCCCCCACCAGCAACCTGCAACAAGTGCCGTCCAACCAGGTACCGAGCATCGAAGAAGCCCTGGCACGCGGCTATGACTTCAACATCGGCGACCTGCTGAGCGAGTCCTGGAGCAAGGTCAAAGGCACCAAAGGCATCATCATCGGCGGTTTCCTGGTGTTCTACGTGGTACTGCTGGCCGCCACGTTCATCCTCGGCGGCGTAGTGGGCATCTTCGGCGCGCTGAGCGATAGCATCGCCCTGATGTTCATCGGCGAGATTCTGATTTCGCTGCTGGCATCGGCCCTGGCCTACCCCTTCATGGCCGGCATCAACATGGTCGGCATTCGCCGCGCCGCCGACCAGCCGCTGAACTTCAACGAAATCTTCAGCCACTTCGGCCGCACCGTGCCGCTGATCATCACCGCCGTGGTGATGATGCTGCTGATCTACCTCGGCATGATCCTGCTGCTGATCCCCGGCATCTATCTGGGCGTCGCCTACCTGCTGGCTGTGCCGCTGGTAGTCGAGCGCGGCCTGTCGCCCTGGCAGGCGCTGGAAGCCTCGCGCAAGGCCATCACCCAGCACTGGTTCAAGGTCTTCGGTCTGTTCATCGTGCTCGGCCTGATCGTCATGGTCAGCGCCATCCCGCTGGGTATCGGCCTGGTGTGGAGCATCCCGCTGATGGTAGTGGCCATGGGCGTGCTGTATCGCACCATCTTCGGCGTGCTGCCGGCCGCCCAGTAAAGCCGACGTGACTCGGGCCAGTTCGCTGGCCCGGTTGCGTTCGTGGCCCGCTGCTCGCTAGCATCGGGCTTTCCTTGATGCAGTCCGCCGATGCCCTCACGCTCAAGCGCCAGCTTTTCATCCCCACTGCCGCCCCTGGATACTCGCTATCAGGTCGAAACGCCGGAAGGTATCGATCTGCATCTGCGACCAGCCGGGCTGGTCCCGCGCGCCCTGGCGTTCGCCATCGACCTGGCCATTCGCGGCCTGATCCTGAGCGCAACGTTCATTGTGCTCGGCCTGCTTGGTCAGTTCGGCATGGGCCTGGGCACCATCCTGCTGTTTCTCGTGACCTGGTGGTACATGGTGCTGTTCGAGGTGCTCAACCAGGGCCGTTCTCCCGGCAAGCAGATGCTTGGCCTACGCGTGGTGCACGATGACGGTACGCCCATCAGCTGGGCCGCATCGCTGACACGCAACCTGCTGCGCTTCGTCGATATTTTGCCGTTTGGCTACACCCTGGGCATCATCAGTTGCCTTAACCACCCCGCCTTCAAGCGCCTTGGCGATATCGCTGCCGGCACGCTGGTGGTCTATCGCGATGCACCACTGAGCAAACCGCTACTCGCCGACGCAGAGCCACTGCCAGCGCCCTTCCCGCTCAACCTTGACGAGCAACGCGCCGTCCTCGGTTTTGCCGAACGTGGCGGGCAACTCTCCGCAGCGCGCCGCGCCGAATTGGCTGCTTTGCTGGCCGAGCCATTACAAGTGCCTGCCGAACAGGCCGAACCGCGCCTCAACAGCATCGCGCGCGGCCTGCTGGGAAGTGCACCGTGAAACAGAGCCTGTTCGAAAGTCGCCATCAGCCAGATTGGGATGCCTTCAACAGCCAACTCGAGGCGCTTGAGCGCGGCAAGTCCAAAACGCAGGCCTACCATGGCTTCGCCGCTAGTTACCGACAGCTTTGCCAACATCTGGCGCTGGCTCAGGCGCGCGGCTACAGCAGCCACCTGATCGACCAGTTGCAGCAATTGTCGATGCGCGGCCACCAGCAGTTCTACCGCCATCGCAGCCACCTTGGCGCGCAGATGATCCGCTTTCTGTTCGGCGGCTTCCCGCGCCTGGTACGTAGCGAGTGGCGCTGCGTGTGCGTGGCCAGCCTGCTGTTCTTCGGCAGCCTGGCATTGATGGGGCTGCTGACCTATCTCTATCCCGAGCTGATTTTCAGCCTGGTCAACCCCGATCAGGTCAGCGAAATGGAAGGCATGTACGATCCCGACGCGCGACGCCTCGGCCGCTTCAGCGAACGCGGTTCGGGCGACGACTGGGTGATGTTCGGCTTCTACATCATGAACAACATCGGCATCGCCTTTCAGACCTTCGCCAGCGGTCTGCTGCTAGGCCTGGGCAGCCTGTTCTTCCTGCTGTTCAACGGCCTGATGATCGGCGCAGTGGCCGGCCACCTGACGCGCATCGGCTACGGCGAGCCGTTCTGGTCCTTCGTCATCGGCCATGGCGCCTTCGAACTGACCGCTATCGCCCTGGCAGGCGCAGCCGGTTTCAAGCTCGGCTGGGCGCTGCTCGCCCCCGGCCGCCTGCCCCGTGGCGAGGCTTTGCGCCTGGCCGCAGGCAAGGCGATACAGCTGGTGGCTGGGGTGATCCTGTTCCTGCTGCTGGCCGCATTCATCGAGGCGTTCTGGTCATCCACCACCTTCGCCAGCCCGAATATCAAGTACGCCGTCGGTGCCGGGCTCTGGGCGCTGGTGCTGAGTTATCTGTTGTTAGCCGGGCGGAGGCAGCATGCGCCTGACTGAAGCCAGCGTCGCCATCCGTCCGCGCAGCGCCTGGGAAGCCATCGACCTCGGCGTGCTGCTCGCCCGCCGTCACGCCGGCCTGCTGATGGCCAGTTGGGCGCTGGTCACCCTGCCGCTGTTCGCGCTGCTCTGCGCATTGCTCTGGCAGTATCCGGGTTGGGCCATCTTCCTGTTCTGGTGGCTCAAACCCGCCTATGAACGGCTGCCGCTGTACATCCTCTCGCAAGCCCTGTTCGGCAACACGCCCTCGTTGAAACAGGCCTTGCGGGCCCTGCCGAAACTACTGTGGCCACAATTGCTGGCCAGCCTGACCTGGCGCCGACTGAGCCCAACACGCAGCTTCGATCTACCCGTATTGCAATTGGAGGGCCTGGCCGGGCAGGCGCGCAGCCAGCGCCTGGTAGTGCTCGGCCAGCGCGACAGCGCCGCCGCTACCTGGCTGACGCTGGTAGGCATGCACCTGGAAGTCGCCCTGTGGATGGGCCTGGTCGCCCTGTTCTATCTGATGCTGCCACAGCAGGTGGAGTTGAACTGGACCTGGGAAAGCATGATCGCCGCCAGCAGTGGCCAATGGCTGTGGCTGGAGCACCTGTCCAACCTGCTTTACGTGCTCCTGCTGATCATCTGGGAGCCGGTCTACGTCGCCTGTGGTTTCACCCTCTACCTCAACCGCCGCACCGCCCTGGAAGCCTGGGATATCGAGCTGACCTTCCGCCGCCTGCGCCAACGTCTGACCGGCAGCGCCTACGCCCTGTTGCTTGGTTGCGCCGTGCTGCTGACGCAGCTGCCAAGCAACGCCTGGGCAGACACGCAGCCAATCGTCAGCGAAGAAGTCGAGCAGGCCGACCCACAAGGCCCCGACGCACCACGCCTGCTCCAGCAGCCGCTGAGCAGCCAGGCCGCGCGTGACAGCATCGAAGCGCTGCTCGACGAACCGCCGTTCCAGCACCGCGAAACCGTCACGCGCTGGCGCCTGGGCGAAGAAAAGCCCGCTGAGGAGCCCAAACCGGAAGACGTCGAAGCCTTCCTCGATATGCTCAAGAACCTGCTCAAGCTCGGCGAATGGTGGAAAAGCCTGGATGTCGTCGCGCAAGTCTTCGAAGTGCTGCTGTGGACGGCGCTGGCGGCGCTGCTGGCCTTCGTTCTGTGGCGCTACCGCGAGTGGCTGCAGGCCTTTGGCGAACGTATCGGCCTGCCGACACGACGCCGGCAGGTCGCGCCGCAACAGCTGTTCGGTCTGGAACTGGCGCCGGAGACACTGCCCGATGACGTCGCCAGCGAAGCCGAACGGCTCTGGGCCGAACAGCCGCGCGCAGCACTCGGTTTGCTCTACCGCGCCTTGCTCAGCCGGCTTTTGCACGAGCACCGTCTGCCCCTGAAACAGTCGCACACCGAAGGCGAAGTGCTGCATCTGGTCGCCGGTCTTGGGCAGCAGAATCTGGAAGACTACAGTCGCCAGCTCACCCTGCATTGGCAGGTCCTGGCCTATGGTCATCGCCTGCCTGACGAGTCATTGCGCCAGGGCCTGTGCCAGGGCTGGCGTCGCCTTTTCGGTCAGGAGCGTGCAGCATGAGTCGGCGCTCCGGTTTCATCCTCGCCATGGCCCTGCTGCTGGGCCTGGGACTGCTCGCCAGTTATGTGCTGGGCAAGCTCGAACCTTATGAGGACGTGGTCGAACACGGCCCTTCTCCCGAGGTTGCCAGCAGCCCTTACCTGGCGGCCGAACATTTCCTGCGCAAACAGGGCATCGCCGCTCGCCGCGCCGAAGGCCTGGACGTGCTGGACGGCCTGCCCAGCGAAGGTCAGACCCTGATGCTGCTGGCCGACCGCGGCAACATGACGCCACGCCAGGTCGAGCGCGTGCTGCAATGGACGGCCAATGGCGGTCACCTGCTGTTCATCGCCGAACGCCTGTGGGACGAAGAGGAAGGCAAGAGCGGCGACCTGCTACTCGATCTGCTCGGCATCCAGCAATACATGAGCGACGACCTGGATGACGAGGAAGCCAGTGAGCCCGAGCCGGAAAACGAGGAGCATGAGGCCTACCCGCAACTCACCAAGCTCTACCTGGAGAACGAACAGGCCCCGGCCTACATCGCCTTCGACACCGACTTTCATCTGTACGACGCGCAGAACCGGGCACACGCATGGGCCAACAGCGACTCTGCCACGCACTTGCTGCAGCTTTACCACGGCGATGGCCTGATCACCGTACTGAGCGATCCGTGGATCTGGCAAAACCGCAACATAAACGAATACGACCACGCCTGGCTGCTCTGGTACCTGAGCCAGGACAGCGCCGTGACCCTGCTCTATCACGCCGACAGCGACGGCCTGGCCCGCCTGCTGCTGCGCCATTTCCCGCTGGCGCTGCTGGTGCTGGCGCTGTTGATCATCGCCACCCTGTGGCACGTCGGCGTGCGCCATGGCCCGCTGCAGGCACCGGCCAGCAGAGCCCGTCGCCAGCTCGAAGAACACCTGCGCGGCAGTGCCGACTTCCTCCTCCGTCGCAGTGGTCAGCACAGCCTGCTCAAAGGCCTGCAACAGGACATCAATCGCCGAGCACGCCGCCGCCACCCCGGTTTCGAGAAACTCGCCGTCGCCGAACAATGGCAAGTGCTCGGTCGCCTGACCCGCCTACCCGCCAAGAACATCAGCCAGGCCATGCGCCCATTGCCGCCGCAGCGCCTATCCGCCAGTGACTTCACCCGCCAGGTCGCCCACCTGCAAACCCTCAGGAATGCCCTATGAGCGAGATCCCCGAGAACGACAACCTGCCGGTGCAGGAAACCCCGGCCGCCGCGCCGAGCAACCCGCAAGCTCAGCAGCGCCAGCGTGCCAGCCAGTTGGCCCAGGCTCTGCGCGCCGAGCTGCGCAAGGCCGTGATCGGCCAGAGCGCGGTGATCGACGATGTGCTCACCGCGCTGATCGCCGGTGGCCATGTGCTGGTCGAAGGTGTGCCGGGGCTGGGCAAGACCCTGCTGGTACGCGCCCTGGCGCGCTGCTTCGGCGGCGAGTTCGCGCGCATCCAGTTCACCCCGGACCTGATGCCCAGCGATGTCACTGGCCATGCCGTGTACGACATGCAGAGCGAGCAGTTCAAGCTGCGCAAGGGCCCGGTGTTCACCAACCTGCTGCTGGCTGACGAAATCAACCGCGCACCGGCCAAGACCCAGGCCGCCCTGCTGGAAGTGATGCAGGAACGCCAGGTAACCCTGGAAGGTCGCGCCCTACCCGTGCAGTTGCCGTTCATGGTGCTGGCGACCATGAACCCGATCGAGCAGGAAGGCACCTACCCGCTGCCGGAAGCCGAGCTTGACCGCTTCATGCTCAAACTGCGTATGGATTATCCGCAGCAGGACGAAGAGCTGAACATGGTGCGCCAGGTGACGCGCTCGGCCAAGGCCGACATGCTCGAAGTCAGCCCGCTGCGCACCCTGCTGCAAGCCAAGGACGTGCTGGCGCTGCAAAAGATCGCCAGCGATCTGTCCCTGGATGATCAGGTGCTCGATTACGCCGTGCGCCTAGCCCGCGCCACCCGCAGTTGGCCAGGCCTGGCCATGGGCGCCGGGCCGCGTGCGTCGATCGCCCTGGTACGCGGCGCCCGGGCGCGTGCGCTGCTGCGCGGCGGCGACTTCGTCCTGCCGGATGACATCAAGAGCTGTGCCCTGGCCGTGCTGCGCCATCGCGTACGCCTGGCGCCAGAGCTGGATATCGAAGGCCTGTCGGTGGATCAGGTGCTGCAACAGTTGCTCGATCAGGTGCCGGCACCGCGCCTATGAAACCTTCGCGCCTGCTCCTAGGGCTGCTCGGCGGCCTGTTCGCCACCGCCGTATTGCTCGGTGCCTTGCCCCTACTCGGCATTCGCCTGGCAGACAGCCTGATGCCAGTGGCCTGGGGGCTGTTGCTGGCGTTGCTGCTGATCGCCGCTGTCGACGCCCTGTGGCTGCGTAGTCAGCCATCACCGCGCCTGGAGCGCGTGTTGCCGGGTAATCTGCCGCTCGGGCGCTGGAGCGAGGTGCAACTGATCGTTCATCATGACTTTGCCCAAACCCAGGAAATCGAGGTCTTCGACCATGTGCCGGAAGGCATGGCCTTCGACTTCCTGCCACAACGCATCACCCTGCACCCGGGCCAGCAAACCCAGGCCAGCTATCGCCTGAAACCGCTGGTCCGCGGGCATTTCCATTTCGACCTGTGCGAGCTGAAGCTGCCCAGCCCGCTGCGCCTGTGGCAGGCCAAACGCCTGCTGCCGCTGGAAGGTGAAAGCCGCGTCTATCCGGATTTCGCGCGCCTCTACGGCGCACAGCTCAAGGCCGTGGATGACTGGCTGAGTCAGTTGGGCGTGCGCCAACGCCCGCGTCGTGGCCTGGGTCTGGAATTTCACCAGCTGCGCGAATTTCGTGACGGCGACACCTTGCGCCAGATCGACTGGAAGGCCACTGCCCGCAAACGCACACCCATCGCTCGCGAATATCAGGACGAGCGCGACCAGCAGATCGTCTTCCTCCTCGATTGCGGCCGCCGTATGCGTAGCCAGGACGACGAACTGTCGCACTTCGACCATGCGCTCAACGCCTGTCTGCTGCTCAGCTACGTCGCCCTGCGCCAGGGCGATGCCGTCGGCCTGGCAACCTTCGCCGGCAACCAGTCGCGTTACCTGGCGCCGGTCAAAGGCCCGGCTCAGCTGAACGTGCTGCTCAATGCCGTTTACGACCTCGACACCAGCCAGCAACCTGCCGACTTCAGCGCCGCCGCCGATCTGCTGCTGGCGCGTCAGCGCCGTCGCTCGCTGGTGGTGCTGGTGACCAACCTGCGCGATGAGGACGATCAGGACCTGCTCGCCGCCGTGCGTCGCCTGTCGCGCCAGCATCGCGTGCTGATCACTAGCCTACGTGAGGAAGCGCTGGACCGCCTGCGCCAGACGCCCGTAGAGCAATTCGATCAGGCCCTGGCCTACTGCGGCACGCTGGACTACCTCAACGCCCGCGCCGACCTGCACGAGCGCCTGGCCGCCCACGGCGTACCGGTGCTCGACGCCCGCCCAGGCGAACTCGGCCCGGAGCTGGTGAGCAGTTATCTGGCCTGGAAGAAGGCCGGCGCACTTTAAAGGTCTATTGGCGTTTGCGCACGGGCGCGCCGAAAGAAGCAACTGCTGGCGCCTCTGCTTGTCGAACCCAATGCTGCAGAGGCCCTGGCACCGGCTTTCCCACACAGATGTTGCGTGGTTATGGCCGTGGCCGGGTGCTATGATTCCGAGTCTGCGGCGCAAAGAGTACAAACTCGACGCCGCCCATAGGCCGCCCGTGATCGGCCTTGCGCATACCGCACACGACCTGAGTAGGAGATAGACCATGGCTTTTGAATTGCCGCCGCTGCCTTACGAAAAGAATGCCCTCGAGCCGCACATTTCTGCCGAGACCCTCGAGTTCCACCACGACAAGCACCACAACACCTACGTCGTGAACCTGAACAACCTGGTGCCGGGCACCGAGTTCGAAGGCAAGAGCCTGGAAGAGATCGTCAAGACTTCCTCGGGCGGCATCTTCAACAACGCCGCTCAGGTGTGGAACCACACCTTCTACTGGAACTGCCTGTCGCCGAACGGCGGTGGCCAGCCGACCGGCGCCCTGGCTGACGCCATCAACGCTGCCTTCGGTTCCTTCGACAAGTTCAAGGAAGAGTTCAGCAAGGTTTCCATCGGCACCTTCGGTTCCGGCTGGGGCTGGCTGGTGAAGAAAGCTGACGGTTCCCTGGCCCTGGCCAGCACCATCGGCGCTGGCTGCCCGCTGACCTCCGGCGACACCCCGCTGCTGACCTGCGACGTCTGGGAACACGCCTACTACATCGACTACCGCAACCTGCGTCCGAAGTACGTCGAGGCGTTCTGGAACCTGGTGAACTGGGACTTCGTCGCCCAGAACTACGCGGCCTGAATCTCAGCCCCGTAATGCGAAAACCCGGCCTTGATGGCCGGGTTTTTCGTTTCTGACACTGGCTATCTAGAGCAGTCGACGTGGTGAGAACTCCACCCCCTGCCCCTCCACACGATTGACCGCCTGACTCAGCACGCGATCGGCACGTACTGGCCCGAGAAACTCGCAGAGCCCGATATAGAGCAGGTTCAACAGCTTGCGCAGCTGCTCCAGCCCCAGATTGGCGATGCCGTCGCCACCACCCTGTTCCAACCAGATACGCAAGCGCGTCGACAGCTCGGAGCTCACCCCCATGCCGGCCAGGTTGCCGGCGGCAAAGCGCCTTAGCGCCGCCTGCTGCGTGCCATCGAGTTGCTCCAGCAACGCCTGGTTAAGGGCCAGAAAAGTCGCTTGCGCGGCGCTATCCGGAGTCGCCACCTGCCTTACGGCCTCATTGCGCCCCTGTCGCCAGGCGGCCAGTTGCTCCTCCGGGTCAGGCAACAGTTGCGAGGGTGGCCCCGTCAGGGCGCCGACCAACTCACGATACAGGCGCGCGCGTTCGAGCTTGCGCTCGGTACGTAGCACCACCTCGGCGAGAAACTCATTGAGAGCGAACGGCGGCTGGTCCGCGTACTTGTTCTCCCACAGCGCCAGCAATGGCCAGACTTCTTCATCCGAGAAGTGTCCGGCCAGGCCGGTATAGATCGCGCGACGACGCAGGCTCAATCTCATACTCAGCCCCTCCTCGACCATTGCTCGCTGTCGAAGGTCTGCGTCAGATTGAATTCCGGATAATCGACCTCAGCATGCTCGGCAAAATCCAGCCCACGCTGCTCATGCTGGGTCGAAACCCGCAGCCCCATGGTCTTGGCCAACAGTAAGTAGAACACCAGGGCAACCGGAAAGGCCCAGAGAAAGGCAGCCGCAGCGCCCAATGCCTGCACCGCGACACGCTCCCAGTTGAACAGGTCACCCTGATAGAACAGACCCGCAGCCAGGGTGCCCCAGATGCCGGCGAATCCGTGGACTGGAATCGCACCGACCACATCGTCGAGCTGCAGGCGATCGAGCAAACGCATGCCGTAGACCACGACAAACCCGGCGATCAGACCACTGAGCAAAGCGAAACCCGGTGCCATGCTGGCGCAGCCGGCGGTGATACCGACCAGCCCGCCAATCGAGCCATTCACCGTAGTGGTCAACAGCACCGGGCTGGCCGTGCTGCGCTGCGCCAACAGAGCGCCGAGCGCGCCAGCGACCGCTGCCAGATGCGTATTCAGGGCGATCAACCCGAGACTGGTGCTGACCTCCAGGTTGCTGCCGGCGTTGAAGCCGAACCAGCCTACCCAGAGGATGAAACCGCCCAATGCCACCAGCCCGAGGTTGTGCCCGGGAATCAAACGCGCCCTGCCATCAGGTGAGAAACGCCCGAGGCGCGGGCCAAGCACCAGAATCCCAGCCAGCGCGCACCAGGCACCGATGCTGTGCACCACGGTCGAGCCGGCAAAATCGATGAAGCCGAGCTTGGCCAGCCAGCCCTGGCCGCCGTACAAACCACCCCACACCCAGCTGCCGAATATCGGGTAGATCACACCGCTGATCAGCACCGCACCGATCAGATAGGCGCCATACCGCGTGCGCTCGGCCATGGCACCACTGGCGATGGTCGCAGCAGTGGCGGCGAACATCATCTGGAACAGCAGGAAGGTGTAGTCCCAGGGCTCGCCGTCATTCGGTGCGAAATGACTCATGCCGAACCAGCCGGTGACATTGGCGCCAAACATCAAACCGAAGCCGAACAACCAGAACACGATGCCACCCACGCAGCCGTCCATGTAGTTCTTCATCATCACGTTGACCGCGTTCTTGGCCCGCGACATACCGCTCTCCAGCAAGGCGAAGCCCGCCTGCATGAAGAACACCAGCACGCTGGCCAACACCAGCCAGGCCGTATTGACGGCCTCCTCGCTGGCGGCATGAGCCTGTGGGGCAAAGCTGACAGCGACGAGCAACAGCATGAGCGTTTTCATCACGAGTCCCCTCCTGGTCGATGCCCGACCTTCGCAACTCTTGTGCCAGCCGCGAAACAGGCGACGAACGGCGCGAAACAAGGCGTAATAGCAATAGGGGGTCAATGCGACCAAGGGTGCTCAAGTCCGTAACAATCGCACCGACACAGAGCAAGGAGCCGACCTAGAGGCTGCGATGCGCACCAAGAGCGTTCCTTGTGAATAAATAGTGCCACCAGGCATGATGGCCCTTTGACGGCCAGGCCTAGATTGCCAATACTCTCGTCTGACTGACGCTGTAAGCATCGACATAAGGAATTGCCTTTGAAGCTGGAATTGAAGAACAGCTTGTCACTCAAGTTGCTCCGCGTGGTGCTGTTATCAGCACTCGTAGTCGGGGTCGTATTGAGTTGTGCGCAGATTGTCTTCGACGCCTACAAGACACGTCAGGCGGTGGCCAACGATGCCCATCGCATCCTCGGCATGTTCCGTGACCCTTCCACTCAGGCGGTATACAGCCTGGACCGCGAGATGGGCATGCAGGTGATCGAGGGGCTGTTCCAGCACGAATCGGTGCGTCACGCTTCCATTGGCCACCCCAACGAACCCATGCTCGCCGAGCGCACTCGTGATCTGGCACAGATGCCGACTCGCTGGCTGACCGACCCGATCCTCGGGCAGGAGCAGCAGTTCGCCACCAAACTGGTCGGCCGCGGCCCCTACAGCGAGTATTACGGTGACCTCAACATCACCCTCGATACGGCGCCTTACGGTGAAAGTTTCGTCACCAACTCGGTGATCATCTTCATCTCAGGTGTGCTGCGCGCCATGGCCATGGGCCTGGTGCTCTATCTGGTTTATCACTGGCTGCTGACCAAACCGCTGTCGAAAATCATCGAGCACCTCACCAACATCAATCCCGACCGCCCTAGCGAACACAAGCTGCCCATGCTCAAGGGCAACGAGAAGAACGAGCTGGGCTTGTGGATCAACACCGCCAACCAATTGCTGGCCTCCATCGAGCGCAATACCCACCTGCGCCGTGAAGCCGAGAACAGCCTGCTGCGCATGGCTCAGTACGACTTCCTCACCGGTCTGCCCAATCGTCAGCAAACTCAACAGCAACTCGACCAGATTCTCGAAGACGCCGGCCGCCTGCAGCGCCGCGTAGCCGTACTCTGCGTCGGCCTGGATGATTTCAAGGGCATCAACGAACAATTCAGTTACCAGAGCGGCGACCAGTTGCTGCTCGCATTGTCCGACCGCCTGCGCAGCCATAGCGGCCGCCTCGGTGCCCTGGCCCGCCTGGGCGGCGACCAGTTCGCCCTGGTTCAAGCCGATATAGAACAACCTTACGAAGCTGCCGAGCTGGCGCAGAGCGTACTCGACGACCTGGAGCTACCCTTCCTGCTCGATCAGCACGAAGTGCGCCTGCGCGCCACCATCGGCATCACCCTGTTCCCGGAAGACGGCGACAGCACCGAGAAGCTGCTGCAGAAAGCCGAACAGACCATGACCCTGGCCAAGAGTCGTTCGCGCAATCGCTACCAGTTCTACATCGCCAGCGTCGACAGCGAGATGCGTCGCCGTCGTGAGCTGGAAAAGGATCTGCGCGATGCTCTGGCGCAGAACCAGTTGCACCTGGTCTACCAGCCCCAGATAGACTATCGCGACCACCGCGTGGTCGGCGTCGAAGCACTGCTGCGCTGGCAGCACCCGCAGCATGGCTTCGTCGCACCGGACCTGTTCATTCCACTGGCCGAACAGAACGGCACCATCATTCCCATTGGTGAATGGATTCTCGACCAGACCTGCCGCCAACTGCGCGAATGGCATGACCAGGGCTTCAGCGATCTGCGCATGGCCATCAACCTGTCCACCGTGCAGCTGCACCACGCCGAGTTGCCGCGCGTGGTCAACAATCTGATGCAGGTTTACCGTCTGCCGCCCAAAAGCCTGGAACTGGAAGTCACCGAGACCGGCCTGATGGAAGACATCAGCACCGCCGCCCAGCACCTGCTCAGCCTGCGCCGCTCCGGCGCGCTGATCGCCATCGACGACTTCGGTACCGGCTACTCCTCGCTGAGCTATCTGAAGAGCCTGCCGCTGGACAAGATCAAGATCGACAAGAGCTTCGTGCAGGATCTGCTCGAAGACGAAGACGACGCCACCATCGTTCGCGCCATCATTCAGCTGGGCAAGAGCCTGGGCATGCAAGTCATCGCCGAAGGCGTGGAAACCGCCGAGCAGGAGGCCTACATCATCGCCCAGGGCTGCCATGAGGGTCAGGGCTACCTGTACAGCAAGCCGCTGCTAGCGCGCGATTTGACGCTGTTCCTCAAGCAGTCACGACGACTGAGCTCAGCCGCGACGCTCTAAACGTCAGCCAAAAAAACGCCGCGATTCGTCGCGGCGTTTTTTGTTCTAGCCCGCCACCCCGGCTTACCAGTTCTGCACACCGAATAACCAGGCCGTGGCCAACGCACCTGCCAGGCACATCACGGCGCCACCGGCGGCTTGCCAATAGAATCTGCGAGCCAGTTCGTCCTCACCGCTATTGGAGAGGATGAACGGCTGCCGTTCGCCAGGCTTGGCCATGTGATGCCGCGCCGGCTCGGATGCCTTTTGCCGATGGCGATCCTCTGCCTCCAGCTGCGCCGCCAGTCGCACGCGATTCCATTCCTGCTCGTCGAGCTCGCCGTTGCCGTCGCTGTCAAAACGCCGCAGCAGGCCGACGTAATCGCCCTTCCATTCACGGATCACTTCGCCCTGAGCGGCCTGCCTGTCGAACCCCTGCTGCGCAGCGCCACGGGTGCGAAAATCGCCGATGGCATACAGCGGCTGGCCAACGTGAAAGCGTTCCTCGCAGTAGCGATAACGCTGACCGCTGGTGAGAAAACCGAACAATCCGCTCTTGGCCGGGCCCAGCGGGTGCCGCAAGTTGCCTTCCCAGACGTCACGCACCGCCGCATGAATCTCGGCACCACGTGGGTCGATCAGGCATTCGCCGGTGCCATCGACCAGGCGTAACCAGGCATCGCTGGCGCCACTCTCGATTACCCGCCAGCTGCGCTTCTTGCCGCTGGAACGATATTCCTCGATACGAAAGCGCCACCATAGGCAGGGTTTGCCAGTCAGTGGCCCGCGCAACTGCATGTCCGGCAGGGCTTCGAGCACACCATAGAGCTCGACGTACCCCTGCGCCGCCGAGCGAATCTTCGAGGTCGGCGTGTCGAGCAGATGGCGCGCCTGCGACCAACCCCGCAGGCACCACCAGGCGCCGCCCAGGCAGGCGCCGATAGTGAACGTGAGCGTGAAAAAGAAGCCGAAGGGGTCGACCTGCATCATCGGCTGACGCTCAATTGAATAGCGACTTCATATCTACATCGGCTTTTTCCGCCTCGCTGAACACCAGCAACTCGGCAGCCTGGAAGTTGAACATGCGCGCGATGAGTACATCGGGGAACTGCTCGATGCGCACGTTGTTGAGGTTGACCGCCTCGTTGTACAGCTCGCGGCGGTCGGCGATACCATTTTCCAGGCCGCTGATGCGTTGCTGCAGGTGCTGGAAGCTGTCGTTGGCCTTCAGCTCGGGATAGTTCTCGGCAAGCGCGAATAGCTGGCCGAGGCCCGCGCGCAAACCACTCTCGGCCTTGCCCAGAGCGCCGACATCATGTTGTTCGCGAGCACTGGCAACGGCGCTACGCGCTGCAATCACCCGCTCCAGGGTCGAGCCTTCGTACTGCATGTACTGCTTGCAGGTTTCCACCAGCTTGGGCAGTTCGTCATGCCGTTGCTTGAGCAGCACATCGATGTTCGACCAAGCCTTGCTCACGCCATGCTTGAGGCGTACCAGCCCGTTGTACAACGACACCGCGTAGGCGCCGAGCAAGACGAGGACAACGATGATGATCACAGCGGTCAGGCTCATGCAGTTTTCTCCATGCAGAACTGCGAATCGGGTGCTGGCATTCTAACGGCAACAAGCTGGCTCGATAGCGATATCCCGCACAACGACAAATAATGGCCTTTACACATAATGCGAAACATTTGCATTATGTCGCAGTTTTTCAGGTACTACTGAGTACCGTCCACATTTCGTACATGCAAAGGACCCCGCCATGATTCGTATGCCTCTGGCCTCCGCCAGCCTGCTGGCCATCGCCATTTCCCTCGCTGGCTGCGGCGAAGACAAAGCCCCCGCGACCCAGGCAGCTGCTCCTGCTGCTGCCACCGAGAGCACGGCGCCAGCCACTGCGGCGAAGGTCGACGAAGCAGCGGCGAAGGCCGTGGTCAATCATTACGCCGATCTCGCCTTGGCCGTATTCAGCGACGCAGCGAGCACCGGCAAGGCCCTGCAAAGCGCGGTAGACGCCCTGCTCGCCGCCCCCAGCGAAGCGACTCTGAAAGCTGCGCGCGAAGCCTGGTTGGCCGCACGCGTGCCGTACATGCAGACCGAAGTGTTCCGTTTCGGTAACCCGGTGGTCGACGAATGGGAAGGTCAGCTCAACGCCTGGCCGCTGGACGAAGGCCTGATCGACTACGTGGCCGAAGACTACCAGCACGCTCTGGGCAACCCGGGCGCGCAAGCCAATATCATCGCCAACACCGAGATCCAGGTCGGTGAAGACAAGATCGACGTCAGCGAAATCAACGGCGAGCTGCTGGCCAGCCTGAACGAACTGGGTGGCTCCGAGGCCAACGTCGCCACCGGCTACCACGCCATCGAATTCCTGCTCTGGGGCCAGGACCTCAATGGCACCGAGCCGGGTGCTGGCGAGCGTCCCTACACCGACTACCTGGTGGGTGAAGGCGCTACCGGTGGCCACAACGAACGCCGCCGCACTTACCTGAAAGCCGCCACCGACCTGCTGGTCAGCGACCTGAACGACATGGTCGAGCAGTGGAAGGACGGCGTAGAAGGCAACTACCGCAGCGAACTGGTCGCCGATTCGCCCGACAACGGTCTGCGCAAGATGCTGTTCGGCATGGGCAGCCTGTCGCTCGGCGAACTGGCGGGCGAGCGCATGAAGGTCGCACTGGAAGCCAACTCCACCGAAGACGAGCATGACTGCTTCAGCGACAACACCCACAACTCGCACTTCTACAACGGTAAAGGCATTCGCAACGTTTACCTGGGCGAGTACAAGAAGGTCGACGGCAGCACACTGACCGGCCCGAGCCTGTCCGAACTGGTAGCCAAGGCTGACGCCCAGACCGACGCCACGCTCAAGGCCGACCTGCAGGAAACCGAAGCCAAGCTGCAAGCGCTGGTCGACAGTGCCGAGAAGAACAACGTGCACTTCGATCAGTTGATCGCGGAAGGCAACGCCGAAGGCCAGCAACTGGTACGTGACGCCATCGCCGCACTGGTCAAGCAGACCGGCGCCATCGAACAGGCCGCGGGCAAGCTAGGCATCAGCGACCTGAACCCGGACACCGCCGATCACGAATTCTGATCGACATAACGGGCTGAAAGAGCCGGCGCCTCCGTAAGGAGCGCCGGTTTTTTTTGGCTCTTCGCATAGTTTGGTGAAGGTACGGATTGACACCGTACTGGCAATTAGATGTTAGCTGCCGGTGCTGGCACTATCCGTTAGCGCGTCGTCTGATCTGAAGGGTTTCGCCCCTTGCGGGCGAGTTACTTTCTCTTGCTTGCCCAAGAGAAAGTAACCAAAGAGAAGGACACCCCACCATCCGGCCCCGGCTGCGCCGGGGTTCCCTCGTTCCATCACCACTCCAGGGGCACGCTGCGAAGGGCCATCCCTGGCCCATCGCAGCTCTCGCGACATCCATGTCGCTCAAACCCTTCCATGGTGATTCCACTCGGCCTCCTGAAGGGGACTTGGGCGTCGTCTGTACCATCGCAGTTGAAGAGCAAAAGCCAAACGCTACCGACTTTGATCTTCCGGAGATTTCGCAAGCTCGCGGTCCGGTCCCCTTCAGGAGGCCGAGCAGAGGTGTTGCGTAGGGGAGCGAGCCGCATGGATGCGGCGAGAGGCTTAAAGGGCCATGGATGGCCCTTGTAAGCCGGCCCCCGGAGCTGCACCGGCGCGAGGGAAGTTTCGCGTAGCGAAACCCGGATGTCGGGGTGCCCTTCTTTGGCACACCTTTCTTGGGCAAGCAAGAAAGGTGTGGCGCCCGTAGGGGCGCAACCCAAACGTTCAGCAGACGCGGTAATGGATGGTGCCAAGTCAGTAAGCGATACGCACACAAACTTGCCAGTCCGGTGTCGGGCGCATCCTCCCCGCGAAAATGCGAAGAACCTTTTTTATTCCTGCTGTCAGCTTCGTGCCACTGCGCTGCGATATTCGCCTGGGCTCACGCCATAAACCTGCTTGAACTGTCGCGACAAGTGACTCTGATCGGCGAAGCCCAACTGCATCGCCACAGCGACCGCCGTGCAACCCGTCTTTAGCAATGCCCGCGCCTGTTCGAGACGACGCTGTTTGAGCCAGGCATGCGGTGGCAAGCCGGTCGCGCGGCGAAATACGCGCGCGAAGTGAAAAGGTGAGAGGTTGACCGCAGCCGCCAGCTCCTCCAGCGACGGCGGCTCGACCAGTCGCTCGGCGAGCATTTGCTTGGCGCAGGCCACGGCCCAGGGCTCGCGCCCAGGCGCAGGCGGTTCGGCAAGCTGCGCATGGCGTTGGAACAGCAGCAGGATCGCCTCACGCCAGGCCAACTGCTGCTGCAACGCCTCGGCGCCATGTTCGAGCAGTTGGTGCAACTGCAGAAAGGCCGCGTGCAAACGCGGATCATGCAGCACGCTGGAGGCAAACGACGGCATGCCGGCCTTGGCCAGACCCAGCTCCTGCAGTGCCCCCAGTACCTGAGCGTTGTCGGGATAGAAACCGCGATAGCGCCAGCCGTCTTCGTGCGCCTTGGAGCCGGTGTGCACTTCGTCCGGGTTGATCAGCACCATGCTGCCCTGCGGCGCCAGGTGATCGCAGCCACGGTGGCGAAAGCGCTGGGCGCCATGCTCGATCACGGTGAAGACGAACCCTTCATGTACATGCGGAGCGAAACGCTGCTCGAGGTAGCGCGCCTGCAACAGCTCGACTCCGCTCAATGCGGAAGCTTGCCAGAAGCGGGTCTGCTCACGACTGGGCATACGGCTCAGGCGTTGAAGCCCGCCTCCATCGCCTCACGCAGCGCCGGCCATTCCAGGTCGGTGATGCTGTACAGCACGGTGTCATCGAGTCGGCCATCAGCCAGGCGGCGATGGTTGCGCAGCAACCCTTCACGAACGGCGCCAAGCTTCTCGATGGCGCGTTGCGAACGCAGGTTGCTGGCGGCAGTTTTCAGTTGCACGCGAACCATGCCCCAGTTTTCGAAAGCGTGCTTGAGCATCAAATACTTGATGCTGGCGTTCAACCCGCTGCCATGCTGGCGGTGGTCAAGCCAGGTCCAGCCAATTTCACAGGCCGGCAGGGTGTTCATGAAGTCGGCGAAACGCGTGGTGCCCACCATTTCGTCACCCAGGCGTATGACGAACGGCAGTGCGCGCTGCTCGCGCAGATCGGTCAGGGCGCTGCGGTACCAGTCCAACCGCTGGGTGCCGCTCATGTACAGCAGCTCCTCGCGGTTGGCCTCGGCCAGCGCCACCAGACCAGGGATATCGGCATCGGAGAGCGGTTCCAGGCGCAAAGCGCCACGTTGCAAAGTCACCAACTGCGGCTTGAACATAGGGTCCTTCCTCGGACAGAGTCGCAAACCAGCCAAGCTATCAGCCCCTGCGCTGCGGCACAATCGAGTCCCGTCGCAAAGCACACTTGCTTGGCTGCTACCTTGGTCGCAGCCGACAGCGCGTGGCTTTGTGCAACACTGATCAACATCAGCCTCGCCTCGGCGGTCAGGCTCTTTTCGTTTCAGCGCGCGTTTCGGAGTCTGCATGTCGTTGTCCCCCGGGTTGATCGCCGCGGTCGCCCTGATCTACATGACTATTCTTTTCGCCATCGCTTTCTATGGCGACCGTCGCAGCGCGCCCATGCCGCCGAAGATTCGCGCCTGGGTGTACTCGCTGTCGCTGGCCGTCTACTGCACCAGCTGGACCTTCTTCGGCGCCGTCGGCCAGGCTGCCGAGCAACTGTGGTCATTCATCCCGATCTACCTCGGCCCGACCATCCTGCTGCTGACCATGCCATGGGTGCTGCAGAAGATGGTGATGATCAGCAAGCAGGAGAACATCACCTCCATCGCCGACTTCATCGCCGCGCGCTACGGCAAGTCGCAGTCGCTGGCCATCGTGGTGGCGCTGATCTGCCTGGTCGGCGTGCTGCCCTATATCGCCTTGCAGCTCAAAGGCATCGTGCTCGGCGTCAATCTGCTGATCGGCGCACATGCCCAGGATACCGGCACCAGCGCCCAGGACACCGCGCTGATCGTGTCACTGGCCCTGGCGTTGTTCACCATTCTGTTCGGCACCCGCAACCTCGACGTCACCGAGCACCATCGCGGCATGGTGCTGGCGATTGCCTTCGAGTCACTGGTCAAGCTGCTGGCCTTCCTCGCAGTTGGCGCCTTCGTTACCTTCGGCCTGTACAACGGCTTCCATGATCTGCTCGACAAGGCACACAACACCGCAGAGCTGGACGCGTTCTGGAACGAGGCGGTGAACTGGCCGGCGATGCTGGTGCAGACCGGCATGGCGATGATCGCCATCATCTGTCTGCCGCGGCAGTTTCATGTCACCGTGGTAGAGAACATCGAACCCAAGGACCTGCGCCTGGCGCGCTGGGTATTCCCCGCTTATCTGATGCTGGCTGCGCTGTTCGTCGTGCCCATTGCCCTCGCCGGGCAGATGCTGCTGCCGGCCGGCGTGACACCGGACTCCTTCGTGATCAGCCTGCCGCTGGCCGAAGCCCATCCAGGCCTGGCGGTGCTGGCCTTCATCGGCGGCGCCTCGGCCGCCACCGGCATGGTGATCGTCGCCTCGGTGGCACTGTCGACCATGATCTCCAACGACATGCTGCTGCCCTGGCTGTTGCGCCGGCAGAGTACCGAGCGGCCGTTCGAGGCCTTCCGTCACTGGATGCTCACCGCGCGCCGGGTCAGCATCGTGCTGATCCTGCTACTGGCCTACGTCTGCTATCGCCTGCTCGGCGAAGGCGCCAGCCTGGCCACCATTGGCCAGGTGTCGTTTGCCGCCATCGGCCAATTGGCGCCTGCCATGTTCGGCGCCTTGGTGTGGAAGCAAGCCAATCGCCGCGGCGTGTTCGCCGGTCTTATCTTCGGCGCCATGCTTTGGTTCTACACCCTGGTACTGCCACTGGCGGCACGCGGCATGGGCTGGTCGCTGGACAGTTTCCCCGGCCTCGCCACCCTGCTCTATGCTCCCATCGGCCTACAGGTTGACCCGCTGACGCGCGGCGTGGTGCTTTCACTGGCCGGCAATATGCTGCTGTTCGCCTGGGTTTCCTGGTTCTCACGCACCCGCGTTTCCGAACACTGGCAAGCCGGGCGCTTCATCGGCCATGACTTAGGCACCAAGCCAAGCAACCGCAGCCTGCTGGCAGTGCAGGTGGCCGATTTGCTGATGCTGTCCAGCCGTTTCGTCGGCGAAGAACGCGCACGCCAGAGCTTCAATCGCTTCGCCCTGCGACAGGGCAAAGGCAAGGACTTCGATCCCAACCAGCCGGCCAATAGTGAGTGGATCGCCCACACCGAACGTCTGCTCGCTGGCGTCCTTGGCGCCTCTTCGACCCGCGCGGTGGTCAAGGCCGCCATCGAAGGCCGCGAGATGCAGGTCGAGGATGTGGTGCGCATCGTCGACGAAGCCAGCGAGGTGCTGCAGTTCAACCGCGCCCTGCTGCAGGGTGCGATCGAGAACATCACCCAGGGCATCAGCGTGGTCGACCAGAACCTGCGCCTGGTGGCCTGGAACCACCGTTACCTGGAATTGTTCGAGTACCCCGAGGGCCTGATCTACGTCGGTCGACCGATTGCCGAGATCATCCGCTTCAATGCCGAGCGCGGCATGCTCGGCAGCGGCGACCTGGAGGAGAACGTTGCCAAGCGTCTGTACTGGATGCGCCAGGGTACCGCTCACAGCTATGAGCGGGTATTCCCCAACGGCCGGGTGATCGAGCTGATCGGCAATCCCATGCCGGGCGGTGGTTTCGTCATGAGCTTCACCGACATCACCGAATTCCGCGAAGCCGAGCGCGCCCTCAAGGATGCCAACGAAAGCCTCGAACGACGGGTTGCCGAACGCACCCATGAGCTGTCGAAGCTGAACCAGGCACTGACCGAAGCCAAGGCCCACGCCGAAGCCGCCAACCAGTCGAAAACGCGCTTCCTCGCCGCAGTCAGCCATGACCTGATGCAACCGCTCAATGCGGCCCGACTCTTCTCCGCGGCACTGGCCCACCAGGATGACGCCCTGCCCAACGAGGCGCAGGAGCTGGTCCGGCACTTGGACAGCTCGTTGCGCTCAGCCGAGGACCTGATTACCGACCTGCTGGATATCTCGCGCCTGGAAAACGGCCGGATCACGCCGGACCGTCACGCCTTCGCCCTCTCCAGCCTGTTCGACACCCTCGCCGCCGAGTTCGGCGTGCTGGCTGCCGAACAGGGTATCGACCTGCGCGTACGCGGCAGTCGGCAATGGATCGACAGCGACATCAAGCTGCTGCGCCGAGTGCTGCAGAACTTCCTGACCAACGCCTTCCGCTACGCCAAGGGCCGCGTGGTGCTGGGAGTACGCCGTGAAGGCAATCAGTTGCGCCTGGAAGTCTGGGACCGCGGCATGGGTATCCCCGAGGACAAGCGCAAGGTGATCTTCGAGGAATTCAAGCGCCTCGACAGCCACCAGACGCGCGCCGAGAAAGGCCTGGGTTTGGGCCTGGCGATTGCCGACGGTCTCTGCCGCGTACTCTCCCACCGCCTGGAAGTGCGCTCCTGGCCAGGTAAAGGCAGCGTGTTCAGCGTCAGCGTACCGCTAGCGAGAAAACCGGCGCCGAAGCAGCAAGGCCCAGCCTTACCGGCAGTCGATGGCCAGCCCTTGCAGGGCACCCAGGTGATCTGCATCGACAACGAAGACAGCATCCTCACCGGCATGTACAGCCTGCTGTCACGCTGGGGCTGCCAGGTGTGGACAGCGCGTAATCGTCTGGAGTGCGAGCACCTGCTCAGCGAGGACGTACGCCCGCAACTGGCGCTGATCGACTACCACCTCGACGAGGGCGAAACCGGCACCGAACTGATGGCCTGGCTACGCACGCGCCTGGGCGAACCGGTGCCGGGCGTGGTGATCAGCGCTGACGGTCGCCCGGAACTGGTCGCCGAGGTCCATGCCGCCGGCCTCGACTACCTGCCAAAACCGGTCAAACCTGCGGCCCTGCGGGCATTGCTCAGTCGCCACCTGACACTGCGTGGCTAGCCGGATCTTGGCCGGAGGTTTGCGCCCTTGTAACCACTGCTGAGCGTGTCACCGGCGCGGCATGCGGTGTCAGCTCACTCGCCCAGCTCATCCAGTGCTGGCAGATCAGCGGAGCGCTCGAGCAGCTCGCCTGGCAGGCTCTTGCTCGCACGAGCGCCCAGCAGCTTGAGATTCTCCACACGGCCGATGAGGTTGCCGCGACCGTCCACCAGCTTGTTGCGGGCATTGGCGTAAGCCTTGTCCAACTGCTGCAGACGGCTGCCCATCTCGTCCAGATCGGCGACGAAGGCGACGAACTTGTCGTATAGCTGACCGGCGCGCTCAGCGATCTCGCGCGCATTCTGGCCCTGACGCTCCTGGCGCCAGAGGCTGTCGATCACCCGCAGCGTAGCCAGCAAGGTGGTCGGGCTGACGATCACCACCTGCTGCTCGAAAGCCTCCTGAAACAGATCCGGCTCGGCCTGCAGCGCCGCGGCGAAGGCCGCCTCGATGGGCACGAAGAGCAGCACGAAATCCAGACTGTGCAAACCTTCGAGGCGCTGGTAATCCTTGCCGGACAGACCCTTGAGGTGGCTGCGCAGCGAGATCAGGTGCTGCTTGAGCGCCTGCTGGCGAATCGGCTCGTCCACTGCCGCGACATACTGCTGGTAAGCGCTGAGGCTGACCTTGGCATCGACGATCACCTGCCTGTCGCCCGGCAGACGGATCAGCACGTCAGGCTGAAAACGCTCGCCACCAGCGCCCTTGAGGCTGACCTGGGTGTGGTACTCACGCCCCTTCTCCAGGCCGGCATGCTCCAACACCCGCTCCAGCACCAACTCGCCCCAGTTGCCCTGAGTCTTCTGGCCCTTGAGTGCACGGGTCAGATTGGTTGCCTCGTCACCCAGGCGCTGATTGAGCTGCTGCAGACGCTCCAACTCTTTGTTCAGGGAAAAACGCTCACGCGCTTCTTGTTGATAACTCTCGTCGACGCGCTTCTCGAACGCCTGGATGCGCTCCTTGAGTGGGTCGAGCAACTGGCCGAGGCGCTGCTGGCTGGTCTCCGCGAAACGCTGCTCACGCTCATCGAAGATCTTCGTTGCCAGTTCGGAGAACTGGGCGCGCAGCTCGTTGCGCGCGCCCTGCAGATCATCAAGACGCTGCTGCTGGTTGTCGCGGTTTTCCTGCAGCTCGGCAGCTAGCGCCGCACACTCGGCGGTGAGCCGACGCAATTCAGCTTCGTTACGTTCGCGCTGCTGATTCCAAGACTGCGCGGCCTCGCGGGCAATCTGCCGCTCCTGCTGCAGCAACTCGTTCTCACGCCGCAAACCGGCCAACTCGGTCTGCTGCTCCACCTTGATCTCGCTGACCTCGGCCAATTCGGCGCGGCAATCATCGAGTTGCGCCAGCAAACCGGTCTGGCTGAGCTGCGCATGCTCCAGGCGCTCCTGCAGCAACGCCTGTTCGCCTTGCTCGCGAGCTAGCCGGCGCTGCAAGGACCAAAGGCCGGCCAATAGCGGAACCAGCGCAACGGCGATGCCGATAGCGAGAGAGAGGGGATCGATTGGCATAGACGCTCCATGTTTGACCGCCGTGCAGTATACCCGCCGGCGATTTACACGGGGCCAGCACGCAATCAGCGTGAAAGACGCTCCAGCTCCAGCTGAGCGCCACGGTCGCCCGCGCGCGCAGCCTGGCGCAGCAGCTCATAACCGATGCGGCGATCACGGGTATTACCGCAGTCGCGACAGAGCAGTTGGCCCAACCGGCTTTGTGCCTGCACGCAGCCCTTGCGCGCAGGCTGCTTGAGCAGGTTGCCGGCGATGCGTTTGACACTGGGGGTTTGCCCCAGACGCGGGCTGTCGAGCAGCCACAGCGCAACGCGCATGGGCAGACGAGAAGAACCGGGACGGGTCGCAGAGGATGAAGCAGGTAAAGCGCGAGGCATAAATACAGAGGGGGGTGACTGCCGGGGCGCGCCACTCTACTCCTTTTTTCTCGAAGGTAAAGCCTTGCCTGCCAGATCGATTGCGGCTGCCAGAAAGAGTTCCCTCACAATCCACAGAAGCTGTGGATAACTCCGTGCACAACTTGGGCGAAAGAACTCACAGGCCTGATGCCATGGGGCTCGCAGTCAAACTGTCGATTTTTTCACCAATGGAAAAAGTGCATATTTTTCATTGACTTAAAAATCAACCACGGAAAATCAAGCGGTTAGCGGCGTTTCTGACAGTGATGTGACAGCCTGCTTCAGCATTGTGCACAACTCCCTACGACAGATCCGCGCAGCGCTCTGTTTCGGGGCATCTACCGCACCAGCGCAGGCGTTACGCGGGGTGAGGCAATTGCCCTTGCACCAGAAACTGCTCCCAGTGAAACAGCCGCGGTTGATCCGGCGTTTGCGCATGCTTGAACGCTACGTACTCACCCGTGGTTTCACACAACCAGGCGGTCAGATTGCGCGGGCGCTTCTCCGCAAACGCAGCCGGCACGTAGAGCGCGACATTGCTGCCACCATCCGGGCAGCGCGCCGAGCGGTACTCGAAGGCCTGGATGCCCGCTGCACGCATCGCCGCCCCGAGGCGCTGGGGCACGCTGTAGTCGCTAGGGTGAGCCAACAGGACACCATGCCCCTCGAAGGGAGGCTTGTGCAACTGGATGCCGCGCTCGACGCGATAGCGCGCCTCGAAGGTGGAATGCTCGGAGAGGATGCGGCCACTGGGCGGCGCAGTGGCCATGCCGTTCCACAGGACGAAACGGTAGTAGGCAGCCTCGGCCATCGCCGTTTCCAGGCGCAGGGCGGCGTAGAACAGGCTGGGTTCGTGTACGGTACCGAAGCGCGACCCCCAGCGCAGCGGTGGATAACGAAACGGCGTCTTCAACAGATAGTGCAGCGGCTCGGTAGCCTCCGGCAGCGGCGGTTTGCTGTTCTCAAGCAACTCCTCGAGCAAGGCCTGCTCGGCGAGGTTATCCACCAGTTGCAGGGTCGCGACCTGCGCCTGACTCTCCACCATGCGCAACAGCTTGCCGCGCAGCGGTCGCACCTGCCGCTCGCCATCGCATAGTTGCCAGATGTCCATGGCGATACCTCCCTGCCTCATATCGCTGCCGCGAACCGCGCCGATAATCGGTGCGCATGGCGCACCCTACATGTGCTCAGACCTTGCCGCGAATGGCGTCCAGATACTCGACGACACGCACCAAGCCCTGCACCTGACTCATCTGCTGCAGCGGTACGCCAGCCAGATGGCGATTCTCGGTGCGCAGGAAATGGCGCATGTCCTGCTGATTGCCGCCAAACAGGGCGAACAACGCGCGGTAGGCGCGAATCAACAGCAGGGCCAGTTCGCCGGTCTTGCTTTGCGGGCGCAAACCGCCCTGCTCGTTCCAGCGGCTGATGGCACTGCGATGGACGCCGACGATATCGGCCAACTCCTGCTGAGTCAGCCCCAGGTGCTCACGAGTATTGAGCAAGGCCTTGGCCAGTACCGCATCGGCGTCAGGCTGGCTGCGAGTCACTGCACTCATCATGTCCTCCTACGCGTGTTTAGAACAAATAAATCAATAAAAGCTGTAAACACACAATAGCACGGAAAGCCGCTTGGCACCCACTCGAGCATGGGGTACCGTCCCTTGCACGGCATCTGGCAAGGAGAACTCATGAGCCGCCGGCGTTTCTGGCTGAGCATCTGCGTAGCGACTCTGGCAGTGTTGTCGCTACTCGCCTGCTATGCCGGCTACCGCGTGCAGCAACTGCTCGAGGAGCAGCACATCGAGCTGGACTGGCAAGGCCTGAGCCTGTCCTGGCGAGGCGTGCAGCTGCACGATGTGCGTATGACCCAGCGTCAGAGCGGTGAGTTGCGTGCGCAGGCCAGCCAACTGCAACTCGAATGGCTGGCCAGCGAGGCGCCGCGCTATCGCCTGCTTGCCCAAGGCCTGCAAGTTGCCTGGCAACTCGCCCCGGCAGCGACGCAAAACCAGACCGACAGTGACCTCGACGACCTCGTCGAGCGCACGCTCAACACCCTGCCATGGCTGCCACGACAGATCGACGTACGCGACGCCCACGCGCAGCTGCCTTGCCATGGCGGTCAATGTACGCTCGACGGCAACCTCAGCCTGCAGCACCTGGACGATGCACTGCAATTGCACCTGCAACTTGAGCGTGAGACGCACAGTGCACGGCTACATGCGCGCCTGCAGGGTCTGGACAGTACGCCGGACAGCACACGCCAGCTGGAGATGAGCCTGCACCTCGACGACCAGCAGCAGATGGAGCTGCACAGCGATGTGCTCGCCCAGGGCGATGCGTTGCAGTGGTCTGGCAACCTGCTGCTCGCCCCTCTGCAGGAGATCGCCTGGGTCGGCGCCTGGCTGAGCGAATGGACCCCACTCGACGCCACCAACCTGCCCGCAACGCCGCAGCAAGCCGGCATCATCGCTCAGTGGCAGCTGCAACTTCCGCAGACCACCCGCCAGCTAGGCGAGCTGCTGGCCGCGCCGGGATGGCTGCGTGTCGATGCCCAGCTGCCGAAGTCCTGGCCGCTGCCCGGCGTCGGCATGATCAGCGGCGAACTGCAGCTCGACCTGCTCAACGCCAGCGGCACCTGGCAAGCGCGCAAGCTGCACGGCAACCTGCAACTCGACACGCAGGACGCGTCCTGGCTGGCCGCCCTGCCAAGCGGCCTACGCCCCCACAAGTTGCAGATGCAGCTCACACCACTGCAGAGCAGCCTCGACAACGAACTGACCGTGCAACTGAAGCTATCCGGCCAGGGAGCACTAGAGCTGCAAGCAAGTGCCGAGCTCGGTCTGCATCAATCCCCTGACTGGTCGCTGAACGTCCGTCAGCTGCAACTCGACGCCCGCAGCAAGCGCGCGGATATGGCAGGCAGCCGTGCCGATGGCCTGCACCTGAACCTGGGCCTGACTGGTAGTGCAACCACGCAGCAGGTGCAATTCAAGACCACCGATACCTCTCGCCTGGCAATCCAGCGCCTGCGCAGCAGCGATCTTGAGCTGCAGCAAGCTCAACTAACACTCGCCGGTCTCGACCTTGCTGGCGCGCCATACTCACCCATGCTGTCCGGGCCGCTGACGCTGCGCATACAGAGCCTGCAACACCCGCAACTGCAGGCGCAGGGCTGGCAATGGCAAGGCCGGCTGGAGGCTGACAGCGTCAGCCAGGCACTCGATGGTGCATTGCTGGCGGACTCGGGGCTGGGTATGGCGCTGCGCCTGAACAACACCGCCGATGCACTGGGGCTGAACGCCACAGTCGATGAAGTCTTCCTGCGCGCAGGCAACCCGCTGGCCCATACGCTAGCGAGCTGGCCGCCGCTGCTGACGCTGGACAACGGCCGTATCCAGGCCGACGCCAGCCTCAGCCTGCCCACTGGCAAGTCTCTGCAACTGAGGGTGAAGCTCAGCGGCAAAGGCCTGGCCGGCATCTATGACCGCAGCACGCTGAGCGGTGTGGACGCCGAACTGCACCTGCGCCTCGCGGGCGAGCGCCTGACACTGGAACTGCCGAGCCTGAGCGCGAAACAGCTCAACCCCGGTATCGCCCTAGGCCCCTTGCAGCTGCAAGCCAGTTATCAGACCAGCCTGCAACGCCCTCTGGCCGGCAACCTGACCCACCAACGCGCGGAGCTGGGCATTCTCGGCGGCAGCCTGAGCCTGGAACCGGCGACCTGGGCACTGGATCACCCCAGCCAGTTGCTGCCACTGAAGCTCAGCGGCCTGGATCTGCAGGAGCTGTTTCGCGTCTACCCGGCCGAAGGGCTCGCCGGCAAAGGACTGATCGACGGCACCTTGCCGCTGCGCCTGAGCGGCGCCATCAGTATCGAACAGGGCCTGATCGAAGCCAGGCCACCAGGGGGGCAACTGAGCTTTCACTCGCCGCGCATTCGCGCCATGGGCCAGGCCAACCCGGGTATGAAGCTGGTCACCGACGCACTGGAGGACTTCCACTACGATCTGCTCAGCAGTAGCGTCGACTATGATCAGTCCGGCACACTGCAGCTAGGCATGCGCCTGCATGGGCTGAACCCGGCCATCGAGAAGGGCCGGCCCATCCATTTCAACATCAATCTGGAAGAAGACATTCCGGCCTTGCTGGCCAGCCTGCAACTGACCGACAAGGTAAGTGGCATCATCCAGCAACGGATTCAGCAATGGATGCGCCAGCGTGTCCCCCAAGAATCAAAGGAGTAGCGCCATGCGCACGTACCGCCTCCTCGCAGTCCTGAGCCTGGGGCTGCTGTGCCAGGCCTGTACCCCAACGGTACAACTGGCGATGCCGAACGAACCGATCAACATCAACCTGAACGTCAAGGTCGAGCACGAAATCTACATCAAGGTGGACAAGGCGCTGGACAGTGTATTTAGCGAAGGCAGCGGTCTGTTTTGAGCCCACTGTTTCGGCATGAACAGGTCCTACGGAGAGAGACGATGATTCGATACATTTCGACCCTGCTGCTGGCACTCACCCTCAGCCTGCCGGCCTACGCACTGAACCTCAACCAGGCCATGAGCGCCCTCGGCGATGCCAAAGCCAGTGGCCAGCTGGGCGAGCAACCCAATGGCTACCTTGGCGTGGTCAAAGCCGGCGGCCAGGCCGATGAAATCGCCCGGCTGATCAACCAGGCACGTCGTGCCGAATACCAGAAGGTGGCCAAGGACAACGGCATCAGCCTGAGCGACGTGGAGGCCATCGCCGGCAAGAAAGCGATCGAGCGCACGCCCAAGGGCCAGCTCATCCAACTGAACGGCCAGTGGCTGCAGAAATAGACAGCAGATGGCAGAAACCAAAGAACCCGCCTAGGCGGGTTCTTTGCATTGCACGACCAGTAATCAGGCGCCGGCTTTGCTCGTGGCATCCTTGATCAGGGTCTGCAGCTCGCCCTTCTCGTACATCTCGGTGAGGATGTCACTACCGCCGACCAGTTCACCGCCGACCCACAGCTGCGGGAAGGTCGGCCAGTTGGCGTACTTCGGCAGGTTGGCGCGGATTTCCGGGTTCTGCAGGATGTCGACGTAGGCGAACTTCTCGCCGCAGCCCATCACGACCTGAGCAGCACGGGCCGAGAAGCCACACTGCGGCGCGTTGGGCGAGCCTTTCATGTACAGCAGAACGGTGTTGTTGGCGATCTGCTCTTTGATGGTTTCGATGATATCCATGGGGCACCTCAGCATAGACTTCGCGACCCGACGGTCGCCACGGTGGCGCGATTGTAGCGAAAAACCGAGCGTAATGCTCGGCCTTGCCGTCGCCCAATAGCGTCGAGCCAACCCCGAATTTTATCCGGGCTACGCAGCCACCACCTCCACCGGCACCCCATTGAGCACGGCATTACCGGACAGCGCGTCGAGCTGGCGCTCGTCGGTCAGATCATTGGCGCTGGCACCCGGCTGGGCACGCGCAATGTCCATCTGCACGCCAGGGCGGGCATGCCCCCAGCCATGGGGCAGGCTGACCACGCCAGCCATCACCTCATCGCTGGCGGCCACCTCCACCTCGATGCTGCCAACTCGCGAGCGCACCCGTACCCGCTGGCCATCGGCCAAGCCACGACTGGCCAGGTCCGCCGGGTTCATCAACAATTGATGACGCGGCTTGCCCTTCACCAGGCGGTGATAGTTGTGCATCCACGAGTTATTGCTGCGCACGTGACGACGGCCGATCAGCAGCAGCTCATGAGCAGCCGGTTGTTGCTGCTCGGCGAAACGTGCCAGATCGGCCAGCAGCAGCTCAGGCGCGGCCTGCACCGCCTTGCTCGGCGTTTTCAGACGCGCTGCAAGGTTCGGCTGCAGCGGCCCCAGGTCGACCCCATGCGGATGCTCACGCAATGCAGCCAGACTGAGCTTGCGCTCACTGCGATCACCATAGGGGCCGAAACGTAGGCCCATGTCGATCATCTGCTCAGGCGCCATGGTCGGTTTCAGCTCAAGGCCATTGCGCGCCGCGAAGACCTTGGCCAGACCGACGAAGATTTCCCAGTCGTGCAAGGCACCGTCCGGCTTGGCCAGGATTGCCTCGTTGAAGCGGGTGACGTTGCGCACCGCGAACACATTGAAGGTGGTGTCGTAATGATCGTGCTCCAGCGGCGCGGTCGGCGGCAGAATCAGGTCGGCGTAACGGGTGGTCTCGTTGATGTAGAAATCCACCGAGAGCATGAAGTCCAGGCCGTCCAACGCCTGCTCCAGCTGGCGCCCATTGGGTGTCGACAGCACCGGATTGCCGGCCACCGTGACCAGGGCACGGATCTGCCCCTCGCCGGGGGTGAGCATCTCTTCGGCCAGCGCCGAAACCGGCAGCTCGCCACCGTATTCAGGCAGGCCGGATACCCGGCTCTGCCAGCGATTGAAATGCCCGCCCGAGGTGCTCGCTACCAGATCCACCGCCGGCGTGGTGCAGAGCACGCCGCCCGCGCGATCGAGGTTGCCGGTTACCAGATTGATGATCTGTACCAGCCATTGACACAGGGTGCCAAACGCCTGGGTGGAAACGCCCATGCGTCCGTAGCACACGGCCTTATCTGCAGCGGCGAAATCCCGCGCCAGTTGGCGGATGGTTTCTGCCGGCACGCCACAGCGCGCGCTCATGGCCTCGGCATCGAAACCGGCAATCGCCTCACGCACCTGCTCCAGTCCCTCCACCGGCAGATGGCTGTCACGGGTCAGGCCTTCCTCGAACAGGGTGTTGAGCAGCGCCAGCAACAGCGCGGCATCGCTGCCGGGGCGCACGAACAGGTGCTGGTCGGCGATGGCCGCGGTTTCGCTGCGACGCGGATCGACCACCACCAGCTTGCCGCCGCGCGCCTGGATGGCCTTCAGACGCTTTTCCACATCCGGCACGGTCATGATGCTGCCGTTGGAGGCCAGCGGGTTGCCGCCCAGGATCAGCATGAAGTCGGTGTGATCGATATCGGGAATCGGAATCAGCAGACCGTGGCCATACATCAGATGGCTGGTCAGGTGATGCGGTAGTTGATCGACCGAGGTGGCGGAAAAGCGATTGCGGGTTTTCAACTGACCGAGGAAATAGTTGCTGTGGGTCATCAGCCCATAGTTATGCACGCTGGGATTGCCCTGATACACGGCCACGGCATTTTGCCCATGGGCGGTCTGAATCGTGCTCAGGCGCTCAGCCACCAGCTCGAACGCCTCCTCCCAGCCGATGGCCTGCCACTGCTCGCCAATGCGGCGCATGGGCTGACGGATACGGTCGGGGTCGTTCTGGATATCCTGCAGCGCCACGGCCTTGGGGCAGATATGGCCACGGCTGAAGCTATCCTGGGCATCGCCCTTGATCGAGCGAATCTGCACGCTGCCATCAGGCTGCACTTCAGTTTCGATGGCAAGGCCGCAGATGGCTTCGCACAGATGACATGCACGGTAATGGAGGGACTTGGTCATGGCCTGGCCTCTTGTTCTGATCCGAGACGACCGGTCAGGTCGCAGGTCATGAACTATGAGCCGAGCGCAAGGGCGACGCCAGCAGCGTTCGCCTCATGAATCGACAGGCATCAAGCCTGCCGATTCAGCAGCGCCACCTATGAAGCCCTGGCACTGCCGCGGTCAATCTCACTGGCGCCAGCGCTTTGGCTAAAAAGGCTTGTAAAACATCATTCTGCGCGCCCGTAGGCGTTAACTTGCGCCGTCTCGTCATTTCCTTATAGGATCGCGCCTTCCCCTGTTTCGTCGCACCCTGCGGCCTCCTGCCGCAAGCTCTGCTGTTTTTGTCGGTTTTATCCCCGAACGCAAGCTTGCGAAATGTAGTGATAAAGGTAGTTAACGATGAGCGTCAGACACTTTCTCTCGATGATGGATTACACACCGGACGAACTGGTGGGACTGATCCGCCGAGGCATCGAGCTGAAGAATCTGCGCAACAGTGGCGTACTCTTCGAGCCGCTGAAGAATCGCGTGCTGGGCATGATCTTCGAGAAGGCCTCTACCCGCACCCGCCTGTCCTTCGAAGCCGGCATCATCCAGCTCGGCGGCCAGGCCATCTTCCTCTCGCCGCGCGACACTCAGCTGGGCCGTGGCGAGCCGATCGGCGATGCCGCCATCGTCATGTCGAGCATGCTCGATGCGGTGATGATCCGCACCTTCGCCCACAGCAACCTCACCGAGTTCGCCGCCAAGTCCAAGGTGCCGGTAATCAACGGCCTGTCCGATGACCTGCACCCCTGCCAGTTGCTCGCCGACATGCAGACCTTCCTCGAACACCGCGGCAGTATCGCCGGCAAGACGGTGGCCTGGATCGGCGACGGCAACAACATGTGCAACTCCTATATCGAAGCGGCGATGCAGTTCGATTTCCAGTTGAAGGTCGCCTGCCCTGCTGGCTATGAGCCGGACGCACGTTTCCTGGCCCAGGCCGGCGAGCGTGTGCAGGTGCTGCGTGACCCGCGCGAAGCGGTGGCCGGCGCGCACCTGGTCAGCACCGACGTGTGGGCCTCGATGGGCCAGGAAGACGAGGCCGAGCAGCGCATGGCGTTGTTCCGCCCCTATCAGGTCACCCGCGAGCTGCTCGACGCCGCCGCCGAAGACGTGCTGTTCATGCATTGCCTGCCGGCGCACCGTGGCGAAGAAATCAGCTTCGACCTGCTCGACGACCCGCGCTCGGTTGCATGGGATCAAGCCGAGAACCGCCTGCACGCACAGAAGGCGCTGCTGGAGATGCTGGTCGAACCGGCGTACCACTACGCATGAGCCAGCCCCTGCTGCAGCTACGCGGGCTGAACTGCGGCTACCACGCCCACAAGGTGGTGCAGGATCTCGACCTGCACCTCAACCCGGGCGATATCGGTTGCCTGCTCGGCCCATCGGGTTGCGGCAAGACCACTACGCTGCGCGCCATCGCCGGTTTCGAGCCAGTGCTCGAAGGTGAGATCGAACTCGACGGCGAGGTGATCTCCCGCGCCGGCTTTACCCTGGCACCGGAGAAACGCCAGATCGGCATGGTGTTTCAGGACTATGCCCTGTTCCCCCACCTGAGCGTGGCGGAGAACGTCGCCTTTGGCATTCGTAAGCAGGCCAATGCCGAGCGCATCACCCAGGAGCTGCTGGAGCTGGTCAAGCTCGGGCACCTGGCAAAACGTTACCCACACGAACTTTCCGGCGGCCAACAACAACGTGTGGCCCTGGCCCGCGCCCTAGCACCGGAGCCGAAGCTGCTACTGCTCGACGAGCCCTTCTCCAATCTCGATGGCGAACTGCGTCGTCGCTTGAGCCATGAAGTGCGCGAGATACTCAAGACGCGCGGCACCAGCGCCATCCTGGTGACCCACGATCAGGAAGAAGCCTTCGCTGTCAGCGATCACGTCGGCGTGTTCAAGGATGGCCGTCTGGAGCAGTGGGATACGCCGTTCAACCTCTACCACGAGCCGCTGACACCTTTCGTCGCCAGCTTCATTGGCCAGGGTTACTTCATCCGCGGCCAGTTGCTCAGCCCGGAAACGGTGCAGACCGAACTCGGTATTATCCGCGGCAACCGTGCCTATACCTGGGCGCAGGGCAGCGCGGTGGACGTATTACTGCGCCCGGACGACATCGTTCCGGACGAAAGCAGCGAACTGAAGGCGCGTATCGTCGGCAAGACCTTCCTCGGCGCGGCCACGCTCTATCGCCTGCAACTACCGACCGGCAGCCAGCTGGAATCGATCTTCCCCAGTCATGCCGATCACCAGCCGGGCGACGAAGTAGGTATCCGCATCGCCGCCGACCACCTGGTGGCCTTCCCGGCCCTTGGCAGCGTCGCCGCGCAATTGCAGCTGAGCGAATCAGCTGGCGTGCGCCGAGTCAGCAGCAACTGATCAGAGCATCAGCTGGCCACTGGCGATATGCCGCGCGTGGCCAGCGATCTTCACCCGCTCACCCTCCAGACGACAAAGCAGCTCGCCGCCACGCGCCGAACACTGGAAAGCGCTGAGCGTATTGCGGCCCAGGCGCTCGACCCAATAGGGCATCAGGATGCAGTGGGTCGAACCGGTGACCGGGTCTTCATCGATACCGATACTGGGCGCGAAGTAGCGCGAAACGAAGTCATGTTGGGCCCCGGCAGCCGTGACCAGCACGCCAAGCCCAGGCAAGGTGGCCAGCGCGAGCAGGTTCGGCTTCAGCTTGCGGAGCTCGGCCTCGGAATCCAGCACCACCATCAGTTCCTGCACGCTGCCATCGGCATTACCCAGCGCCAGTACCTGCTCCACCTGACGCTCCAGCGCACGCTCAGCCTGCTCGTGTAATTCCCGCGTCACCAACTCCGCGCGCCGCACCGGGAAATCCAATTGCAGACGTTCGCCCTGCCGGGTGACCTGCAGCACTCCGGACAGACAGGTGAAATCCAGCACCTCTGCCGGTTCCTGATAGATGTCGAATAGCACCTTGGCCGCCGCCAGGGTGGCATGCCCGCACAGCGGCACCTCGCTGACCGGGGTGAACCAGCGGATATGCCAGGCACTGCCCTCTTTCACCACGAATGCGGTCTCGGCCAGGTTGTGCTCGGCGGCGATGCGCTGCATCAGCGCATCGTCGAGCCAGGCACTCAGGCGATAGACCATGGCGGGATTGCCCGCGAACGGCTGATCGGTAAAGGCGTCGATCTGGTGAAATTCGAGAGGCATGAAGCATTCCTGGTCAGGATAGGGAGAACAGAGCATGCCGCGCTCAGCGCAGGCGAACCACGTACAGAGGGCCTGTATTTTCCCCGAACAGTGCGCCTCAGCGGATGCCGTAGCGCCGTAACAGTTCATCCATGCGCCCGTCCTCGCGAAAGCGCTGCAGCCCTTGTTCGAACAGTTCGGCATAGCGCGGGCTGTCAGCCAGACCCGGAGCGAACGCTAGATAGATGGGAATATCCGGCTGTCGGCAACCGACTTCAAGGATGTCGCCATGCAGGTAGCGCTCACTGAGCAGCGCCTGCATCACCCAGGCATTTTCCACCAGCGCATCGATGCGCCTATGGCGCAGCTTGCGCAGATTGCTGATCAGCGCATGATCACCGGTCATCAACTGCACCTGGGACGGGTCATGGTGATTGCGCAGATACAGGTCGAGTTCGGCGCCGTAGCTGTAGCCATTGATCGCGCCCAGGCGCACGCTTTGCAGAGAATTCAGCCCCTGGTAACGCCAAGCACCACCGCGGGAGGCGTAGAAGCACATGCGCGACACACCGGGCGCCGTGGGCGTGAAGATGAAGTCCGGTGCATCCTGCACCCCGGCGCCGATCAACGCATCCAGCTTGCCGCGCCGGGTATCGTGCACCGCGCGCGCCCAATTGATCACGCGGTACTCCACCTCAATGCCGGACTCGGCAAAGATCTGTTCGGCTAGCTCGACGAAGATGCCGCGCTTCTCCGCATCTGCCGCACAGTTGATTGGGCACCAGAGATCGCCAGCGATCACCAGCTTCTCAGCCCGCGCCAGGCCGCTGCACAGTATCAGCGACAACAACACGCCAGCGCCGATGCGGCCCAACAGAGCGGGGGTTCTCACGCTTCGCTGCGCACCCGCTTCACCGCATCCAGCCAACCAGCGTAAAGGCGTTCGCGATGTGCATTGTTCATCCGCGGCTCGAAACGCTGCTGACGATGCCAATGACTGGCGATGGCGTTCAGGTCCTGGTACAGGCCTAGCTTCAGACCTGCCAGATAGGCGACGCCTAGCGCAGTGGTCTCGGTGACTTCCGGGCGCTCGACGCTGACGCCGAGAATGTCGGCCAGAAACTGCATGACCCAGTTGTTCTCTACCATGCCACCGTCGACACGCAGCGCACTGGGCGCTGCCGCACCGTCCTGGCGCATGGCTTCGAGCAGGTCACGGGTCTGGTAGCACACCGACTGCAGGCCGGCGGTGACGATCTCCTTGATACCGGTATCGCGGGTCAGGCCGAAGATGGCACCGCGCGCCTTGGGGTCCCAATACGGCGCCCCCAGGCCGGTGAATGCCGGCACCAGGTAGACGCCGCAGGCTTCACCGGTGGCCTCGGCCAGCGCCTCGCTCTCGCGCGCATGGCTGATCAGCTTGATACCGTCACGCAGCCACTGCACCGCCGCGCCCGCGACGAAGATGCTGCCCTCCACCGCGTAGGTGACCTTGCCATCAAGGCGATAGCCGACCGTGGTCAGCAGACGGTTCTTCGAACTCACCGGCTGATCGCCGGTGTTCTGGATCATGAAACAGCCAGTACCGTAGGTGCTCTTGACCATCCCCGGCTCGAAGCAGGCCTGGCCGATCAGAGCCGCCTGTTGGTCACCGGCCATGCCCAGCACCGGAATACTGGCGCCGAGCAGCGAGCTGTCGGTGTGACCGAACTCGGCAGCGCAATCGAGCACCTCGGGCAGCAGGCTGGCGGGAATCTCGAACAGCTTGAGCAGCTCTTCGTCCCACTGCTGGGTATGAATGTTAAACATCAGCGTGCGCGAGGCATTGCTGGCGTCAGTGCGGTGCACCTTACCATCGGTCAGGCGCCACAGCAGGAAGCTGTCGACGGTGCCAAAGCGCAGTTCGCCGCGCTCGGCCCGCTCCGGCGCACCGGGTACGTTCTCCAGTATCCAGCGCAGCTTGGTGGCAGAGAAATACGGGTCGATCAGCAAGCCGGTCTTGGCCGAGACCGCCGCTTCGTGGCCGTGCTCCTTGAGCCCGGCGCAATAGTCGGCGGTGCGGCGGTCCTGCCAGACGATGGCCGGATGGATAGGCGTGCCACTGACGGCATCCCACACCAGGGTGGTTTCGCGCTGGTTGGTGATGCCGATGGCGGCAATCGCCTCGGGCTGCAGACCGCTACTGGCAATGGCATCGTGGCAAACCTTGAGCGTGGAGGACCATATTTCCTCACCGTCGTGCTCGACCCAGCCATCCTGAGGGAAGTACTGCTTGAATTCCTGCTGAGCACGCGCAACCGGCAGCCCCTGATCATTGAAGATGATGGCGCGGGAGCTGGTAGTGCCCTGATCGATGGCTAACAGGTATTGGGTCATGCAAGATTCCTTGTTGTTATCAGTAGCAGGCTGTTGACCGCAGAGTGACTTATTTTGCTGGCAGCATACTGCTCGCTTCAGGCTTTGCCGATAGCGGCGAACTGCCCCTGAGTGTGCTGCGCCAGGGTCTCGGCCGAAAGCTCCAGCTCTAGCCCTCGCCGGCCACCACTGACGTGAATGGTGGGATGCTGGCGTGCGCTCTCGTCGATGAAGGTACGCAGGCGCTTCTTCTGCCCCAGCGGGCTGATGCCGCCAACCAGATAACCAGTGGCGCGCTGTGCGGCTGCCGGGTCGGCCATGTCCGCTTTCTTCGCCCCCGCAGCTGCTGCCAGCGCCTTGAGATCGAGGCTGCCCGCCACCGGCACGACCGCCACCAGCAGCTCGCCCTTCTCGGTCGCTGCGAGCAGGGTCTTGTACACGCACTCGGGTGCCAGCCCCAGCTTCTCGGCCGCCTCTAGCCCGTAGGACGGCGCCTTGGGATCGTGCTGGTAGCTGTGCACGCGGTGTTCGGCCTTGGCCTTTTTCAACAGATCGATTGCGGGAGTCATGTTCGAATGTGAAAACGCGATAAAAGATGCCTTACAGTAACAGGCCCAAATCCACCACCGCCACACCCTATAATGAGTGACCATCACAGGAAGCGCTCATGAACCTCGCTCCGCGCCAGCACGACATTCTCAACCTCGCCCGTGAACGCGGCTACGTCAGCATCGACGAACTGGCCCAGGCGTTCGCCGTGACCCCGCAGACCATTCGCCGCGACATCAACCAGCTGGCCGAGCACGGCCTGCTGCGCCGTACCCATGGCGGCGCGGCCTGCGAATCGTCAAGCATTCAGAACACCGCCTACGGCATGCGCGCGGGGCAGATGCGCGAGGAGAAACAGCGCATCGCCGAGGCGGTAGCCGCGCAGATCCCCGACCACGCCTCGCTGTTCATCAACATCGGCACCACCACCGAAGCCATCGCCCGCGAGCTGCAGAACCACAAGGGTCTGAAGATCATCACCAACAACCTGCACGTCGCCGCCCAGCTCAGCGCCAAGGCCGACTTCGAGGTGCTGGTGGCCGGCGGCACGGTGCGCGGCGACGGCGGTATCGTCGGCCAGGCCGCAGTGGATTTCATCCAGCAATTCAAGGTCGATTACGCCATCGTCGGCATCAGCGGTATCGACGACGACGGCAGTCTGCTCGACTTCGACTACCAGGAAGTACGGGTTTCCCAGGCGATCATCGACAACGCCAGACAGGTCTTCCTCGCCGCCGACTCCAGCAAGTTCGGCCGCAACGCCGTGGTACGCCTGGGCTCCATCGCCCTGGTCGACCGCGTCTTCACCGATAGCGCACCGTCGGCTGCCATCACCCGCCTGCTGCACAGCCACAAGGTTCAGCTCGACCTGGTTTGACTGGCCTCTCAACGGCTATCGCGTAGGGCGGGTGCAACCCGCCGGCGACGTATCGGCGGATTACACCCGCTCTACAACTACAGCAAACCCCATCCCTCAGTACCGCTCGGCGCGCAATCGCGTGCCGGGGTAGCGAAGCTGGGCATCTTCGTCTAGCATATTTTCGAAAGTGAACATAAATACATTCGAATCCAATAGCCGAGCGTGCCACATGCCCCACGACCAGTTCGCCAGCCCCGTTGCGGAAGTCTATGACCTCGCCGTCGTTGGCGGCGGCATCAATGGCGTGGGCATCGCAGCCGATGCAGCCGGTCGCGGCCTGTCCGTGTTCCTTTGCGAAAAGGACGACCTGGCCAGCCACACCTCCTCGGCCAGCAGCAAGTTGATCCACGGCGGCCTGCGCTATCTGGAACATCATGAGTTTCGCCTGGTGCGTGAGGCCCTGGCCGAGCGCGAAGTGCTGCTGGCCAAGGCGCCGCATATCGTCAAGCCGATGCGCTTCGTTCTGCCGCACCGCCCGCACTTGCGTCCGGCCTGGATGATTCGCGCCGGCCTGTTCCTCTACGATCACCTGGGCAAGCGTGAGCGCCTGCCGGCTTCGCGCGGCCTACGCTTCGGCGCTGGTAGCCCGTTGAAGGCGGAAATCAGCCGCGGCTTCGAATATTCCGATTGCTGGGTAGACGATGCCCGCTTGGTGGTGCTCAACGCCATGGCCGCACGGGAAAACGGCGCGCACATTCACCCCCGTACCCGTTGCGTCAGCGCCCGACGTAGCAAGGGGTTGTGGCATATCCACCTGGAACGCAGCGACGGCAGCCTGCTGTCCATCCGTGCGCGGGCGCTGGTCAATGCCGCCGGCCCCTGGGTCGCGCGCTTCATTCGTGACGACCTCAAGCAACAATCGCCGTATGGCATTCGTCTTATCCAGGGCAGCCATATTGTCGTGCCACGGCTGTATGACGGCGAGCAGGCCTACATCCTACAAAACGAAGACCGCCGCATCGTCTTCGCCATCCCTTATCTGGAACGTTTCACCCTGATCGGCACCACCGACCGTGAATACCAGGGCGACCCTGCTCAGGTCACGATCACCGCCGAGGAAACCGACTATCTGCTCAAAGTGGTCAATGACCATTTCAAACAGCAGCTCAGCCGCGACGATGTGCTGCACAGCTTCGCAGGCGTACGGCCGCTGTGCGACGACGAATCCGATGAGCCGTCGGCCATTACCCGTGACTACACCCTGTCGCTCTCCGGTGCTCCGGGTGAAGCGCCTCTGCTGTCGGTCTTCGGCGGCAAGCTGACCACCTACCGCAAGCTGGCAGAGTCCGCCATGCAACAGCTGGCGCCGCACTTCACGAAACTGGGCCCGAGCTGGACAGCCAGTGCCCCGTTGCCAGGCGGCGAAGATCTGCAAAGCCAGAGCGCCCTGGTTGAAGCACTCTGCGAACGCCACGGCTGGTTGCCCAGCAGCCTGGCCAGACGCTGGGCAACCAGTTATGGCAGCCGCACCTGGCGTCTGCTCGACGGCGTGCACAATCTCACCGACCTTGGCGAACACCTGGGTGCCGGGCTCTACACCCGCGAAGTGGACTACCTGCGCCGCGAAGAGTGGGCGCGCAGCAGCGCCGATATCCTCTGGCGGCGCAGCAAGCTGGGCCTGTTCATGACCCCGGCGCAGCAGACACGTCTGCAGGACTACCTGAATAGCCGCGATCCGCATTCGGCTCACGCCGCCTGAATTCTGCGTGCCCCATGCCCCGCTTTGCGGGGCTTTTTTATGGGCGCGAAAAAATAAAATACCGGCGGTAGTTGCCCGATGGCGTCATGCCTGAACTTTCAGCAACTTATTTATTGCGTCAATTCAATAACTTGGCGCCATGATGCGGAATAAAAACATTCTTATTCGGTTTTATTTTTACTTATGTTTCAAACACTTAGGTTTGACATAAAGAAGAACGAGGCCGAAAATTCAAGGCTATCACTGTCATTGAAACTGCAGGAGCGGTCATGAAAGGCGACAAGAAGGTCATTCAACACCTGAACAAGATTCTTGGTAACGAACTGGTCGCCATCAACCAGTACTTCCTGCATGCGCGCATGTACGAAGACTGGGGCCTGAAAAAACTCGGCGAGCATGAGTACCACGAGTCCATCGACGAGATGAAGCACGCCGACAAGCTGATCAAGCGCATCCTGTTCCTCGAGGGCATTCCGAACCTGCAGGACCTGGGCAAGATCCTGATCGGTGAAAACACCAAGGAAATGCTCGAATGCGACCTGAAGATCGAGCACAAGGCCCATGGTGACCTGAAGGCTGCCATTGCCTATTGCGAGAGCATTGGTGACTACGCCAGCCGCGAACTGCTGGAAGAAATCCTCTGCTCCGAGGAAGATCACATCGACTGGCTGGAAACCCAGCTGAGCCTGATCGAAGCAGTAGGCCTGCAGAACTACCTGCAGTCGCAGATGGACGAATAAGCCTTACCCGCTACATAAAAGAACGGGAGCCAATGGCTCCCGTTTTTTATTACCATGACGAACCCCGTGGAAGGGGCTCAAGCAGCGACGGTCAGGCGCCGCTGATGCCACGACTCAACGCGCCTCGCTCTCCTTGACCCGGAACCACGCCGCATACAGCGCCGGCAGGAACAGCAGGGTCAATGCCGTGGCCACCACCAGTCCGCCCATGATGGCCACCGCCATCGGCCCGAAGAACACACTGCGCGATAGCGGGATCATCGCCAGCACCGCCGCCAGGGCTGTCAGAACGATCGGCCGGAAGCGGCGCACTGTCGCCTCGATGATGGCGTGCCAGCGGTCCAGGCCGTGGCTGATGTCCTGCTCGATCTGATCGACCAGGATCACCGAGTTGCGCATGATCATCCCAGCCAAGGCGATGGTGCCGAGCATGGCCACGAAGCCGAACGGCTGGCGGAAGATCAGCAGGAACAGAGTCACGCCGATCAGGCCCAACGGCGCGGTGAGAAATACCATCGCCGAACGCGAGAAGCTTTTCAGCTGCAGCATCAGCAGCGTCAGCACCACCACGATGAACAGCGGGATACCCGCGTTGACCGACTTCTGTCCGCGCTGGGAGTCCTCTACCGTGCCTCCGACCTCCAGCAGATAACCCGCAGGCAGCTCGGCGCGGATCGGGTCGAGCGTCGGCAGGATCTGCTGGGTCAGGTTGGCCGGCTGCTGCTTGCCATAGACGTCGGCACGCACGGTGACGTTGGGCAGACGGTTGCGGTGCCAGATGATGCCTTCCTCGAAGCCGTACTCCAGAGTCGCCACCTGCGACAGCGCCACACTGCGACCGCTGTCGGTCGGCACCGCCAGGCTCGGCAGCAGGCTCAGCGCCTTGCGTTCCTGCGGCGTGCCGCGCTGGAGAATCTCGATCAGCTCATTACCTTCGCGATACTGGCTGACACTGGTACCGGACAGCGAACCCTGCAGGAAGCGCGATAACTCGGCGGTGTTGACGCCCAGAGCGCGGGCGCGATCCTGATCGATGTTGAGGATCACCACCTTGCTCGGCTCCTCCCAGTCCAGGTGCACATTCACCACATGCGGGTTCTCGCGCACCTTGTCCGCCACCTGACGGGCCAGCGCGCGCACCTCGGCGATGTGCTCACCGCTGACGCGGAACTGGATCGGGTAGCCCACGGGCGGCCCGTTCTCCAGGCGGCTGACGCGACTGCGCAGGGTCGGGAACTCGTCGTTCATCACCTTGATCAGCCAACCACGCAGGCGCTCGCGCTCTTCGATGCTTTTGGCCAGTACCACGAACTGGGCAAAGCTGGCCGCCGGCAACTGCTGATCGAGCGGCAGGTAGAAACGCGGTGACCCCGTGCCGACGTAGGCCACGTAGTTGTCGATGCCGGGCTGCTCCTTGAGCAGTTTTTCCAGGCGATGTACCTCGGCTTCGGTGGCGCTCAGCGAAGCGCCCTCCTCCAACTTGATGTCGACCATCAGCTCCAGACGACCAGAGGCCGGGAAGAACTGTTGCGGCACGAAACGGAACAACAGCACCGACGCAACGAACAGCGCAATGGTCAGCAGGATCACGATGCCACGGCGGCGCACGCACCATTCCACCGTGGCGCGAACGCGGCGGTAGAACGGCGTCGAATAGGGGTCATGGCCTGAATCGCTGCCGCCGTGCTTGGCAGCATGCAGTTTGGCCAGATCCGGCAACAGCTTGTCGCCCAGATAGGGCACGAACATCACTGCCGCGATCCATGAGGCGATCAGCGAAATGGCCACCACCTGGAAGATCGAGCGGGTGTACTCACCGGTACCGGACTGCGCCGTAGCGATGGGCAGGAAACCGGCAGCGGTGATCAGGGTGCCGGTGAGCATGGGGAAAGCCGTACTGGTCCAGGCGAAACTGGCCGCTTTGAAGCGGTCGTAGCCCTGCTCCATCTTGATCGCCATCATCTCCACCGCGATGATCGCGTCGTCCACCAGCAGGCCGAGGCCGAGCACCAGCGCGCCGAGAGAAATCTTGTGCAGGCCGATGCCGAGGTAGTACATGGCAGCGAAGGTCATCGCCAACACCAGCGGAATCACCAGCGCCACCACCAGGCCGGTGCGCAGACCGAGGGAGAAGAAGCTGACCGCGAGCACGATCACCAACGCCTCCACCAGCACCTTGACGAACTCGCCCACGCCGGTCTTCACCGCCGCCGGCTGATCCGACACCTTGCGCAGCTCCATGCCCAGCGGCAGCGTCTGTTGCAGACGGGCGAACTCGTCTTCCAATGCCTTGCCCAGTACCAGAATATCGCCGCCGTCCTTCATCGATACGGCAATACCCAGGGCGTCCTCGCCCATGAAGCGCATGCGCGGCGCGGGTGGATCGTTGAAACCGCGCTTGACCTCGGCAACGTCAGCAATGCGGAAGGTACGATCAGCAACGCGAATGGGAAAATCGCGGATTTCCTCCACCGACTCGAAACGCCCGGTCACGCGCAGCTGAATACGTTCGCTGGGGGTCTCGAAGAAGCCGGCAGCCGCTACCGCGTTCTGCGCCTCCAGCGCCTGTTGCACGGCAGACAGTGGCAAACCGAGGGTGGCCAACTTGGTGTTGGACAGTTCGATCCAGATCTTCTCGTCCTGCAACCCCACCAGCTCGACCTTGCCCACATCCTTGACCCGCTGCAGTTGCAGCTGCAGACGGTCGGCGTAGTCCTTGAGCACCGCGTAGTCGAAACCGCTACCGGTCAGCGCATAGATATTGCCGAAGGTGGTGCCGAATTCATCGTTGAAGAACGGCCCCTGAATACCGGGCGGCAGCGTGTGGCGAATGTCGCTGATCTTCTTGCGCACCTGATACCACAGCTCGGGAATCTCGGAGCTGCGCATGGAGTCGCGCGCCATGAAGGTGACCTGCGACTCTCCCGGGCGGGAGAAGCTGGTGATGCGGTCGTACTCGCCGGTCTCCATCAACTTCTTCTCGATGCGCTCGGTGACCTGGCGCGATACCTCTTCGGCGCTGGCGCCCGGCCAGTTGGTGCGAATCACCATGGCCTTGAAGGTGAACGGCGGGTCTTCACTCTGGCCCAGCTTGGTGTAGGAAAGCGCCCCCACCACGGCGAACAGCAGCATGATGTAGAGGACGATCTGACGATGACGCAGCGCCCAGGCAGACAGGTTGAAGCTCATGCGGGCTTACTCCTTGGCGGCCAGTTCGACGTTGCGATTGTCCCGATCAACCGGGCGAACCTGCTGGCCTTCGCGAAGAATCTGCACCCCGGCGGCGACTACCCAATCGGAAGCGGTCAGCCCCTCCAGCACCGGCACACGGTCATCACCATAGGCACCGATACGCACCGGACGGCGCTGCACGCGGTGTTCCTTCGGATCGACGACCCAGACGAACGCCTGATCCTGCTCGGCGCTGAGTGCCGACAGCGGTACCGCCAGCGGTACCTCGCCATTGCTGGCGATGAACACCCGCGCGCTCTGCCCCAACTCAGCCGGCACCTTGCCTTCGGTGAACGCGACACGTGCGGCGAACGTGCGCGACTGCGGATCGGCCGCCGGGGCCATCTCGCGGATGCGGCCGGGGAAGCGCTGATCAGGCTGCGACCACAGTTCGACCTCGACCACCTGACCAATTTCGAAGCGACCAAAGCTCTGTTCCGGCAGGCTGATCGACACCTCGCGTTCGCCGTCGGCAGCTAGTGTGAACACCGTCTGACCAGCCGCCACCACCTGCCCCACCTCGACCGCACGACGGGCGATCACGCCGTCCTGCGAGGCCCGCAGCACGGCATAGTCGGTCTGATTGCGGGCCACGTCGTACTCGGCCTTGACCTGCTTCAAGCGTGCTTCGCCGGAACGGTATTGGTTTTCGACGTTGTCGAACTGCGAACGGCTGACCAGATTGCGCTCGAGCAGCTTCTTGTAGCGCTCACGCTCGGCGCGCACGGTCTGCAGGTTGGCCTCGGCTGCCGCCATCTGCGCGCGAGTGGCCTCCAGTTGCAGGCGCACGTCCTGCGGATCCAGTTCGGCCAGGGCCTGATCCTTCTTCACCCGGTCACCGACATCCACCGTGCGCTTGCTCACCTTGCCGGCGATACGGAAGGCCAGCTCCGGCTCGTAGCGGGCGCGCACCTCACCCGGATAGCTGTCGACCAGCGCCGTAGCGGGCTGCGGCTGCACCACCATGGCAGGACGGATCGGCTGCTCCGCCTGCTCGGTATTACCGCAGGCAGACAACAGAAATACGAGACCCAAAGACGCAACGAGCGGGAGAACGTGGCGAGACATGTGCAAGACCTTTCGGAGAAGGTTTCGGGCTGCCCCCAAAGCTGACTGCCTAGTCGACGCCTTTGGAGATATCCCTTGGAATATTTGTACTGGCGGGTATAGTAAAAATAGCAAACTCGCCAGTCCAGTATTAAAATCTGCCAATGCCTGACAAGTTGTTACAACCTTCCGGCCCCGGTCGTCCGAAAGACCCCGCCAAACGTCGCGCCATCCTCGAGGCGGCCAAGAGCCTGTTCCTGCGTAATGGTTATGACGGTAGCAGCATGGATGCCATCGCCGCAGAGGCCGGCGTTTCCAAGCTCACGGTGTACAGCCACTTCACCGACAAGGAGACCCTGTTCTCCGCGGCGATCAAGGCCAAATGCGAAGAGCAACTCCCCGAACTGTTGTTCGAGCTACCGGACAACGTACCGCTGGAAAGCCAGCTAATGGGCATCGCGCGCGGCTTCCTGGCGCTGGTCAATAGCCGCGAATCCGTGGAAATGCACCGGATGATGGTGAGCCTGGCCAGCCAGGGCTCCAAGCTGTCGCAGATGTTCTACGAAGCCGGCCCGAAACGGGTGCAGGATGAGATGGAAGTGCTGCTGCACAAAGCGGCCCAGCGCGGACTGCTGAGCCTGGACAATCCGCACCTGGCCGCCGACCACTTCTTCAGCCTGCTCAAGGGCGGCGCGCATTTCCGCCTGCTGATCGGCTGTGGCGAGCCGCTTGAGGGTGAAGCCGCGGAACATCATGTGCAGGACGCGGTACAGCTGTTTCTGCGCGCTTACCGACCCTGAACCGGAGAGGCGCTACGCGCTGGCTTCCAGCTTCTTCTTCGGGTAGATGTCGTAACGGCTCGACTTTCCTTCCAGCATATAACCCGGCTTGCTCCCTTCAATGGCCGGCGCCTTGCGTGGGCGCTTGACCACCACGCGATGAGTGGCCAGCGCCAGCGCCGCTTCGAGCAACACCGGCGCATCCAGATCATCACCGACGAACGGGCGGAACAGGCGCATTTCCTTCTTCACCAGCGCACTCTTGTCACGATGCGGGAACATCGGATCGAGGTAGATCACCTGCGGTGCCTCGTCCTGCCAGTTGCGCATCAGCTCGATGGCATTTCCGGTAAGCAGGCGCATGCGCGCGACGATGGGCGCCACATCGAAATCCAGCGCCGCACGCTGCAGGCCGTCTTCCAATAGCGCAGCGACCAGCGGCTGACGCTCGATCAGGGTCATCTCGCAGCCCAGGCTGGCCAGCACGAACGAGTCACGCCCCAGCCCCGCCGTCGCATCGAGAATCCGTGGCCGAATGCCCGATTGCACGCCTACGGCCTTGGCAATCATCTGCCCACTGCCGCCGCCGAACTGGCGGCGATGCGCCGCAGCCCCCTCGACGAAATCCACCCGCACCGGACCAGGCGCCTTGTCGCCCAGCTCGACCAGTTGCAGCCCGTCGTCACCCAGTTGCAGAGCGAACTCAGTCTCGCCCTCCTGCGCCAGACCCAGACGTGACGCCCACCGGGCGGCCGCTTCGGCGTACTGAGGATGCAAGGCTTGGATGCGGATGCTGGCGTTGTGCCGCTCGTCGGTCATTGGCTCGTTCTGCTCAAAAATCACTCAAAGCACCGGCCACACGGCCGATATCGAAGAAGCGGCATTCTGCCAGACCCGGCCGCCGACAGCCGCATCGAGAGTGAACATGTTCGACGCCCTCTCCGCCCCACGCCCAAACAGCAGCCCCACCAGCGCTCGCCCTCTCGATGACGAACTCGACCGCGCGGCGCACGAATCCATCAACTATCAGATTCTGCGCCGCACCCTGGGTATCGAAGACGAGCAGAAACCCGGTGAGATCGCTCGCGAGCTGCGGGAAACCGTCGAGCCACCTGCCGTGTCCAGCAGCGCCGCCGAGGTCAGCCAGGCGGTAATCGATCAACGCGGCCTGGAACTAAATGTCAGCGTGGGCCAGGCGCCCCAGCAGGTCGACCCGCTGGTACTGGATATGGCTGGCAACGGCTTCTCCACCAGTGGCCTTGGCCGTCCGGTGCGTTTCGATCTGGATGCCGACGGCCGTATGGATTCGATCAGCGCGCCCACCGGTGACGATGCGCTATTGGCGCTGGATCGCAACGGCAATGGGCGCATCGACGATGGCCGCGAACTGTTCGGTGATCAGCATGGGGCTGCCAATGGCTTCGCCGAACTGGCGCGCTTCGACGATAACGGCGACGGCCGTATCGATACGGCCGATGCCGTGTTCGACAAACTGCGCCTGCTGCGTTTCGACGCACAAGGCCGCCAGCAGCTGCAAACGCTTGGTGAGGCAGGCGTCAGCGCCATCGACCTGCGCGCCCGCGACGTCAACATCGCCCTTGGCGCTTACGACCAGATCGCGCAGCTGGGTCGCTTCGAATTCGCCGATGGGCGCAGCGGCCAAGCGGCCGACCTGCTGTTGGCCAAACGTTAGCGGCACATCCGCCACATGCCCATGTCCACGTGAAAATGGTCGCGGTGCGCAGCGTTGTATTCAGGTCCCAGAGTGACATTGAAGCTGTCACAGGCCGCTTCCTGTACCAGGCGCAGAAAGCGCGCCTTGTCGCCCTGCCCCGGCCAGTCGCGCAGCACGCTGATGTGCTGGCCGTCGCGCAGACGGAAGCCGACCATGTCCAGCGCGTTGGCATAGGAATGCTGGCTGGGCCGCTGACTGCCGGCAATGCTGCGACATGCGAAACTGCCGACGTGTTCGACACGGGTCACCGGCTGGCCGAACACCGCCTGCGCAGCCGGCTGCAAACCATGTTGCTCGAACAAAGCGAAGCTCACCGCCAACGGGCAGGTAGCCATGAAACTGCTGCTCAGACCAACGCTGGCCCCCTGAATACGCACGGCATTTTCAATCGGGCAGCCAGGATGCGGCGTGCTGTCGGGCAGACGGGTAAAACGCAGGTCAGAAGTCGCCAGAGCCAAGTCGCACAGCTCACGATCCTCACTCAGGCGCCAGAGTTTGAAGGGGGTCAGCAGGTTCGGCGCTTCGCGCACGTCCAGTGGAGCCCAGGGGTTGAGCCGCGGCGCCACCTCAACCCAGCCACGCCATAGCGCCACCAGCAGCGCCGCACACAGCAGCAGGGCGAGAAACAGCAAACGGCCGATTATCCGTATCAGCATATCCATCCTCTATCAGAGCAGGCCGAGCTGCTCCAGTTCAGATTCCGTCTGCAGCACCGGCAACTCGGGCAAGCCCGGCAGGCGTTGCATCAGTTGCTGGTGAAAACGCCGTGCCAGCTCGGGCGCCAGGCGATTGTCGGAGGTGTGCGCGAAGACGTAGGGAGCGAGCCCCTGCTCGATCCAGCCGGCAACCTTGTCCAGCCAGGGCAGCATGAAGGGGTCGTTGGCCAGCAACTCGGGATGACCGATGAAGCGCAACTGCGGGCCCTGACTGAACGCGGTAGGCCGAGTCGGCAAGCGCGGCTTCTTGGCTTGCGCATGCAGCACGGCGGGCTCCTGCGAATCGCAGCTGAACAGCGCACGCGAATCCAGACAGATGCGCTCTATACCACGCTCGTGCAGCAAGCGATTGAGCACGCGCTCGGCATCGCCCTTGGCAAAGAACTCCGGATGGCGTACCTCTACCGCCAGAGGCCAGTCCCCCCACTGCTCGATGAACGCCGCCAGCTCCGCCAACCGCGGCGGGCCGAAGCTGGCCGGCAGTTGCAGCCAGTAAGGCGCCACCCGTTCGCCGAGCGGCGCCAGCAACTGGCGAAACTGCGTGACTTCATCCAGTTGCTGGCAAAGATCCTCGCTGTGACTGATGTCTCGCGGCAACTTGGCGCAGAAACGAAAGTGCGCCGGCATGGCCTGCGCCCAGCGCACCACCGTTTGCTCGCTGGGCCTGGCATAGAACGTGGTGTTGCCCTCCACCGCGTTGAATACCTCGGTGTAGCGACTGAGAAACTCGGTTGGGCGGGTATCCTGCGGATACAGCGTGGCGCGCCAGGCCGCTTCGCTCCAGGATGGACAACCGAGGTAATAGGGAAGCGCAGCGCTCATCGATCGGTTTAGCGGGCCTGGCTGAGAGGGTGTGAAACGGGGTTACGCGTAGAGATCGAGCCCGAGCACTTCCTGCGCATCGTAATCGCTGGCGTAAGCGGCGGTGGTGCTGTAGCTGGCCAACGCCTGTGCAGCACGGTTGCTCAGCGCAGGCTGTTGATAACCGAGATCCTGCGACCGGGTCGGCAGGCTGTCGGTGTTACTGCTGCTGGCCTGTACGCGGCGAATCTGCGGCGCCTGCTCCAGCCCCTGACTACTGGCGGGTGCAGCCGGTTGTTCACGCTGAGCCTCGACCTCCCGCTGCGCCTCGCGATAGGGCGTGACCGCGGTGCCCGAACGGGGGCCACGATCTGGCGAGTAGGAGGGTAAGTAACCGTCGATCCGCATCTAGGACTGCTCGGTGGGCTCGGCTGAACAAGGGACAGTGCTGGCAATGTAGCGGCGGCCTGCGTCGTTGGCAAATGCCAAGAGAATACTGGCGCCAAGCATCCGACCAGCTGTCATGCCGGTGGTGCTTTCGGCGTGGCGACCTGATCACGCAGGTACACCGGTTGCGCCTGATCAGCCGGCAACGCCTCGCCACGCGCCCAGGCAAAACGAGCCAGGCTCAGCAAGTCTTCGGCATGCGGCAGCAGGCTGCCATCCATGCCCACAGGCTTGAGGGCGATACGTGAGGCAAAGGTGCCCCAGCCCGTGCCGGCGCCGAACCACTCACCATCGCAGCCACGCGGCGCTTCAGCTTGCTCCGGCGGCAACACCGCTTCCTGGCCAAGCAGGCGCATCTCGCCGGCTTCTGCGCGGTAGCAACCCCAGTAAACCTCGTCCATGCGCGCGTCGATGGCGGCGGCAACCTGAGTCGCTCCCTGCTCACGCAGCGCGCGCTGGGCCAGCACGGCCAGATTGGAAACCGGCAGCACCGGTCGATCCAGTGCAAAGGCCAAGCCCTGTACCACGCCGATAGCGATACGCACCCCGGTGAACGCACCCGGACCACGGCCGAAGGCAATGGCATCAAGTGCCGAAGCGGCGATACCCGCCTCACCCAGCAGTTGCTGAATCATCGGCAACAGACGCTGCGCGTGCATACGCGGGGCGACTTCGTAGTGGCTGAGCACGCGACCATCATGCAGCAGCGCGACGGAGCAGGCTTCGGTGGCGGTATCGAGGGCCAGGAGAGTGGTCATTGCATTCGGACAGTTGAATAAAAAAGAGCCGGCATTAGACCGGCTCGACGATATTTTTTCCAGCACCATGTCGGCGCCCGGCTTGCGCCGAGCGACCGACGGGGATCAGCGTTGCCTTACCAAGGCTCGACCACCGGCTCGGCTTCCCAACCTTTGAGCGGCGCTTTGGACCAGGTGCCGTATCCGGCATTGGGGAACACGATCCACTCCACACCCCACTTGTCCGACTCTTCGGCAACGGTCTTGCGCTGCGCATCGAGCGGCGTTTTGCGGAAACGCGCATCGAAATCATGCAGCGTATCGCCCAGCAGCATGATGATCTGGTGATCGGCACTGACGATGGCGCGACGCTCGACCTTGGGCGGCCCGAGCAGCAGCACGCTCTCTTCCGATACCTGCGGCAGGCCCAGTTTGCTCAGGGTGGCCAGGGTGTATTTCTTCTGCTCGTCGGCACGATCGGAGACGTAGCGGATGGTCACGCCGAGCTTGTCGGCATGCTCGAGAAACTTCTTCGCGCCTGGGATCAGCTCAGGCGTACCGTCACGTTCCCATGGCAGCCAGGTGTCCCAGGCATCGTACTGATGACAGTTGGCCAGATCGCGCGCCAGCAATGCGCTGTTGTCGATCACGGTTTCGTCGAGGTCGGTGACGATGGCCAGCTTCGAGGGATCCTTCGCCGCCGCCACAGCCTTGTCGAGCTTCTCCGTGGCGATGTTGTAGGCCTGCAGTTGCAGCGCCTGAACCTCAGCGGACTGCTGCTGAAAGCGCAAACCCATGGTGAATTCGGCGACGGAACAATCTTCTTTGCTGTCAGCAAATGCCAGCGGAGTGGCCAGCAGCGATACCGCAAGGCCCAGCCAGATGCGTTTCTCGGTCATTGAATGCCCTCTTCCTTATAGGTTATCGACACGCCCCGGCGCCGGCCGGAGGCTGCATCGTCGATATTAGTCGGCCCGCATTGCGCGGCCATGCTTGAGAGCGACCAGAACGTATCAGGTTCCATAAACGAGCAAGGCCCCTTTCGGGGCCTTGTTGCGATGACACTCGGCGAGCTGGACTCAGCCCAGGGCTGCCAGGGTCTTCGCGGTGATTTCTTCGACGCTGCCGACACCCGGGATATGGCTGTATTTCGGGGTACCGGATGCAGCGGAGAGCTTCTGATAGAAGTCCACCAGCGGCTTGGTCTGCGAATGATAGACGGACAGGCGATGACGCACGGTTTCTTCCTTGTCGTCTTCGCGCTGGACCAGTTCCTCACCACTGATGTCGTCCTTGCCGGCAACCTTTGGTGGGTTGTACTCGGTGTGGTAGACACGGCCGGAAGCCGGGTGAACGCGACGGCCAGACAGACGCTTGACGATCTCTTCGTCTTCAACGGCAATCTCGACCACGTGATCCAGAGCGACGCCAGCATCACGCAGCGCTTCGGCTTGCGGAATGGTGCGCGGGAAGCCGTCGAACAGGAAACCATTGGCGCAATCGGCCTGAGCGATGCGCTCCTTGACCAGATTGATGATCAGGTCGTCGGAGACCAGACCACCGGCATCCATCACGCTCTTGGCCTTCAGGCCGAGCTCGGTGCCAGCCTTGACCGCAGCACGCAGCATGTCGCCAGTGGAGATTTGCGGAATGCCGAATTTCTCGGTGATGTAGCGAGCCTGGGTACCTTTGCCGGCACCGGGCGCCCCCAGCAGAATCACGCGCATCGATGTGCTCCTCAAGAGTTATGTAGTAATCGGTCGGACTCGCCTCGTGGGGCCAATCTCTTGAATGTAGTGCGGCTGCCGTAGCGGCCAAAAGGCTGCTCAAGATACACAGCGCACCCCAGGCGCACAAGCCGCCAAAAGTCGGATAAAACCCCTCCTCCTGGCGGCCTGAATCCGGCATATGACGCTGGCCTGGCATATGCCGGCCAGCACCTGCCGCCCTTCAACCGGTGTTGCGCAAACCTGCAGCTATACCTGCCACGCTGACCAGCAACGCCTGCTCCAGAGGGCTCTCCGGCGCCTGTTCACGTTGCCGGCAGCGCGCCAGCAGCTCGGCCTGCAGCAGGTGCAGCGGGTCGAGGTAGGTGTTGCGCACGCTGATCGATTCCAGGGTTTCCGGATTGTGCGCAAGCAGCCGAGACTGCCCGGTCAATTCCAGCACGGCAGCGCACGCCTGCGACAATAGGTCGCGTAACTGCGCCCCCAGCGGCTGCAGGGCCGGTTCGACCAGACGCTCGTCATACAGGGCGGCGATATTGGCATCCGCTTTGGTCAAGACCATTTCCAGCATGTCGATGCGGGTGCGGAAGAATGGCCATTGCTCGCGCATGCTTTTCAGCAGTTCAGCATCACCGCCTTGCAGAGCCTGCCCCAGCGCCTGCTCCCAGCCGAGCCAGGCTGGCAGCATCAGGCGTGTCTGCGTCCAGGCGAAGATCCACGGAATGGCCCGCAGGCTTTCCACGCCCCCCTCACGCCGCTTGGCCGGGCGACTGCCCAGCGGCAAGCGGCCGAGCTCCTGCTCCGGCGTGGCCTGGCGGAAATATTCGACGAACTGCGGATGCTCGCGCACCACGTCGCGATAAGCCTTCACGCCGGCATCGGCGAGGCGGTCCATCATCGCCCGCCAGCTCGGCTCCGGTGCTGGCGGTGGCAGTAGCGTGGCTTCCAGCACTGCAGCCAGATAGAGGTTGAGATTCTGCTCGGCGATATCCGGCAGGCCGAACTTGAAGCGGATCATTTCACCCTGCTCGGTGGTGCGGAACCGCCCCGCCACCGAGCCAGGGGGTTGCGACAGAATGGCCGCGTGAGCGGGGCCACCGCCACGGCCGACGGTGCCACCGCGACCATGGAACAGCAGCAGTTCGACCTGATGCTCGCGACACAGACGCACCAGCTCCTCCTGAGCGCGGTACTGCGCCCAGGCTGCGGCGGTTGTACCGGCGTCCTTGGCCGAATCGGAATAACCGATCATCACTTCCTGCGGGCCATGCAGGCGCGCGCGATAGCCGGGCAACCCCAGCAGGCGATCGATCACCGGCCCGGCATGATCAAGATCGGCCAGGGTTTCAAAAAGTGGCACCACCCGCATCGGCCGGCGCAACCCGGCCTCTTTCAGCAGCAGTTGCACGGCCAGCACGTCGGAGGCGGCACCTGCCATGGAGATCACGTAGGAGCCCAGCGAGGCGGCAGGAGCGGCAGCCACCTCACGGCAGGTGGCGAGCACTTCGGCGGTATCGGCCGAGGGGCGATAGTCGTTTGGCAGCAGTGGCCGGCGGTTTTCCAGCTCACGCTGGAGGAAGCTCAGGCGCGTCTCTTCATCCCATTCGGCGTAGCGACCGAGGCCAAGATAGTCGGTGATTTCCGACATCGCGGCCGCGTGCCGGGAGGAATCCTGACGCACGTCGAGACGCACCAGGAACAGACCGAAGGTGGCTGCCCGGCGCAGGCAATCGAGCAACGGACCATCGGCGATCACGCCCATGCCGCAGGCATGCAGCGACTGGTAGCAGAGCTGCAGTGGCGCCAGCAGATCATGGTTGTCGCGCAGCACTGCAGCGCTGGGCGCCACATCGGCAGTGAGCGCCTGCTGCGCCCAGCTGCGCGTTTCGCGCAGGCGCTCGCGCAACTGCTTGAGCAGTGCACGGTACGGTTCGGCGCTGTCGCCTACCTGCGCGCGCAGTTCGTCACTGGCCTGCTGCATGGACAGCTCCGCGGCCAGGTTGTCGACGTCGCGCAGGTAGAGATCGGCGGCCATCCAGCGCGCCAGCAGCAACACCTCACGGGTCACGCGCGCGGTGACATTGGGGTTACCGTCACGGTCGCCGCCCATCCACGAGGCGAAACGAATCGGCGCAGCCTCCAGCGGCAGACGCAAGCCGGTGGCGGCCTGCAGGCTCTGATCAGCACGACGCAGGAACTGCGGCACGGCCTGCCAAAGCGAGTGTTCGATGACGGCAAAGCCCCACTTGGCCTCATCTACCGGACTGGGCCGACTGCGGCGAATTTCCTCGGTGTGCCAGGCCTCGGCGATCAACCGCTGCAGACGCTGGGCGATGCGTTCACGCTCTGTTGGCAATAGATCGCTGTGATCCAGTGCCGTCAGTTGCGCGGCGATAGCATCGTATTTCTGGATCAGGGTACGCCGCGCCACTTCGGTCGGGTGTGCGGTCAGCACCAGTTCGATGTCCAGGCGCCCCAACTGACGCGCCAGCTCATCACTGCCCTGCCCGGCGGCGAGCAGACGTTCGAGCAACTCGTCGAGCACACGCAGCTCGAACGGCTCGGGCTCACCGGCACGGCGACGACGCACACGGTGCTGCTGCTCGGCAATATTGGCCAGGTTGAGGAACTGATTGAAGGCCCGCGCCACCGGCAGCAGTTCGTCGTCATCCAGGTCCCCGAGAGTGCTGGTCAACTGCTCGGCACCCGCGGCAGAGCCACGACGACCGGCCTTGGCCGACTTGCGTATGCGTTCGATCTTGTCGAGAAACTCGTCGCCCAGCTGGGTGCTGATGGTATGCCCGAGCAACTCGCCGAGCAGGTGCACCTCTTCACGCAGGCGCGCATCGATTTCCGCCATGTCGCACTCCTTCTCCTATCCAGTGTCAACAGAGTGCCCAGCGCGCCAACTTCTTACAAGGGTGCGACGTGCACCAGGGCGAGCCTGCGTGCTGGGTCTAGGCTTGTCGATGGGCGCTGCGGTTTCGCCAATGGGCACCGCCAGCGCCACCTGTGAGGAGCTACGACATGAGAATTCGCGAACTGGCAAAACACTGGGAACAAAATGCCAAGGGCCACCTGACACCGACTCGTTATCACATCCACCTGGATATCGAATCGGCAGCACGCCTGGCGGCGCTCACCGAGATGTACCCCAAGCATCACAGCGAGGAACTGCTCGGAGAGCTGATCGGCGCGGCGCTCGAGGAACTCGAGGCCAGCCTGCCTTACGTGCGCGGCAACAAAGTGGTGGCGCTGGACGAGCAAGGCGACCCGTTGTACGAGGACGTCGGTCCGACGCCACGTTTCCTGGCGCTGTCGCGCAAATACCTGCGCGAACTGAGTGACACGAGCAAAGAGACGAGCCATTGACGCCCTGAACGGGCCGTCGTGTTCGACATATTGTTCAATTTCGGACGCTCAGGCTGATAACACGCCTGCCGAGCAGCCATCTCTGCATCGATGCAGCACCTCCCTCCGCCTTCGCCGATGCGCTGGCGCGCCGGCCTACCTCACCCCGAAAAAACCCATAAAACCACCTATATAGAAGGGTTTAGGAGCGTTCTAGGTGCGCATAAAAAACCACGCCGAGGCCTTTCCATACGCCAATAGTTGACTAACCAGTCATCCAGAAAGCCATAAGCAGACTGTGTTTTTTTCTGAACTATTCGAAAAACCGGCCGGTCCCACTTACAGGCCATCGTGACCAGCCGACATCACCAACACCTTTGGTAGACGGACAACACGAGAGGCCAATCGCTACGGATATCGTCGTTCATAGGAGTGTTTCAAATGGAGTTAGCCGCCATGAAGACCCATACCGAAAAAGCCCCGCGCAGCCGCCTGCACGGGATCAAACTGGCCGCCTTGGTACTGGGTAGCAGCCTGGTACTGGCTGGCTGCGCGGGTAACCCGCCCAGCGAGCAATATGCCGTGACGCAATCGGCCGTGAACTCGGCGATCAGCGCCGGTGGTACCGAGTTTGCTGCCGTAGAAATGAAGTCTGCGCAGGACAAGCTCAAAGAGGCCGAACTGGCCATGCATGAGAAAGAGTACGAGAAAGCCCGCCGCCTGGCCGAACAGGCTGAATGGGATGCTCGTCTCGCCGAGCGCAAGGCTCAGGCCGCCAAAGCCGAACAAGCATTGCAGGACGCCCGCCAGGGTGTTCAGGAACTGCGTGAGGAAGGCATGCGTAACGCTCAGTGAGCGCCATGCACCCCACCCATTCGCTGACAGATCAAAGGATGAACGCCATGCGTAAACACGTGATGATCCCCGCCCTTCTGGCCCTGAGCGTCGGCCTGGCCGCCTGCTCGCACCAGCCCAACGCCAACCTGGAGTCGGCGCGTAGCAACTTCTCCTCACTGCAGAGCGATCCGCAGGCGAGCAAGGTCGCGGCGCTGGAAACCAAGGAAGCCCAGGAATGGCTGAACAAGGCCGACAAGGCCTATATGGAAAAGGAAGATGAGAAGAAGGTCGACCAGCTGGCCTACCTGACCAACAAGCGCGTCGACGTGGCCAAGCAGACCATCGTGCTGCGTAACGCCGAAGCCGAGCTGAAGAACTCCTCGGCGCAGCGCGCCCAGGCTCTGCTCGATGCTCGCGACGCACAGATCCGCAAGCTGCAGGACAGCCTCAACGCCAAGCAGACCGAACGCGGCACGCTGGTGACCTTCGGTGACGTTCTGTTCGACTTCAACAAGGCCGAACTGAAGAGCAGCGCGCTGCCCAACGTCACCCAACTGGCGCGTTTTCTCCAGGAAAACCCGGAGCGTCAGGTGATCGTCGAGGGTTATACCGACAGCGTCGGCTCGGCCAGCTACAACCAGGGTCTGTCCGAGCGTCGCGCCGAATCCGTCCGTCGCGCACTGATTCGCGCCGGCGTGGAGCCGACGCGCATCGTCGCCCAGGGTTATGGCAAGGAGTATCCGGTCGCGGACAACTCCAGCGACTCTGGTCGTGCGCAGAACCGTCGCGTGGAGGTGACCATCTCCAACGACAACCAGCCGGTCGCTCCGCGCTCGTCTGCCGGCGCCTGATAGCACCGCTGCAATGAAGAAACCCGCCATCAGGCGGGTTTCTTTTTTGGTGCAACCGAGACTCACGCCGACGTTTCGATACGCACGGCCTAGGCGGCCCCGCGACACCCTACGTAAGCGTTTTGCCTTACTGCTCCAGCGCCGGAGTTTCCTGACCGATGCAACGCACAGCCTGCTTCTTGTTGTCCACCAGCACGCCAGTCAGCCCTTTCTGCTGCAGATCGAACAACACCAGCACGCCATCGATGCACTGCGCCACCTGATCGGCCGGTTTCAGCGAGACCTTGTAGTCCTCGCCGGGAATGGTCTTGAGCATGGTGAAGTCGGAGAGCAGCAGTGCATCCTCCGGTTTGGCGAAATGCACATAGCCGTAGAACCAGAGCACACCGATGGTACCAACGATACTGGCGACACCTGTGAGGATCAGAGGGATAGGATTGCGTTCGGTCATTGCGGACTCTCTGTTGCGGATTCGATGGTCGGCGCCTGGCGCTCGACAAAAGCCTGCGGCGCACTGAAGAACGCCAGCAGTGACTGGCGCCAGGCGGGCTCGGCAAAGGTTTGCACGTGCGGGCCACGGGTCGCCTGAAAGGCGCGCGGCGGACGCGCAGCTTGATACAAGCGCTGGCCATTGGAAAGCGGCACGATCGTATCGTCAATGCTGTGATAAATCAGCAGGGGCACACCTTCGAGTTGCTCGATGCTGCGAATCGCGCTGTCGCCGTCCGGTACCAGCCAGGACAGCGGCACCTGTAGCGGCCAGGTCAGCCAGGACGTGCTAAGCGCATGCTGAGCCACATCGCGATAACTGGCCGGCACACCATCGAGCGCCATGGCCTGCAAGGCCGATTGGCGCTCAGGATGCTGCGCCAGGTAATGCACGGCCAGGGCGCCGCCGAGGCTCTGCCCGAGCACGAAAAGCGGCGTGCCCTGTACCTGCGGCGCCTGATCGAGCCAGGTGAAGGCCGCGTCGATATCCTGGTAAACCTCGGGCAAACGCGGCTTGCCAGCGGACAGGCCATACCCCCGGTAATCCAGCATCAGCACCTGATAGCCCTGTTCCGGCAGCCAGTGAACGCCGCCCAGGTGCCATGCCAGGTTACCGCCATTGCCATGCAGGTGCAGTACCGTGCCCTTGACCCTCACCCCAGCCTTGGCAGGCAGCCACCAGGCGTGCAAACGCGTGCCATCGGCGGCGCGCAGCTCGATGTCGCGGTATTCCAGCCCGGCACGCTCCGGGGTAATCGGCAGCCCTGGTTCCGGGTAGAACAGCAGGCCGCTGCAACCAGCCAGCCACAGGCTGGCCAGCAGCAACACCAGCGCCCGCAGGCTACTTGCCACCGGCGCGCACCTCTTCGCGAGCCTGAACGGTCGCCGCATAGACGCGCTCGGCCAGGCGCGAGAACGGCAGGCTCTGAATCCACACCGTACCGGTACCTTTGAGCGTGGTCAGCAAAATGCCTTCGCCACCAAAAAGCATGCTTTTCAGGCCGCCAGCCAGGGCAATGTCGTAATCGATACCGCTGCTGAAAGCCACCAGGCAACCGGTGTCCAGGCGCAGGGTTTCGTTGTTCAGCTCCTTGCGGATCACGGTGCCGCCAGCATGCACGAAAGCCAGGCCGTCACCGTCGAGCTTCTGCAGGATGAAGCCCTCGCCGCCGAAAAAACCGGCGCCCAGGCGTTTGGCGAAGCTGATGCCGATGCTGGTGCCATGCGCGGCGCAGAGAAAGGCGTCTTTCTGGCAGATCAAGCGACCGCCGATCTTTGCCAGGTCGATGGGCACCACGGTGCCCGGATAAGGCGCGGCGAAGGCGACCCGTGCCTGACTTTTGCCGGCATTGCTGAAGTGGGTCATGAACAGCGACTCACCGGTGAGCATGCGCTTGCCGACGCTCCACAGCTTGCCCAGCAGACCATTTGACGAGCCATCACCCATGCGCGTCTCGAAGCGCACGCCGTCGGTCATGTAGTTCATCGCCCCGGCTTCGGCGATCACCGTCTCACCGGGGTCGAGAATGATCTCCACCGATTGCGCCGAAGCGCCGAGGATTTCGTATTCGAGTTGATGGCTGGGCACGGGGCGGTCTCCAAGGCTTCCCGGATTTCATCCGGGCTACGGCAGCGGTGCGCGCAGCGCACCCTACCGGACTGCGATCAAAGGATATTGGCGTAGTCCGCTTCGATGCGATCCAGGCTCAAGTGATTGAGGAAGTTGGAGAAGCACATCCAGGCCGACAGCGCGTTCATGTCCTGAAACTGCGGCGGCAGATACTTGGGTGGCTGCACAAGTCCTTCATCCACCAGCTTGCGCAGCGTGCGCATGTCTTCCAGGGTGGTCTTGCCGCAGAACAGCAGCGGAATCTGCTCCAGCTTGCCCTTGCGCACCGCCAGCTGGATGTAGTTGTAGATGAGGATGAAACCCTTGAGGTAGGAAAGATCCTTGGTGAACGGCAGGCCCGTCGGCAAGGAGCCACGGAACACCCGGCTGGCGTTGCTGTAGCCGCCTTCGAGGCCATAGCCCTGCTCGCGGAAGAACTCGAATACCTCGAGAAAATCCGCGCCCTCTTCGGCCATGTGGATAGCGCGGGTGCGGTTGGTCAGCTTGCGCAAACGCGTGGGGTAGGAAGCAAAGGCGATCACCTCCATGAGAATGGCCAAACCTTCCTGGGTCACCGTCGATGAGGGCGGCCCTTTGGCCAGAAACGTGCAGATCGGCTGGTTGAGCCCATTGAGCGTGGTGCCGACATGCACCAGACCTTCGTGCACCTCCAGCGCCTTGACGTCACGCTCGTTGAAACGCGCGTCGCTGCGGATCTTGATGTAGTCGGCCCCAGCGGCGGCATCGGCGAGAATACCGTCGGACTCGAACACACGAATGGTTTCGTCGCCAAATACGCCAGCCAGGCGCTGCTGCAGGATGTTCACCGCATCACTGGCACCGAGGGTCTTGGCCTCGTCTTCCAGGTCGCCACGCGCGGCGATGTTGTTGAGGTAGTCCGAAAGCATCAGGCCGAGATCGGCCAAGGTCGGATCACCCGCATGGAAGGCGTCGGAGGCAGCGCCATACAGTTCCTGGCTGATCAGGCCGAAGTCCTCGGTGCCACGCGCCTCGAGCATGCGGATGACCATGCGGTATTCCTTGCACATGCGCCGCATGATCTGCCCGACCGGATTGAACTGGCCAAGTTGACGGGTGATGTCGCGCTCGATGTTCTGGAATTCCAACTTCTTCGCAGTGGCATCGAAAGCCAGCGGTCGACTCAGGTAGTAGTCGCGATCCACGGCTGGCGGCTGCTTGCCCTTGGCCTTGAGAAAGCCATCACGGATGCCATCATCCCACTTCACCGCATCGAGTACGCGGATGGGCGTTTGCGCATCGACGATGCGGTCACTGAGGGCACGGATACAGAGCTGATAGTCGTCCAGTTTTTGCTGGCTATTCATTGCAGTTCCTACTCGGCGGCTCGCTGATAACGCGCCACCTCGACGAACAGGTCGGCATTGGCCGGGTCGTCGAGATAGGCAAACACCTTGTCCAGCGGGCTGGTGATCAATGCACCATCAGCTTCGGGCATGGAAACGGTCTGCCCTTGCAGCAGGCCCTTTTCCATATCCTGAAGAATGCGGTCGGTGTCGAGGTTGTACAGCACCAGTTCGTTGTCCTTGGTCAACTCGAAACCGGCGATGGCGAAGTTGGCGCCCAGGCTCTTCGGCAAGCCCGCGGAGAGGTACCAGCGGCGACCATGGTGAGCGACGGTGAAGCCGAACTCCTCGAGGCTGCCGAGGTTGTCCGCGCTACCTTCGTAAATGCGCGCCAGGTAGAGATTGGAGCCGGCACGGGTGATCTCCAGAAACAACTGATCGCCCCACTCGTCCTGCCGGGTCCATACGCCCAGCAGCGGTATGGGCGCAGCCTCGTTGGCCGGAATCGGGTCCTTGAAGGTGACCAGGCAGCCACTCAACAGCAGGAAGGACAGGGCGACCAATGCGCGCCAGGCTTTCATTACGCTCTCCTTGTGAAGACCGTTCGACCCGATGATCGACGGTTTACAACCCCAGAACCAGATTCATGTAACGCTTAAGGATGGCCAGCATTCCTTGGCTGTCCAAGTGCTCTATGCCGTCTAGCAGGCCCTGATACTCCATCCGCACGATGGCGGCCGTCAACAGCACGGCATCCTGTTCGGGCTGGCGCGAACCCAGCACTTCGAAAAAGTGGGTGACACCCTGCTGCAGGATCTGCCGGTGAGCTCGCACCAGCTCGCGCAGTCGTGGATTGAGCAAGGCTTCCTGCTGAAACGCCTGCTCGGCGATCAGGTGATCACGACGCTCACACAACTGGCGCTGCACGTACTGCACCGCCAGCCCGGCGATCTCATCGGCCAGTTGCCTGCGTGCCTGCTCGCTGCCATCCAGACGCCCGACCATCGCCTCCAGCGCACCCTGAGTACCGCTCCAGAACGCCGCCATCTGCGCGGCGCTGCGCTCGACGAACTGGGCGAAGGTATCGGTGATCAGATCATCGATATCCTTGAAATAGTAGGTCGTGGCCGACAGAGGTACCTGCGCTTCGGCCGCCACCGCGCGGTGACGCACGGCGCGCACGCCATCGCGCACGATGATGCGCATGGCGGCATCGAGAATCGCCTGGCGGCGCTGCTCACTGCCCTGGCGACTGGCCTTGCGGCCCTGATACTGGACACTTTCGGCGACAGCGTTGGCTGCCTGTGTGGCATTGGGGGGCGCAGACACGGAGCTCACGGTGGGTCGACCCTCTACGTTCTAGTTATGACAGGGAGAGTAATGGCTTGGACATGCAAGCAAAAGGCTCCGTTTCGCTTCCAGGCCAGGCACCCAGCGAAATCGCCGCGAAATGCATAACGACAAATAGCAAAAAGCCGCCCGAAGGCGGCTTTCTGTCTGGCATCAAGCCTGCGGGCGCATGTGCGGGAACAGGATGACGTCGCGGATCGACGGCGAGTTGGTCAGCAACATCACCAGGCGGTCGATGCCGATGCCCTCACCGGCGGTAGGCGGCATGCCGTACTCCAGAGCGCGGACGAAGTCGGCGTCGTAGTGCATGGCTTCGTCGTCACCGGCGTCTTTTTCGGCCACTTGGGCCAGGAAGCGTTCGGCCTGGTCTTCGGCGTCATTGAGCTCGGAGTAGGCGTTGGCGATCTCGCGGCCACCGATGAACAGCTCGAAGCGGTCGGTGACGTTGGGGTTCTGGTCGTTGCGGCGGGCCAGCGGCGATACCTCGAACGGATACTCGGTAATGAAGTGCGGCTGCTCCAGCTTGCTCTCCACCAGCTCTTCGAAAATCATCACCTGCAGCTTGCCCAGGCCTTCATGGCCAAGCACTTTGGCGCCAGCCTTCTTGGCGATGGCGCGGGCCTTGTCGACATCCTGCAGGTCGGCAGCGGTCAGCTCGGGGTTGTACTTGAGGATCGAATCGAACACCGACAGGCGCGCGAACGGCTCGCCGAAGTGGAACACCTTGTCGCCGTATGGCACGTCGGTGCTACCGAGAACAGCCTGAGCCAGCTCGCGGAACAGCTCCTCGGTCAGGTCCATGTTGTCTTCGTAGTCGGCGTAGGCCTGGTAGAACTCGAGCATGGTGAACTCGGGGTTGTGCCGGGTCGAGACGCCTTCGTTACGGAAGTTGCGGTTGATCTCGAAGACCTTTTCAAAACCACCGACCACAAGGCGCTTGAGGTACAGCTCCGGCGCGATGCGCAGGAACATGGCCATGTCCAGCGCGTTGTGGTGGGTCTCGAACGGTTTGGCTGCGGCACCGCCAGGGATGGTCTGCAGCATCGGCGTTTCCACCTCGAGGAAGTCACGCTCGGCAAGGAACTTGCGGATATGAGCGATGACCTGCGAACGCACCCGGAAGGTGTCACGCACTTCTTCGTTGACGATCAGGTCGACGTAGCGCTGGCGATAGCGCTGTTCGGTATCGGTCAGGCCGTGATGCTTGTCCGGCAGCGGACGCAGCGATTTGGTCAGCAGACGTACGCTGGTCATCTCGACGTACAGGTCGCCCTTGCCAGAACGGGCCAGGGTACCTTCGGCGGCGATGATGTCGCCCATGTCCCAGGTCTTGACCGCTGCCAGGGTTTCTTCCGGCAAGGTCTTGCGGTTGACGTAGACTTGGATACGGCCAGTCATGTCCTGAATGACCATGAAAGCGCCGCGGTTGAGCATGATGCGCCCGGCAACCTTGACCGGAATGGCAGCGGCTTCCAGTTCTTCCTTGGTCTTGTCGACGTACTGTTTCTGCAGGTCGGCGCAGTAGTTGTCGCGGCGGAAGTCGTTGGGGAAGGCGTTGCCCTGCTCACGGATGGCAGCAAGCTTTTCCTTGCGCAGCGCAATCAGCTTGTTTTCTTCCTGTTGCAGTTCGTTCTGGTCGAGTTGTTGGTCGCTCATGGTCGTTTTATCTGCCTGGCGTGTATATGCAAATGAGGTTTGGTAGGAGCCAGCTGGCCGCGAAGAGCATCGCCAGCACGCTGGCTCCTACAGGGTTGCGGTTAAAGGCCCTGCTTGAGGCTGGCCTCTAGATACTGGTCGAGATCGCCATCCAGAACCTTCTGGCAGTCGCTACGCTCGATGCCGGTACGCAGATCCTTGATGCGCGAGTCATCGAGCACGTAGGAGCGGATCTGATGACCCCAACCGATATCGGACTTGCTGTCTTCCAGCGCCTGCGAGGCGGCGTTGCGCTTCTGCATCTCCAGCTCGTACAACTTGGCCCGCAGCATCTTCATGGCGGTGTCCTTGTTGGCGTGCTGGGAACGTTCGTTCTGGCAGGCCACCACGGTATTGGTCGGCACGTGGGTAATACGTACCGCCGAATCGGTGGTGTTGACGTGCTGACCACCGGCGCCGGAGGAGCGGTAGGTGTCGATACGCAGGTCGGACGGGTTGATGTCGATCTCGACCTTGTCGTCGATCTCAGGGGACACGAACACCGCCGAGAACGAGGTGTGACGACGGGCGCCGGAGTCGAACGGGCTCTTGCGTACCAGACGGTGCACGCCGATCTCGGTGCGCAGCCAACCGAAGGCGTACTCGCCCTTGATATGCACGGTGGCGCCCTTGATGCCGGCGACCTCGCCCTCGGACAGCTCGATGATGGTGGCGTCGAAGCCACGCTTGTCGGCCCAGCGCAGGTACATGCGCAGCAGGATGTTGGCCCAGTCCTGCGCCTCGGTGCCGCCGGAACCGGCCTGGATGTCCAGATAGCAGTTGTTTGGGTCCATCTCGCCACTGAACATGCGGCGGAATTCCAGCTTCTCGAGGATTTCGCGCAGGCGGTCTACTTCGGCGACGATATCGCTCACCGCGCCTTCGTCGTTTTCTTCGGCAGCCATTTCCAGCAGGTCCTTGGAATCGACCAGGCTGCCGGTGAGGTCGTCGATGGTTTCGACGATCTGCGCCAGCATGGCGCGCTCACGGCCCAGCGCTTGCGCGTACTCGGGCTTGTTCCAGACGCTGGCGTCTTCCAGTTCGCGGTTTACTTCGACCAGACGATCATGCTTGTGATCGTAGTCAAAGATACCCCCGAATTGACTGGGTTCGCTCGGACAGGTCCTTGATGGCGTTGAGGATCGGATTGATTTCCATGGTAGTCGGCGCTCGCGGCAAATCGGACGGAAAAGCCGGCGATTATACCCGAGCCAGCCCAGGCTGGCAGCCCACTATCGGCAGGTGATCACAGCTCAATGGATCAACGGCGCACTATACTGGTCACACAGCCGATTGCAGTGGCCTACCCGGGAATCAAAACATGCCCCCAGCGCAAAGCATGCGTAGCCATATCGCCCTCTTCGTTGCCCTTCTGGTCTGCGCCCTCAGCTGGCTTCTGGGCACACTGATCGGCCAGTACACCAGCCAGCAGATTCGCGAGGACGTGGGCCGTGACATGGCCGAGGTGTCCTACGCAATGGTTGATCGCCTGGATCGCGACATGGCCTCGCGCGCCGCGGTGCTGAAGGTGCTCGGCAATCTGCAGGCGTTGCGTCAGCCTGATGACATCGCCGAGGTGCGGCGCCTGCTCGACAGCCTGCAGAAGGAAATCCCCAGCATCGCCTGGATCGGCTTCACCGACCCGCACGGCCTGGTGCTGGCCTCCAGCAACGGCATATTGGAGAGCGTCAGCATTGCGCAGAGGCCGGTCTATCTGGAGGGGCGCAACGGACTGTTCATCGGTGACGTGCATGAAGCGGTACTGCTGGCCAAGCTGCTGCCCAACCCAAGCGGCGAGGCGATGAAATTCGTCGACATCAGCCTGCCGATCTTCGCCAGCGACGGCAGCCTGGCCGGCGTTTTGGCCAGCCACCTGTCCTGGGCCTGGGCCGACGAGGTACGCGAGTCGATTCTCGGCCCGAGCCAGGATCGGCATATGGTCGAATTCTTCGTCATTGGTCAGGATCGCGGCATCCTGCTTGGCCCGCAGGAAATGATCGGTCAGAAACTGGAGTTACCGGCACTGGAAGGGCTGAAACCTGGACAAAGTCGCTGGCAAGTGCAGCAGTGGCCGGACGGTAACGACTACCTCACCGGCCTGACGCTGAGCCAGGGCCATCAGGACTACCCAGGGCTGGGCTGGACAGTGGTGGCGCGGCAATCGCTCGAGGTCGCCGATGCCCCAGCGCAGAACCTGCTGCAAAGCATCTTGCTTTGGGGCAGCGGCCTGGCACTGGTATTCGCGGTGATCGGCTGGCTGGTCAGCAGCTACTTCACCCGGCCACTGCGCGACATCGCTAACGCAGCAGACCGTCTCAGCGCGGGTGAAATCACCGAAATCCCCGAGCTGCGGGGTAGCCGTGAAATTCATCAGCTGAGTCAATCCATCCGTCACCTGGTGGAAAGCCTGACCCTGCAGCAGACCGCGCTGGGCATGATGGAAAGCCTCGCTCACCACGACGCGCTGACCGGCCTGCCCAACCGCATGGCGCTGGAGAAATTTCTGCCTCAGGCCCAACAACGCAGCCGCCTGCAGCATGGCTGCCTGGCCCTGCTCTATCTCGACCTCGATGGTTTCAAACCAGTCAATGACACCCATGGCCATGCAGCAGGGGATCATCTGCTACGGGAGGTAGCCCAACGTCTGCGCGGCTGCCTGCGTGACGGCGACATGGTCTCGCGCCTGGGCGGCGACGAGTTTCTCATGGTGCTGCAAGTGCCGGGACAGGATGCACAGCATCACGCCCACCAGGTGGCCGAGCGCGTGATCACCGCACTCGGCCAGCCGGTACTGCTGGAAGTCGGCGAGGTGCGCATCGGCTGCAGCGTCGGCGGAGCACTCTGGCCTGAGGACCACATCGAGCTCAGCGTCGTCCTGCAACTGGCTGACGAGGCGCTGTACAAAGCCAAACACGGTGGGCGTAACCGCGCGATATTCCACAGCAGCCAGGAAACCAGCCTCAGCTGAGCGCGGGCTCGGTTACCCGGGTCGCCTGTCGTTGCGGCTGCGCGTCCTCAGTGATCATCAGCGCTGCCTTCTCGGCGATCATCAATACCGGCGAGCAGGTGTTGCCCGAGGTGATGCTCGGCATGATCGACGCATCGACCACGCGCAAACCGGCGATGCCATGCACGCGCAAGCGGGCATCGACCACGGCCTCACGCCCCTGCCCCATCGCACAGGTACCCACCGGGTGGAAGATGGTGGTGCCGATCTCGCCTGCCGCACGCTGCAGATCCTCCTCGCTGCGATAGTCCGGGCCGGGCTTGTACTCCTGAGGTCGGTAACCGGCCAATGCCGGTGCAGCGACGATACGCCGGGTCAGGCGAATGGCGTCGGCGGCCACACGCAAATCCCGCTCGTCACTGAGGTAGTTGGGGCGAATCAGCGGGGCGACGCTGGCATCGACCGAGGCGATTTCGACGCTACCACGGCTGTGCGGGCGCAGGTTGCACACCGAGGCGGTGAACGCCGGGAAGTCGTGCAAGGGCTCGCCAAAGCGCTCCAGTGACAAGGGTTGAACGTGATACTGCAGGTTGGCGCGCGCCTGCCCGGGGTCGGACTTGGCGAAGGCGCCAAGCTGGCTGGGCGCCATCGACAGCGGCCCGCTGCGCTTGAGCAGGTATTCCAGGCCCATGCCCAGCTTGCCCCAAGGCGTGGCCGCGATGCGATTGAGCGTCTTCACGCCCTCCACCTGATAGATCAAGCGCAACTGCAGGTGATCCTGCAGGTTGCTGCCAACACCTGGCAGCTCGTGCCTGACGCCGATGCCCAGCTTTTCCAGCAGCGGCCTTGGGCCGATACCGGAGCGCTGCAGCAAGGCCGGCGAGCCGATGGCGCCGGCACACAGGACGATCTCGCGACGCGCCGCAACGCGCAGCGCGCGGCCCTGACAACGCAGGTGCAGCGCACTGGCGCGCCCGTCCTCCAGTTCCAGACGCTCGGCCTCGGCACCAGTCAGTACCTGCAGATTAGGGCGCTGGCGGATATCTCGCAGAAACGCCTTGGAGGCATTCCAGCGCACGCCACGTTTCTGGTTGACCTGAAAGTAACTGCAGCCTTCGTTGTCCCCACCGTTGAAATCTTCGACGCTGGCAATGCCACTTTGCGCCGCGGCACCACGGAAGGCTTCGAGAATTTCCCAGGACAGGCGCTGACGCTCCACCCGCCACTCGCCGTCGCCACCGTGCAGTTCGCCGGTGCCGGAAAAATGATTCTCCGAGCGTTTGAACAACGGCAACACACCACGCCAGGCCCAACCGGGATTGCCCGCGGCGGCCCAGCCATCGTAGTCGGCAGCCTGGCCGCGCATGTAGATCATGCCGTTGATCGAGGAGCTGCCGCCGAGCACACGACCACGCGGGTATTTCAGCGAGCGGCCATGCAGGCCGGGATCGGCCTCGGTGTTGTAGCACCAGTCAGTGCGTGGATTGCCGATGCAGTAGAGGTAGCCGACCGGGATGTGAATCCAGGGATAGTTGTCGCGCCCACCCGCCTCGATCAGCAGCACGCTGACGCCAGGGTCGGCGGAAAGTCGATTGGCCAGCAGGCAGCCGGCCGGGCCGGCGCCGACGATCAGATAGTCATAGGCATCCAGTGGCGCTTGCGACATAAGCATCCTCGCGTGTCGTTCTTGTCATTGGCCAATAGCCTAAAACAAGCCGGGTGCGAGGATGAATGATCTTTTGGTCTGAGGCAGCGCGTCAGACGCGCTGCGCCTCGATACGCACCTGAGCTTCCAGTTCACTCTTCAGCGCAGGCGCCAGCTGCAGCTGACGCGCCAGCTCTTCGAGGTAAGCGCGCTCCATGAAGTGCTCTTCGTCGACCATCAGCACGCTGGCCAGGTACATTTCGGCGGCCATTTCCGGGGTCGTTGCGGCGCGTGCCACATCGGCAGGGTCCAGCGGCTTGTTCAGTTCGGTGTGCAGCCAGGTCTGCAGTTCGCCGTCCTGTGCCAGCTTGCCCAACTCCTCTTCGATCAACTGACGCTCACGCTCATCGACATGACCATCGGCCTTGGCCGCCGCCACCAGCGCCTTGAGAATGGCGCGGCTGTGCTGCTCGACTTGCGGCGCCGGCAAACGATCCAGGGTTTGCGGCTCGACCGGCTGCGCACCACCCTGCTGGGCTTGCTGCGCCTGCCAGTTGCCATAGGCCTTGTACGCCATCACGCCGAGCGCGGCCAGACCGCCATAAACGGCCATCTTGCCACCTACCTTGCGCACACGCTTGTTGCCCAGCAGCATGGCCAACGCGGCACCGCCACCGGCGCCCTTGAGCATCGCCCCAAGATCGCTACCACCCGTCTTGCCTGCACCGCCGCCACCGCCGAGCAAGCCACCCAACGCACCACCCAGTCCGGAGGACGAACCACCGGCACCTTTCTGTTGCAGCAAGTCCTGCCCGGATTTGAGCAGTTGATCGAGCAAGCCACGAGTGTTCATCAAGCATCCTCCAGAGGAAATTTCGCCGAGTGTAGGCTTCGGCAATTGGCCCAGCAGCCAGCTGAATGCTTCCAGATATTACCGACAGCCGCCTTGACAGCCGAGTTGCCGGACAAGCACCATCGCCGAACGATTTATGCAACGGGCTCTCCATGTACGCCACCTACGACCACCTACCACTGAGCCCAGGCTTCACTGCCTGCCAGTGCGCGTGCGTCGTCGTTGCCAAGAAATCCAAGAAACAGTCGCTCATTTGACCGGGGCACTGTCCCGTCAGATGGGCTGACAGGACAAGCGCCAGGTTGTATCTCCCCTCCCGCTCGATTCCCGCACCCTCCCTGACGGCGACCAGACGGTCAGTCGCAAGGAGTTTTTTGCATGTCCAATTTTCAGGGTATCTGGGTGGCGCTGGTCACCCCACTGCGTAACGGTGAGATCGATTTCACCAGCCTCGACCGCCTGCTGGGGAAGCTGCTGGAAGATGGCGTCGCTGGCTTCGTGGTCTGTGGCACCACCGGCGAGGCCGCTGCGCTCAGCCAGAGCGAGCAGCTCGCCGTGCTGGATGCCGTGCTCCAGCGGGTACCCCCAGACCGGGTGATCATGGGCCTGGCTGGCAACCAGTTGAATGCCCTGCTCAACTTGCAACGGGAAATCCAGCGGCGCCCGCTGGCAGGCCTGCTGGTGCCGGCGCCTTACTACATCCGTCCGTCCCAGGCCGGGCTGGAGCACTTTTTCACCACGCTGGCAGATGCAGCCGAGGTGCCGCTGGTGCTCTACGACATTCCCTATCGAACCGGAATACGTATCGAGCGCGACACGCTGCGCCGCATCGTCAGCCATCCCAATATCCAGGCCATCAAGGACTGTGCGGGGGACGCCGAAACCACCATGGCGCTGATCGCCGAAGGCCAAGTGCAGGTGCTGGCCGGCGAGGACACGCAGATATTCAACACACTGTGCCTGGGTGGCGCTGGCGCCATATCAGCGTCGGCACATGTCCGCGCCGATCTGTACGTACGCATGCAACAGTGCGTAGCTACCGGTGACCTACAGGGCGCCCGTCAGTTGCACTATCAGTTGCTGCCCTGGATGCAAGCCGCCTTTGCCGAAGCCAACCCATCGGCGATCAAGGCGGCGCTGGCGCTTCAGGGCCTGATCGGCGAGGAACCGAGGGCACCGCTGCTGCCCTGCACGGCGGCAACACGCGAGCGACTGCGAGAGGTGCTGGCCGGCCTGGCGGATTAACGCGGGGCGATATGCGCCACCATCAGTTGCACGGTTTCATTGCCACGAAACTCGTTGAGGTCGAGTTTGTATGCCACTTCGGCCCAGCGCAGCGTCGGATTGGGCCAGACCTCGCGATCGATGTTGAAGGCGATGCCGTCGAGCTGCACGCTGCCGCACTCGGTCTTGAGTACCAGCTTCAGGTGACGCTCACCGACGATGCGCTGATTGACGATCTGAAACACGCCATGGAACAGCGGTTCGGGAAAATGCTGCCCCCAGGGCCCTGCGTTGCGCAGAGCGCGGGCCAGTTCCAGGTGGAACTCAGTGGCATCGAGCTGGCCGTCGGAGAGCAGGCGGCCAGTCAGGTCATCCTCACACAACTGGCGGCGTACCTCGGCATCGAAGGCGACGGCGAACGCACCGAAATTCTCCTGCGGCAGCGACATCCCGGCAGCCATGGCATGCCCGCCGAACTTGCTGATCAGCCCCGGATGACGCGCCGCCACGGCGTCCAGCGCATCGCGGATATGCAGCCCCGGCACCGAACGCGCCGAGCCCTTGAGCATGCCCTCGCCAGCATCGGCGAAGGCGATGGCCGGACGGTGATAGCGCTCTTTCAGGCGCGAAGCGAGGATGCCGATCACGCCCTGGTGCCAGTCCGGCTCGAACAGGCACAAGCCGAATGGCATGTCGTCCAGTGACAGGTCCTTGAGCTGGGCCAGCGCCTCGCGCTGCATGCCCTGCTCGATGGCCTTGCGATCCTGGTTGAGCTGGTCGAGCTGCACCGCCATATCGCGCGCCAGCGCCTCGTCGTCGCAAAGCAGGCATTCGATGCCCAGGCTCATGTCATCCAGCCGCCCTGCCGCATTCAGCCGAGGGCCGAGGATGAAACCGAGATCGGTGGAGGTGATACGCCGATGATCGCGCCCGGCTACTTCGAGAATCGCACGCAGGCCCGGCCTTGCCCGGCCGGCACGAATACGCGCCAGGCCCTGATGGACCAGGATGCGGTTGTTGGCATCCAGCGGCACCACATCGGCGACGCTGCCCAGCGCCACCAGGTCGAGCAGCTCGCCCAGATTCGGCTCCACACGGCTGGCGAACCAGCCGGTCTCACGCAGGCGAGCGCGCAGTGCCAGCAGCACGTAGAACATCACCCCGACGCCGGCCATGGCCTTGCTCGGGAAGCTGCACTCTGGCTGGTTCGGGTTGACGATGGCATCGGCGGCCGGCAGTTCCGGCCCAGGCAGATGGTGGTCGGTGACCAGCACCGTCAGCCCGGCGGCCTTGGCGGCTGCCACGCCATCGACGCTGGAAATGCCGTTGTCGACAGTCAGCAGCAGATCAGGCTGGCGTTCGAGAGCCACGGCGACGATCTCCGGGGTCAGGCCGTAGCCATACTCGAAACGGTTCGGCACCAGGTAATCCACATGCGCCGCGCCGAGCAGGCGCAGGCCGAGTACACCGACCGAGCTGGCAGTGGCGCCATCGGCATCGAAGTCACCGACGATGAGGATGCGCTGGCGCTGTTCAAGCGCCTGCACCAGCAGTTCGACCGCGGCGTCGATGCCCTTGAGCTGCTGGTAAGGGATCAACCGCGCCAGCCCCTTGTCCAGCTCTTCGGCAGACTGCACGCCGCGAGCGGCGTAGAGACGGGTCAGCAAAGGCGGCAGATTGCCCAGGTCAGGCAGTTGTGTGGGTAAGGGACGGGCTTCGATACGCATGGTGCTTCTTCATGTTCGCATGGGAGTGGCTTTTCTCCCCTCTCCCATTTATGGGAGAGGGGCTGGGGGAGAGGGCTCATCCTGCAACACCGCGTCGCCGAAATCCCCCTCTCCCTAGCCCTCTCCCCAAGGGGAGAGGGAACTGAACCGTACCGGGTTACGGCTTCAACGCTCGCCAACGAGCCACTCAATGGGGATCTCATGCTGACCACGCTCGTCGGTGACGAACAGTTCGCCATCGCTGATCATCACGCTCCAGGTCAGTGAGCGCGGCAGGTCCAGGGCCAGGTCGGCCAGCGCTTCCTGGGCGAGGGCGACTACATTGATGTTCTTCAGGCTGCGCACCGGATCGAGGCACTTGGTCTGCCAGACGCGCAGGTTGCCGTAGGCCACCAGGCTGAACTTCTCGGTGCGCCGCGAGCACCAGGTGATGCGCTCGCTGTCCGGCTGGCCCACTTCGATCCAGTGCAGCACGCGATCGTCCAGGCTCTTCTCCCACAGCGCCGGCTCGTCGACATCCGACAGGCCGCGGCCGAACGCCAGTTGCTCGTGATAGAACAGCGCGTAGGCGATCAGCCGCGCGGCCAGGCGCTCTTCTGTTTCCGAGGGGTGACGGGCAACGGTGAAACGCAGGTTCTCGTAGACGCTGCGATCCATGTCGGTGAGGTTCAGGTCGATCTTGTAGGTGGTCGATGGCAGGGCCATGGCGGGCTTCTTGGCTGGTCGGAAAGGCGGCAAGTCTACCGCGATTAGCGCACCTCTGCGCCGCCCGCTGAAGCGCCAGCGTCACACTGATAGATCTCGACCCGGTTACGCCCGTCGCGTTTGGCCTGGTAAAGCGCCTTGTCAGCCAGGGTCAGCAGGTACTGCAGGTCATGGGTTCCCCATTCCAGCGCCACCAGGCCGATACTCACGCTCTGCTCACGCCCCTTGGGCGCCAGCGCGGAGAAGCCGACACGAATACGCTCGGCCAGCGCCAGGGCATCGCTACCACTGCCGTCGATCAGGCAGGCGAACTCTTCGCCACCGATGCGCCCGAACACGTCGCTACGGCGCAGGTTCTGCGCAACACCGCAGGCAAAGGCCTTGAGCACCCGGTCGCCTTCCTGGTGGCCGAGCTCATCGTTGATCGCCTTGAAATGATCCAGGTCGAAGGAAAGCAGCGCCACAGGACGGCGCTGACGCCGACACAGGCTGAGCAGGCGCTCGCCCGCTTCGAAGAAGGCTCGCCGATTACCGACACCGGTCAACTCGTCGGAATAGGCAGCCTGGCGGAATTGCTTTTCAGCGCGCTCCTTGACCATCGACAGCACCATGAAGGCGACACCGACGGCATACAGCATGCTTTCGATCAGTACGAACGTGAACAGCGGGTTCGATTGAACATCACCGTGGGTCGTCGTGCTGGGGCCGAGGAAGAGGCGAGACAGCAGAAATAGCAAGTGCAGGCAGATCAGCACCGCCATGGGCACTACCGAGACCTCGAGTCCGCCCCGTGCACGCCAAAGTTCGACCAAGGCGGCCAGCAGGTATAGGCTGGCAATCAGGGTATGCACGGCGACCCGCGCCGGCAGGCTGGTGTAGAAGGTCGGCCACAGACACAACAGCGCCCAGCACGCAGCCCCCGCACAGACCCAGGGATAGGATGGCGGGCGACCGCAGAACACGCGCATCACCGACCAGTTCATGGCGATGCACAGCAGCAGCACGATATTGCCCAGCACAATTGGCACCCAATCGAAGCCTCCACCGCGCAAGGCATTGAGCACCAGCCCCAGCGCGGCCAACAGCATCATCGCGCCAGTCCATAACAGGGCCCGCTGCTGGCGCCCCTGCAACCAGCTGAAGATCAACAACAACCCGCACAAGCCGATTACCGCCGTACTGGCGACTAACAGGGTGGGCAGGTGCAACTGCAACATCGACATCGAAGAGCTTCCAGGGCTTTTCAGTAAGCCTTCCTGACTTACCAGACATGGCCTGTACGATAGCTGAAAGCGACCCCGGGAACACGGTCAAAGCCTTGCCAATACGGCCTCCAACACCTGCTGCGGCGCCTCATGCCAGAGGCCACAGCTCAACGGCAGGGTTTCCAGGCCGGCGCGCGTCAATACCAGATAGCGCTCCAGTTCGAGGAAGCCCTCGCCCTCCCCCGGAAAACCGATCAGGTCGATGGCCAGGCATTTGTCGCCACGGCGGCAGAACAGATCCAGCACCTGGCCAGCCAGCGGATAGTGGTTCCAGACGCTGACGCCCTGGGCCTGCAGCGCTTCGCACAGGGTCTGCCGTGCCGCGTCGGTGGCACCGGGTTGCCAGAGCGCGCCGGGCTTCTCGAGGTATTCCAGATAACGGCGCAGCAGGTGCGTGGCTGGCAACTGGTGCTCGTCGCCACTGAACAGCAACACCTGGCGCTCGCGGGCGCGGGTGATGGCGACGTTGAACAGGTCGGCACGATTCAGGTAGGCCGCAGCCTGGCTCGATTCCCTATCGATGGCGAAGCTGAGGATCATCAGATCGCGCTCCTCGCCCTGAAAGCCATAAGGCGTATCCACCAGCAGGCGAAACTCGCGCAGCTGCTCCAGCGGCAGGGTTTCGCCGATACGCGCGCGGATGCGCTCGACCTGATCGCGAAACGGCGACAGCACGCCGATGCTGGGCTTGAGCGGGCTGCCGCGATACTCGGCCAGATGCGCCGCGATCAGCTCCAGCACCCGTTCCACTTCCGCCTCGTTGGCACCGTTGCGCCCACGCCGGCCCTCGATGCGCAGCAATTGCAGGCTGTCACAGGCATCGAAGCCAGGGCGCTCCTTCATCACCCGCAGGCGCTGGTCGTAGAACCGCTCGTTGCTGAAGCGGATCAGCGCCGGGCGGCTGCGAAAGTGTTCGTCGAGAAAGACCACGGCGTCCTGACTGGCCAGTTGCAGACCGACCAGATCCAGCACGCTGTTGTCACGGTAGCTCCAGGCCTCGCGCTCCTCGGCCTGCAGACCGGCGCGTTGCAGCAGCTGCGTCTCGCGCACGCGGGAGAGGAAGGAGATATGCCGTAACTGACGCGCATCGCCAGTCACCACCGCGCGCTTGCAGCGCTGGAAGGCCGGCAGCGCCGAGGCGATGTCGCACTGGGTCGCTTCGTCCATCACCATCACGTCGAACAGTTCCGGGCGCAGCGGCAGCAGCCGATGCAGCTCGTCCAATGTCACCACCCAGATCGGGAAGGCAGCGAGCAGGCGCGCCGGGTCGATATCCTCGAACAGGGCCAGCTGACGCTGCGAATTGCGCGCGCGGATGGCCTGGTTGTAGCGCACGAACAACCCACGGTCAGCCACCAGCAGACGCTTGAGTGCCAGACTGCGATGGCTGTTGAGGTGCTCGCGGCTGAGCGCCTGCCGACGGCGCTGACAATCGCGCAACTCATCCAGCAACACCCAGGGCCAGACGCTGTTATCGATGCGCTTGCGTACCCAGGGCACCTGCAGCCAGCGCTGCCAGAACGCCAGACTGCCGCGCTCGGCGCGCAGCAGCAGGCGACTCCAGCGCACGGCCTGCTCGCAGCGCTTGCGAAAATCAGCCGACAGGCGCACCTCGGCCTGGGTCAGCACCTCCAGCTCGCTACGTTGACGCGCCTCCAGTTGCTCGGAAACCTCGGAAATCTCGCCCTGCAGCATGCGCTGCAGTCGCTCACGCAGGGCTTGGCGCAGGCTCTGGCCATCGCCTTCGAGCACGCCGTCACGCAGGCCGAAATCCTCGCGCAGCTTGTGCGCGATCACTCGCACCGCCTGCGCACTACGGCTGACCAGCAGCACCGTCTCGCCCTGCAGGTAGCGATCCAGCGCCAGGGCCGCCAGGCTGTAGCTCTTGCCGGTGCCGGGTGGACCGGAAATCTGGCTCAGTGGATAACGCGCGGCATTATCCAGCGCCCGGCATTGCGCCGTGCTGAGCTGCGCCGGCAGGCGCTGCGGCGTGCTGATCGAGCCGGTCGTCTGCACGGCTGGCGTTTCACCGAGCAATTGCAACAAGGCCGGCGACAGCTGCTCGGCCTCCTGCAGCAGCTGCAACTCATGGGCAATACCGCGACTGCCACTGCCGCGCGGCACCAGGGCGACGAAGGCACCGGACTGCAGCGACAGGCTGCGACGACGCTGCGCCTTGGCCAAGGTATCGGCCTCGGCCAACAGCGGGAAGCCTGCGGCTTCGCTCACCTCGCCCACCCGCGTATTGCGCTCTACCCAGGCCAGCAGTCGCCCCAGCAAGGCACCGTCCAGCATGCCGCTCGGCAGCGGCAGATCATCGAGACTAGCACTGCCGCTCTCATCGAACAGACGGCGCAGCAGCCGCCAGTTGCCATGGGCGCGCTGCACGTCGATGGCGAACATCTGGCTCTGCCCGTCGGCCGTCGTCTGCAGGCTGGCCTCGTAATAGAACAGCGGACCGCAAATCGTCTGCGCGGCGCCGGTTTCCAGTTGCAGCCGGCCACAGATCGGCAACACGCCGTAGACCAGTTGCAGCTCGCGTTGATACAGCGCCTGCGCCTCGGCCAGGCTGCGGCCCAGCTCGGCCGCCAATGGCAGCAGCGGCAAGCCTCCGCTGGCCAGCTCCTCGCGCCCATCGAGCCAGGCCCAGCGATTGGCGGGCAGCTTGCTCAGGTTGTCCAGATCCAGGTCGCGGCTATCGGCCAGGTAGCAGCTGCGATAGAAGCCGAGCAGTTGGCGGGCGTGAGGGTGATCCATCAGTTGCCTGCGTAGCGCGCCCAGAGTGCTTCGAACTCACGGCCATAGGCCGCGACCAGCTGCGGATGATCGATCACCAGCAGGTTTTCCTCGTTGCTGGTGGTGGCGCTGCGCGTCCAGTTGAAGCTGCCGTTGAGCAGCAGGCGCCCGTCGAACAGGGCGAACTTGTGATGCATGTGGAAGGGCCCAGCATCGATGCGCAGCGGCACGCCCTTGTCGCGGAGCCACTGGATATCGCTGCCCTCGTCGAACTGCTTTTCGTTGTCGGTGATCACCCGCACGGCAATGCCGCGTTGATGGCAGGCAAGCACCTCCTCGCTGAGCTGATCGTCGGAGATGGTGTAGACGCAGATATCCACGCTGCTGCGTGCCTGGCGGCACAGCTCGCGAATCTTGCGCCGGCAGCTCTCCCCCGGGCTGAAGTGAGCGCTGGCATGCTCCACGCGGGGCGCGCTACCGACGCTGTCGAGGGTCTTGATCACCTGCTCCAGCCACTTCAGCACCGGTTCGATGTTGGCCGGCTCGCGCATCAACTCGCGAGCCAGGGCGAAGGCGCGGTTGCGCATGAAGCGCACCTGATCACTACTCAGCTCGCTGCCCAGCTGGCGCAGCTCGTCGCGCTCCTCATTGCTCAGGCGCAGGTCGGCCAAACTCTCACGCAGTTGCTGATCGAGGCGATTGAAATCCATTAAAAGTCCCTTTTTATCGTTGAATGCGGCGACGAGTCAGCGCGGCGTACAACACACCGCAGAAAGCCCCCGCCAGGTGGTATTCGAAGGAAACGCCGGCACGCGGCAGCAGGCCGAAGAACCAGCCGCCGTAGAGGAAGAACACCAGCACCGCCAGCAACAGGTCGAGCAGGCTGCGCTCGAACCAGGCCCGAGCCAGCAACAGCCCCCAGAAGCCGAACAGCCAGCCGCTGGCACCGACGTGCAGGCCGGTGCGGCCGAACAGCCAGACCAGCATGCCGCTGCCGATGATGATGAAGGCACTGGCGAAGAAGAAATCGCGGCGCGAGCGCAGCAGCACCAGGCTACCGAGCACCAGCAGGCCGCTGAGGTTGCTGAGCAGATGCGCCCAACTGCCATGCAGCCAGGGCGCAAGGAAAATGCCGGGCAGCGCCTCGATATGCCGGGGCACCAGACCCCATAGGTTCAAGGCGCCGCCGAGGGCGCCATTGACCAGTTGCACCAGCAACATCGCGCCGCTGATCACGATCAGCGGGCGCAACTCGACAAGCCTGCCTCGCCTCACGGCGCCTCGTCGTCCGCGGCGTCGCTGCGCTGCTCATGCCCGAGCAGCGTGCCGAGATCACGTAGTTGCGTGGAGATTTCCAGCATGCGGTTGTGGGTGCGCAAATCGATGTCGATCTTCTTGTCCATCGCCCTGATCAGCGGCAGGAAGCTGTTTTCCAGGCTATCGGCCAGGCTTTCGAGCAATTTTTGCGTGCCCGGCTGTGGCGGCGCAACCACCTCCACCTGCGGGCGCAGCTTGCCGAGATTGTCCAGGCCAGCCAGCAGCTGCTCCCAGGGAATGCCCGGCGCCTCGCTGGCCGGCTTGCCGGTAGCGCCCAGGCCGCGCACGCTCTCGACCAGGTCATTGAGCTGCGCCACCACGCGCCCGCCAACATCCGTATCGCTGCCGCCCATGGCCTTGTTGCGCATGAAGTCGCGCTTGATCTGCGCCCAGCGCTCGGCCTGCTCGGGCGTCATGTTGCCGCGCAATTCGGCGAGCTTGAGCAGGTTCTCCTCGGCGCCAGTGGTGAGCAGCTGCGACTCACCCTGGTAGTGGTCGGCGATCAGTTGCAGCAGCTCGGCATCGTTCATCACCGAGCTGATCTTCTCCGCCATCTTGTTCATGTTGCGGTAACTGCCCTGCAGCTTGAACGGCGGCTCGGTGCGGTAGCTGTCGGCCTGCGCGGCGCTGGCGATGTACTGCTGGTTGACCCGACCGACCACGTCACGCACCTGCATCAGGCGCTGCAGGGTGGCGGTGATCTCGTTGATCTCGGCGGCGCTGTAGGTATGGCTCAGCTCGTTGGCGGAGAACGGCTTGCCCTCGGCCTTGGCGACGAAACGGTAGACGTCCGCCATGTCGCGGGTGGCCAGCGGCGCCAGCACCGGGTTGGAGGTCAGGCTGTTCTCGATGTAGCTCAGCGCGAAAGCCTCCTGCATGCCGCCCAGGGTGTCGCCGAGGTTGTAGATGTCGGCGCGGTTGGCGAGCATGTCGGGAATCTTGAACACGTCGCCGGACTCGGTGTACGGGTTGCCGCTCATCACCACGCAGAACTTCTTGCCGCGCATGTCGTAGGTCTTGGTCTTGCCCTTCCACACGCCTTCGATACGCCGCGTGCCGTCGCACAGCGAGATGAACTTCTGCAGGAATTCGGGATGGGTGTGCTGGATGTCGTCGACATAGAGCATCACGTTGTTGCCCATTTCCAGCGCCAGGTTGAGCTTTTCCAGCTCCTGACGCGAGGTGGCGTCCGGGGCCTGCGCCGGGTCCACCGAGCGCACCTCGTGACCGAGGGCCGGACCGTTGATCTTCATGAAGATCAGGCCGAGACGGTGCGCCACGTACTCCATCAATGTGGTCTTGCCGTAGCCGGGCGGCGAAATCAGCATCAGCAGGCCCATCAGGTCGGTGCGCTTGTTCTCGCCGGCGGTGCCCATCTGCTTGGCCAGGTTGTCGCCGATGAAGCCCAGGTACACGTCGTTGATCAGCTTGTTGCGCACGAAGGACGACAGCGGCCGTGGCTTGAATTCGCTCAGACGCAGTGCATCGCGCTCGCGGTTGATGACCTCCTGGCGCAGCGCCTGGTAGCGCGAAAGCTGCGGCACGAAATGATCCAGATGCTGGCGCAGACGGGCGAAGTAGTCGTCGATGGCCAGCAGCAGCGTACCGTCCTGCACGCGCGGGTGATCGCCGAGCAGGCCGCTGACGGAGAAACGCAGATCGACCTCGGTGAAACGCCGCGGGAATTCTTCATCCAGCAGGCTGACGGCGATTGCCTCGGGCACGTAGTCGGCCAGTTCATTCATGGCGGCGTCCTGCGCGCACAGGCCGTCGAACCAGGTCTGCGCCAGCGACCAGCGCTGCACCGGACGGCCACGCAGGTTGTCCAGCGCAGCGCGGTAGTCGTCCCAGACATGGCTAGCCTGCATGCGTTGCTGCAGGGTATCGAGCAGTTGCCGGGCGTATTTGCTGAAGCTGAACTCGACCGGCTTGGCTGCCAGTTCCTCCACCAGATAAACCGCTGCCGCCTGGCGCTGCGCTGCGTCCACCGGCAGCGGGTGCTGGCCCAAAAAGCGCTGCATGGCTGCATCGATCTCTTCGCGCAGGCGTTGCACGCCATCCTCGCTGCCGAACAACTGGCGCAGGTGCAGGCTGCTGCGCGCCCGCTCCGGCCACAGCTCGGCCTCGATGTCCTGCCCCCAACGGTTCCAGAACAGCGCGGCGAAACCCCGCGCGGCCGGCGCGTAGCGCAGCAGTACGGCGCTTTCGCGCAGCGGCAGCAACTGGATCAGGATCAGCGCCGCATCGTGGTCGTGGATGCCCTTCTCGTAAGCATCCTTGTAGCGCGGCGCAGCGAAGTCGCGGATCAGCCGGGTCAGGTCATCGGGTTGCGCCAGATGGGTCTTGAGCAGATCCAGGCTCAGTCCTTCACGCCCGCCCAGAGCCGCGTCCAGCACCAGCCCCGCCAGGTATTCAGCGCGGTAAAGCGCGGACGACTCGGACTCCAGCGAGACCTGCCAGTAATCGCGCAGGCTTTCCAGCGTCTCGTCGCGCAGCGGTTCGAGGAAATCGGTACCGGTCAGGTGGAGATACAGTGCATCGCCGCGCGGCATCAGGGTCAGGTCGAGTTCCTGAGTGTTGACGCTGAAACGGTGACGCGGGCCGAGCTTGATGACGTTGCCGCCCTCTTCGAACAGCTCGCTCTTGTCGCGCAGGGCACGTACCGCCTGATCGCGTGCGGCCTTCAGACGCGCTTCGACATCGTCAGCCTTGACGCTGTCCTTGAGCTCACGCAGGCGCTCGGCCATTTCGCGCAGCTTGAGGATCAGCGGGTCGGCGGCAAAGAAGGCGTTGAGCTCTTCCATCTGGGTCAGGCGTGCGGTGCGCCGGACGAGGCTGTCGAGGATGCGCTGGGCGGCATCGAGCACGCCCTGGGCGCGGCGCTGACGCTCGTCGAGCAGGCTCTGCTTGTGTGCCTCGAAGGTTTCCAGCAGCTCTTCGCGCTTGCCGAGAATGTCGCTGAGGAACTGTTCCTGATCGCCGAACTGGCTTTCCAGCTCTTCCAGCTGCACCAGCAGGCGCGACAGCTGCTCGTCGCACTTCTCCGGATCCTGCGCCAGTGCCAGGGCGTTGGTGATGCCCTGGCCGAACAGTTTGAACTGGGCGCCGAACTGCGCCACGGTCTCGGCCGAACCCAGGCCCTTGCGCCGTTGCTCGGCGCGCGCCTTGGCCTGGTTGAGCCGGGCGTAGACCTCGGAAATCGACTCGACGATACGCGTGCGCTGGGTGGCATCGTCGATCTTCAGCGAGGCCATCAGGCTCGACAGCATGTCGAGGTTGCCGGCCATCTCCTGCATCTCGACCAGCGGCTCGTTGAGCTGGGTGACGGTCTCGGCCTTCTGCGCCAGAGTGTCCAGCTCGCCGAGGCGCTGCACATAGGGTTGCAGCGCCGCATCGCTGGCGAGGAAAGCCGAGGTGGCAGTGGCCACGCGTTCCTGCGCTTCGAGCAGCTCGGTCTCCATGGCATCGATGCGCGCCACGTCGATATAGCGGTAGTCGCGGATGGTCAGCAGTTGGCCGCGCTGCGCAGTGATGGCGTTGAGCGCCTCGACGAAGTGCTGCACCTCGTCCCAGCTGTCGACCAGCAGACCCGAGAGCAGGCTCTTCTGCCGCGACTCGGCCTCGGCCATGGCCCGGCTGGACTGCTGCCGAATGCTCTCGACCTTCTCGAACTCGTCGAGCACCAGCTCGGAAGTGGCGGCCACTTCGCGCAGCAGCGGCGCCAGCTCGGCGCACTGGGCGTCGCCCAGCCAGTGATAGATGTCGAACAAACGACGAGTGTTCTGGCACAGCTGGGTGTAACGCGCCACCGACACTTCGCGGCTGTCGATCTCGCGACTGAGGTTGAGCAGATCGGACACACCACGCACCAGTTCAGCATTGCCGATGCGCCCGAAGAAACCGCTGCGCGCCGGCTGGCGAGCGGCGTAGTCCTCGCTCTCGAACGGCGTCTGCCAGATCTGCATCGGATGGATGCGGGTCGGCTCGCTGCCCTCGGCGGAGAAGATCACCATGCGCCCGTCTTCCAGGCGCGCATAGCCGTGGCCGAAGATCGGGTTGTGCAACTGGCGATTGATCATGTTGTAGGTGAACAGCGCCGCGCGGCCTTCTTCCGGGTGGTAGAAGATGTACTGCACGTCTTCGCCGTTGGGCGAGCGCACCGAGCGCTTGAAGCGCATGCCGACCATCGACTGCTCGAAGGTCTTGTGCTCGCCGTTCTGCAGGTAATAGCCACCGGGGAAGATGATGCCGTGGTCTTCCGGCAGCTGCACGCAGGCCAGGCCGATGGCGTCGATGCGCTCGACCTGATTGGTCAGGCTGTTGAATACCAGGTAGCGCCACTGCTCCTCGCGGTACGGCAGGATCTTCAAAAGGATCAGGCTGCCCAGGCGCGCGTATTCGATCTGCGCGTCATCCAGCGACTGGGTCTTGTCGACCACGGCTTCGCGGTAGATACCCTGGCCGTCCTGGGTATTGTTCTCGACCTTGATGGTCAGATCGCCGCCGACGGTCTCGACGAATACACTGTCGAGGATGTTCACGTGCGGATGGCGGCCCATGACCACCATCTCGCGGGTGGTCTTCTGCCACTCGAAGTCGAACGGCGCCGGCAACGCGATATCGCGCTCACCGCGGTTGTCGATGTAGCGGACGTCCTTGCCGTCGGTGGAGATCGACCAGCGGAACACGCGGATGTCGGTGATTCGCTCACCGATCTGGAAACTCGCCAGCAGCTTGCCGTCACGGATGGCCAGCTGCAGCAGACGGGTGTTCTTGTAGTAGGTGTACAGCTCGTTGAAATCGGCGACGAAACTGGCCTGAGCCAGGAAGCTGCCCTCCAGCGGCACTGACTCGGCATCGAAGCCGTCAGGGGTTTCCACCAGGCGGTAGAGGGAGAACACGTCGGCGACGCTGGTTTCCTTCTTCAGCCCCAGGAACACGTTGTAGCCGAACAGCAGGCATTCACCGACCTGGACGATATCGCGGGCGATGCAGTTGTTCTCGGTGCGGATACGCACCCGACCGATAGCCTCCATGGCGCTGCTGCCGAACTCGGCCAGACGCTGACCATTGAGCGTCTCGGTCAAACTGCGCAGGCGCTGACCCTGCTCCTGCAGGCGCCGCTGCAGCACCTCGTAGGCGCCGCCTTCGGCGACAGCCTTGTCCAATACGTCCTGTGTTTGTGCGTCCGACATCGTGTTCTTCCTGGATATTCGGCATCGAGCACCCTCGCCCGATCAGCAGGGCAAGGGTCTGGAAAATGCGTGGGAGGTTCGCGGCTAAAGCCCCTCCCACAAGGCTCGGCATGCTGTGGCCGGTAGGGTGGACAACGCTCTTTTTGTCCGCCGCTCGTGTCGCCAGTGGTGGGCTGAAGCCCACCCTACAGGCAACGCGCTCAGGCCTGATCAGGCCCTGCGCTTGGCGCGGCCACCGGCGCTGCGGGCGCCGCCTTGCCGGCCAGCAAGCGCGACAGCACGTCCTGCACCACCGGGCTCTTGCCCACCACACCTTCGATGGCCTTGCCCACCGACAACGACTTGGCGAACGAATTAAAGAAGTCGCCTTCGCCGCCGACGATCTCGATCTTCGCCTTGGCCAGCGCGGTAGCCAGCACCTCGGCCTGATCCTTGGCGATGTCCTTGTTCGCAGCGATGGCGGCCATGGCCTCCTCGAAGCTCTTCTCCAGCTGCATGCGGAACTCTTCGTGCTGGCGGGCGTTGTCGCTGAGCGAATCCAGAGCGCCGAACTTCCTGCCCAGACCTTCCGCTTCGGCGTTCAGACGCTCCAGCAGTACCTGCGCTTCGGCCATACCCAGATCCTGGGTCGCCTTGGCCTTGGCGGTGCCAAGTTGCTCTTCGCCGCGCGCCTGGGCGCCGAGTTTCTCTTCCAGCACCTTGGCGTCGGCCAGGCCGTCTTTTTCCTTGGCAGCTGCCTGCGCTTCGGTAACACGCGCTTGCGCCAGCCCCTTCTCCTGCTCGCCCTTGGCTTCGGCGATCAGGCGCTCGGCCTGCACGCGAGCCTCGGCCAGACCTTCCTTCTCCTTGGCGGCAGCGGTGACTTCACGCACACGCGCATCGGCCAGGCCAGGTGCGGCGCGTTCGGCTTCGATACCTTCGGCCAGTTTCTTCTTGGCTTCGGCGCTCTTGGCGGCTGCTTCCAGTTCGGCCTGGGCCAGGTTGTTGATTTCCACCGCCTTGTGCTTGGAACGGGTTTCGTCGGCTTCGGCCTGCTTGACCTGGCGCACCAGCTCCTGCTCGGCTTCGGCCTGGGCGTTGAGCACAGTGACCTGCTTCAAACGCTCGGCCTCGGACACTTCACGCACTTCCTTGATGCGCTCCTCTTCCTGCGCCACGGTCTTCTCGACCGCAACACGCTCGCGCACCACGGCGGCGATGTTCTTGCGCTCTTCTTCCAGCGCCTTTTCCTTCTCGATGCGCTGCAGCTCGACCTCGCGCTCGCGGGAGACCACTTCCAGATCCTTGGCGCGGGTAACCTTTTCCACCTCGATGACCACGGCACGCTGGCGGTTCTGCTGCGCCACTTCCACTTCGCGCTGGTGATTCTCGGCGCGGATGTCCAGTTCCTGCTGGGTCTGGATGCGGGCCTGCTCGGCCTTCAGGCGCTCTTCCTCGCGCACCTTGAGGGTTTCTGCTTCCTCACGGGCACGGATGGTCTCGATCTCGCGCTTCTGGCGCGCTTCGGCATCGGCCTGCTGACGCTCCAGCGACAGGGTCGCTTCGCGGGTTTCGACGTTCTTCTTCTTGATCGCCAGCTCTTCGTTGCGCTCCAGTTCGTTGGTGATGACGTTTTGCGCAGCGGTCAGCTCAGTGATCTTGCGGATACCTTCGGCATCGAGAATGTTGCTCGGGTCCAGCGAGTGCTTGGCCGTCTGCTCCAGGTAATCGATGGCCACGTCTTCGAGCACGTAACCGTTCAGATCGTTGCCAATCACTTCGACGATGCGATCACGGAAGTCCTGGCGATTCTCGAACAACTGGACGAAATCGAACTGCTTGCCGACGGTCTTCAGGGCTTCGGAGAACTTGGCGTTGAACAGTTCGTTGACCGCCGCACGGTCGGAAGCACGCTCCACGCCGATGGCCTTGGCCACCTTGAGCACGTCTTCCTGGGTTTCGTTGACGCGCAGGTAGAAGGCTACGGTGATGTCGGCGCGCATGTTGTCGCGGCAGATCAGGCCATCCTTCGCGCGGCGATCGACTTCCAGGGTAATCAGGGAGATCTTCATGAACTCCTTGAGGTGGATCACCGGGTAAACCAAGGAGCCGGTGAAGTGCACCTTGGGCGTCGAGCTCATGTCGTTGACGATCAGCGCGGTGCCCTGCGGAACCTTGATGTAGAAGGCCTTGAACAAGGCGATCAGGGCAATGATGAAGAGGACGACCAGCCCTGCCCCGACGATAAAGGGAATGACGTTTTCCATTACAGCTCTACTCCTTTGCTAGTTGTGCAGGCAGGTTAGGCAACGCCCCACTCTGCCAGCCCTCTGTTACGTACGAATGGTCGGCTAGATGCCGCGAAACTCTTCTTCGGTGATGATGCGATAGGCGTGTTCGGCCGCCAGGTACTCGAGCAGCACGACGCGGTCGCCGCGTTTGAAACCCAGTGCCTCGTCGGCACGTACCCGCAGGATCAAACCAGCGCCGCCATCTTCCAGCACCGCCTCACCATGAGTGGCAGTAACACGGCCGCTGCGCACCACGGCCACCTGGCCCAATACCGATTTGCTGCTGACCGCCTCGATTTTGTGAAACAGCGGCCGCAGCGGCCGGCAGATTGCCGCGCACAGGGGGGCAGCCAGCACCAGGGCGCCAGCGATGATCACCAGCCCTAGCGGATAACGCAGGATGCCCAACGGCAGGTGCCGCAGCAGCCATAGCTCGATGAAGTAGCAGGCGAACCAGGCAAAGAAGAACAGCAGCGTCAGCACCAGAGTGACTGGCACACCGTCGAGCTTGAGCTTGTAGAGCAGGCCGGCGAGGCCTTCGGTTTGGCCGCTGCCTTCCATCATCGAGTCGGCCTCGACGTCGAGCAAATCGACCTCGAGCAGACCGGCGGCGACGACCAACCAGTAGATGACCGCCACGCACAGCAGGAAGCTGTAGATAGCGGTGGGGAATGACAGAGCTGTCTGCAGGAAGAGTTCCATGGCTTTCCTTTTCCCGAATCCATACGACAGGTGCGATGGTTCGCACCTGCCGGTTCATGCGCCTCTGATCAGGCCTTGGACTTGTCCTTCAGCCTGGCCAGCACGCTGTCGGCGCTGGCGTTGTCGGCCTTGATGCCGGCAGCACGCAGTTTGGCTTCCAGCGAATCGTCCGGCGCGCTGGTGGCAGCCAGTTCAGCCGAAGCCTCCATCTTCGCCGCACGCTCGGCCTGCTTCTGCTTGATGCGCTCGAGCGACTCGACCGCCGTCTGCAGCTTGGCTTGCGAGCCACCGTAGCGCTGAGCCACAGCCATTTGCGCCTTCTGCACGCTTTCCGTGGCCTTGACCGTATCCACCTGCTGCTTGAGGCGCTTGATGTTGCCTTCAGCCTGGGTCACGGCCTTGCGCAACTGGGCTACGCTGGCGGCGAAGCCTTCAGCCTGCTCACGCTCACTGGCCTGTTCGATTTCCAGGTTGGCGATCTTCTCGGCGACTTCCTTGGCCAGGGTTTCGTTGCCCGCGTCCAGCGCCTTCAGCGCGTACTGTTCGTACTCGGCAATGCTCGCCGCGCTCTTGTTCACCTTGTCGCTGGCCAACTTCTGCTTGGCCATGATCTCGGCCAGCGCTTCCTTGGACTTACGCAGCTCGACATCAGCGTCACGGATTTCCTGATCGAGGATGCGCAGGGCCTGACTATCGACCACCGCCTCACCCACTTCATTGGCGCCGCCACGCAGCGCCGTCAGCATTTTGCTCCAGACATTCATCGTCTTCTCTCCTCTCAGGCGCCGGACTTGAGGAAGCCTTCATAGGCTTCGGTGGCCTTGATCACGTTGTCCGCCAGCAACTCGATTTCGAACACCACATCGGACAAGGTCGAGGACGAGCTCAACGCGCCGAACATGGTGTAGCAATCGCGCCCGTCGACCATTTTCTCCAGGCCGATGGACGACAGCGGGAACAGCTTGTGGGTACGCAGTACTTCTTCGTTGAAGGTCGCCGCATCCTTGACGTCCGCCGCCGGCCAAAGCAGTGCCTCGACGATGATCTGCTCACCGAATACAGCGATGAACAACGGCAGGTCGCCGTACTCACGCATGGTGATGTGCAGGCTGGCATCGGCACCTTGAATCAGTTCGATACTGGCCTGAGCGCTTTGGAACAGTTCCGTTGCCGCCAGCGCTTCATGCAGCGCCTGGGCGGTCCAAACTTGAGGCATGCTCATACCCTCCTCCTTCTCCATCGAAGCCAGCAGTGACTGTGGCTGGCGCAGTTTGCGCTCGAACGCGACCAACAACGGTGCATGTTCGGGCAAGATCCAGACTTCCTTCTTGACCAACCCCTGCTCACGCAGACGCTGACGATAAAGACGCTGGTAATGGGCTGATGATTTGTTGTCCATGAAACGCAGACTAGACCCTTACATGTGAACATGTAAAGAACTCACATGTGATAAATGTGATGCCGTTCGTCAGACGAGCGCGCAGCCGTCATCCTCGGCGCAAGGCAACCGAAAAGCGGACTGGAATGGGAAGAAGAGAGGCAGGCACCTGGGCTCATCCATGATTCGGCTAAAACGCATCCATTCGCGAAGTGTCGAATTAAACCTCAGGTACCTTCGTTGCGCACGCAAAAAAGCGCTAACCGGGTCTCAGTTATGACCGCCAACCCGAGAGACAGACAGTGCCATGAATGAACTCCCACCCGCAGTACGCCAGCTCGTGCATGCAGGCCAACGTCAGGCCGCCATCGACCTGCTGAGCGAATACCTGGCCAACGATCAGCAGGAAGCCGAACGCCGCATCGATCAATACCTGGAAGACGATCCACCCGTGCATCTGCGCGGCGCAGGCGTCGTGCGAGCCAGTCGCCTGAACGCACTGATCTGGCTGATCCTGATCATTCTGATGGCGCTGCTGGCACTGATTTTCGCCCTCTGAGCCAGCCACAAACGAAACCGGCGCCACAAGGGCGCCGGTTTCATCGAAGCAGAACACCTCAGAGCGGTTTGCCGCGATTACCGTGAGCCGCAACGAACTGCTGCACGGTCTTCAGGTCATTGGCCAGCACCGTGCAGCGCTCCTCGCGCTGGAACAAATCGGTCAGGTGCGCCGGCAATGCAGGGACCGCATCGATGCCGGCCTTTTCCACTGCCTCAGGGAATTTGACCGGATGCGCGGTACCCAGCACCACCATCGGCGTCGCCAGGCTGCGACGGCACTCACGCGCGGCGCGCACACCGATGGCGGTATGCGGATCGAGCAGCTCGCCGCATTCCTTGTACACCTCGGTGATGGTTTCGCAGGTCTGCTCGTCATCCACCGCCAGCGAATCGAACAGCTTGCGCGCTTCGGTCCAGCGATCTTCGTCGACACTGAAACCGCCGCCCTGCTTGAAGCTGTCCATCAGGCTGGCGATGGCGGCACCATTACGGCCGTGCAGGTCGAACAGCAGGCGCTCGAAGTTGGACGAGACCATGATGTCCATCGACGGCGACAGGGTGGGGTGCAGGGTTTCCTTGACGTACTGATTGCCGCTCATGAAGCGGTGCAGGATGTCGTTGCGGTTGGTGGCGACGATCAACTGGCTGACCGGCAGGCCCATGTTGCGCGCCAGGTAGCCAGCAAAGATGTCGCCGAAGTTACCGGTCGGCACCGAGAAGGCGATGGAGCGCGCCGGCGCGCCGAGCTGCAGCGCCGCATGGAAGTAGTAAACGATCTGGGCCATGATCCGCGCCCAGTTGATCGAGTTGACCGCTACCAGGCGCGTGCCCTTGAGGAAGCCCTGATCAGCGAAGCTGGCCTTGACCATCTCCTGGCAGTCGTCGAAGTTGCCTTCGATGGCAATATTGTGGATGTTCTCACCGAGAATGGTGGTCATCTGCCGGCGCTGCACCTCGGACACACGGTTGTGCGGGTGCATGATGAAGATGTCGACGTTATCGCAGGCCTTGCAGCCTTCGATGGCCGCCGAGCCGGTGTCACCGGAGGTGGCACCCATGATCACCACGCGCTCGCCGCGCTTGGCCAATACGTGATCGAGCAGACGGCCGAGCAGTTGCAGGGCGAAATCCTTGAACGCCAGGGTTGGGCCGTGGAACAACTCGAGCACCCACTCGTTACCGTTGAGCTGACGCAGCGGCGCAACGGCGTTGTGCTCGAATACACCGTAGGTTTCTTCGAGGATCTTCTTGAAATCGACATCGGCGATGGAGCCCGCAACGAACGGGCGCATCACCCGGAAGGCCAGCTCGTGGTACGGCAGACCAGCCCAGGAAGCGATTTCCTCGACGGTGAAACGCGGCAGATTCTCCGGCACGTAGAGGCCGCCATCACTGGCCAGGCCAGCCAGCAGCACGTCTTCGAAATTCAGGGCCGGCGCCTGGCCGCGGGTACTGATATAGCGCATGGGATAAACCTTCGTTCGGCTGCACCCGCAGGCCTGCGCCTGCGGGTGGACACGGGATTAGTTGAGCTGTTCGACGCGCAGACGCATGACCGGCGAGGTCACGCCATCCAGCGCTTCCATGGCGGCGATAGCCTCGATGATACGCGCCTCGACCACACGATGGGTCACGAGGATCATCGGCACCAGGCCGTCCTGCTCCTCGACTTCCTTCTGCATGATCGACTCGATGTTGATACCGCGCTCCGACAGGATGCTCGCCACCTGAGCCAGCACGCCCGGATGATCCTTGGCCTGGATGCGCAGGTAATAAGCGCTTTCGCACTCGGCGATGGGCAGAATCGGGTGATCGGACAGCGAGTCCGGCTGGAACGCCAGGTGCGGCACGCGATTAGTCGGGTCGGTGGTCAACGCACGCACCACGTCCACCAGATCGGCCACCACTGCCGAAGCAGTCGGCTCCATGCCGGCACCAGCGCCGTAATACAGCGTGCTGCCAACCGCATCGCCATTGACCATCACCGCGTTCATCACGCCATTGACGTTGGCGATCAGACGGTCGGCCGGGATCAGCGTCGGATGCACGCGCAGCTCGATACCTGCCTCGGTACGACGAGCGACGCCCAGGTGCTTGATGCGATAACCCAGCGCCTCGGCATAATTCACGTCGGCGGTAGTCAGCTTGGTGATGCCTTCGGTGTAAGCCTTGTCGAATTGCAGCGGAATACCGAAGGCGATGGAGGCCAGGATGGTCAGCTTGTGCGCGGCATCGATACCTTCGACGTCGAAGGTCGGATCCGCTTCGGCATAACCCAGCGCCTGCGCTTCCTTGAGTACATCCTCGAAGGCACGACCCTTCTCACGCATCTCGGTGAGGATGAAGTTGCCGGTACCGTTGATGATGCCAGCCAACCAGTTGATGCGGTTGGCCGACAGGCCTTCGCGGATCGCCTTGATCACCGGGATACCGCCAGCCACGGCAGCTTCGAACGCGACGATAACGCCCTTCTCGCGTGCCTTGGCGAAGATCTCGTTACCGTGTACGGCGATCAGCGCCTTGTTGGCGGTGACCACGTGCTTGCCATTCTCGATGACCTTGAGCACCAGCTCCTTGGCCAGGGTGTAGCCACCGATCAGCTCGATGACGATATCGATCTCAGGGTTGTTGACCAGCTCGAACACATCGCTGGTCATGGTAATGCCGGTGGTGTCGTACTGAGGCTTGGGCGAGCGAATGGCGATCTGGGCAATCTCGATGCCGCGACCGGCGCGCCGAGTAATCTCCTCGGCATTGCGCTTGAGTACATTCAACGTACCGCCACCGACGGTGCCCAACCCACAGATGCCTACTTTGACCGGCTTCACACTCAATTCCCCATCAGCACTGCACGAAACGGCCGGAGCATGCCCCGGCCGCAGATAAAGAGCCGCACCTTACGAAGCGGCTGTTTGTTAGTCAATCCGCACTCAGTCGTTTGACTCCAAAGCTATTTTGGCCAACTGCGGCGCCGGCTGGTAACCCGGAATCATCTTGCCGTTGGCCAGGACGATGGCCGGCGTGCCGTTAACCCCAATCATCTGACCAAGCTGATATTGCTTGGCCACTGGGTTATCGCAAGTAGCGTCAGCAACGCTCTGGCGAGTCTTGGCGCGATTCATCGCATCCTGCTGATCCTTGGCGCACCAGACGCTGACCAACTCCTTGGCCGCCGGGCTGTTCAGCCCCTGGCGCGGGAAGGCGACATAACGCACTTCGACGCCCAGACGGTTGAGCTCCGGCACTTCGCTGTGCAGCTTCTGGCAGTAACCGCAGTCGGTATCGGTGAAGACGGTGATATGGGTCTTCGGCGCCTTGGGCGCAAACACCACCATCTCCTTGGCCGGAATGGCGTTGATCTGCTGTGCCACCGCACGGCTTTCTTCGATCTCGGTCAGGTTCACGGCCTGGCCGTCCTTGACCTGGAACAGATAGCCCTGGATCAGGAACTGACCATCGGCACTGGTGTAGAGCTGACGCCCTCCCTCCAGTTGAACCTGATAGATACCGGTCATCGGGCTCTCGGCGATGGCCTCGATAGGCAGGTTGGCGTCGAGCGACTTGAGCGACTGGCGAATGGCCTGATCGGGGTCGGCAGCCAGAGCGACGCTACTGCCCAGCGCGAGCGCCAGAGCAAGGGAAATACGGGTCAGGGACATGAACACTCCTGTCGAAAGACGGACCGGTGAAAATCGCCACAGCCTACCACAGATGGCGCCCCAGGCAGCTGATCAGGTGCACACAGCGCACCGACCTGCCTGCGAAACACTCAATATCCGCGACGAGCGCCAGAGCAAACATCGACCCGCGCCGCGCTTATGCCAATGAGCGCAAGGGGGTATAGCTAAATCTTCCATGCATTTATCTTGCGCGCCAATGTTTTGCGAAATATAGTTCGCTCCATGGAAACGGTTAGCGCACAAAAGATTAGCAAACCAACCCATCCCTAACTTACCGACAAGGATCAATGCCATGACTATCGAA